>NZ_JBXVVK010000006.1:0-162100 GCF_057219715.1 Staphylococcus sp. 510 | reverse complement strand
TTTTTTTCGCTTACAATATCTCATTATATCGCGTTTGTTTAATGAAGTCAACAATAAATTTAAATTCTTTTTTTAAGAAATATGTTATTAATGACTCAACAAAATCTATAATATAATGTTTGAATTGAAAGTTCAATAGTCAAAATTACACTTTATCAACATTTGCTTTAAAAAGTTAATGAAATCTTTTCAAATAGTTAATATCGTTTTGACGACTTTTATATATTACCAAGTAATCATTTTTACGTCAACGTATTTCAACTATTTAATTTGTATAAATTTACTCAAAGTATAGTTAATTTTTATATTAAGTGAACAATAGTTTATAAAGTGTAATCCGCGTCTCAGGATTTATCATTCATCTACCCTTTATGTTGTCTCTGAAATAACTTCGCTATTCTTAATTAATAGTTACTATTCTTTGAATAGGATATAAAGGTGTTCATATGATTAAGTTGATCACATTACTCCATACTAAAAAAATAAACCATGTTTGACAATTATTGAATCAAACATGGTTTTGTTTATTGTTAACTTTTATCTTGATGAGTAAATGATGCCTATTCTTCTTTATCTTTGCATTCTTTACAAATTCCATAAATTTCCATTCGATGATGTGTTACGTCAAATTCAGTAACATGTTGTGCTAGCTGTTCCACTTCGTCTAACTGTGGATAATGGAAGTCAACTATTTTACCGCATTTTTCACAAATAATATGGTAATGATTGTGAGTATTGAAATCAAATCGACTTGATGCATCACCGTATGTGAGCTCTTTTACAATGCCAATATCTTTGAATACTCTTAAATTATTATATATTGTCGCAACACTTATATTAGGAAAATCTGGTGAAAGTGCTTGATAAATTTCGTCGGCACTAGGATGTGTTTTTGAAGAAATCATGAATTTCAAAATTGCTTGTCTTTGTGGCGTTATACGTATACCAGCTTTTCTTAAAGACGCAATTGATTCTTCAAGTTCATGTTCTATTGATTCTAATTCCGCACTCATTTTTTTCACCATCTTTCTAGTTAATAATGATTATTACTTAATACTAATATAACTGTTACAATTTACTAATGTCAATAAAACAGTTGTATTTTCATTAATATCCTTTTACTGGGTCTACTTCATTCTCAATTAGATTTCCATAATTGAGAAAATGTTTTAAGTTTTTGATGAATATTTCTGTAACATCATGATTAATACCATGATCATTGCCTGTAATATGTGCTGTTACAGTTACGTTGTCTAGATCATATAATGCGTTATCTGATGTTAATGGCTCTTTTTCAAATACATCTAAGTAGGCATGTCTTATTTCATTATTACTTAATGCTTTAATCAGTGTATCTTCCTCAACTACAGTACCTCTACCAACATTAATAAACATTGCACTTTCTTTCATGTTCTCAAAGTCTTTGTATTTGATTAAATGAATCGTTTCGTCTGTTTCCGGTAAACTATTGATTACTATGTCTCCTTTTCCTAATAAGTCACTTAGATTATCAATTGTTTGTACCTCATCAAACCATTCTTTATGTTCACCTGATTTACTTACACCTATTACCTTCATATCAAAAGCTTTCGCTAACTTTGCTGTTCGTTGTGCGATTGCTCCTGTGCCTAAAAATAATATACAATCACCATTTAACCTTCTGCCAGTCATTTTCGAATCATATATCCTATTTTGTTGATTAATAAATGATGTTTTCATTTTCTTATAATCATCTAATATAAAAGCAATGATGAATTCAGAAAGTTGTTTTGCCTGTACACCTCTACTATTGGTTAATTTAATATTTCGTTCATTAATATAGTTTAATGGTAATGAATTAACACCAGTAGCATACCAAGCAATCCATTTAAGATTAGGGCAGTCCTCTAAAAATGTTTCATCTAGACTTCCATCATATCCAATTAAGATATCTAGTGATTGTCTGTCTTCATTTGGTATATTTTTAGCTTTTTTAATAAATTTAAACTCCACCTGTGGAAATGTCTCTTTTAATTTATCTTCTAACTCTCCTAATCTGAACAGACTAACTACTTTCATCTATATCACTCCAAAATGTTTTTTAGCTCTTCAATATGGGTCTTAACTTTAACTTTTTCAATAACATCTTTAACTATGCCTTGCTCATCTATAACAAACGTTGTTCGAACTATACCCATACTTTCTTTACCAAATGATTTTTTTAATTGATATACACCAACTTCATTTGAAAGCTGATAGTCTTGGTCTACGAGTAAATCAAAGTTAAGCTCATGTTTCTCTATAAAATTTTGATGTTTTTTCTTAGAATCCCCACTTACTCCATAGATATTGACATTCAAATCATTAAACATTTCAATATTATCTCGAAAATCACAAGCTTCTGTAGTACAAGTTGGCGTATTATCTCTAGGATAGAAATATAATATTGTCACTTGCCCTTTAATCGTTTCATTAGTAATAAGTTCTCCATTTTGATTTTCTAGTGAAAATTCTGGAAATTGATCACCTTTATTTAACATTTAATCACCTGTTTCTTCATTAAGTTAATTTTATGATACGATAATAAGCGACAATATTAAATTAAAAGAGGTTGATAGTATGAACTTTACTGAAAGTGAACGACTTCAGGAATTATCAAATGAATATATTTTAGGTGGTGTAAATTCTCCATCACGTTCTTATAAAGCAGTTGGTGGTGGCGCACCTGTAGTAATGAAGGAAGGTAACGGCGCTTATTTATATGATGTAGATGGCAATAAATTTATAGATTATTTACAAGCATATGGCCCTATCATTACGGGTCACGCACATCCTCATATTACGAAAGCTATTCAAGAACAAGCAGCCAAAGGTGTACTATATGGAACGCCTACTGAATTAGAAATTGAATTTAGTAAGAAATTACGAGAAGCTATTCCTTCTCTAGAAAAAATTAGATTCGTAAACTCTGGTACTGAAGCTGTCATGACTACTATAAGAGTTGCACGCGCTTATACTAAACGAAATAAAATCATTAAATTTGCTGGTTCATATCATGGTCATTCTGATTTAGTACTAGTTGCTGCTGGTAGTGGCCCTTCTCAACTTGGTTCTCCTGATTCTGCAGGTGTCCCAGAAAGTGTTGCTAAGGAAGTAATTACTGTGCCATTTAACGATATTGAATCATATAAAGAAGCAATTAATCATTGGGGTGACGACGTTGCTGCCGTTTTAGTAGAGCCAATTGTAGGTAACTTTGGTATGGTAATGCCCGAACCAGAATTTTTAGAAGAAGTTAATCGTATTACACATGAAAATAACAGTTTAGTCATTTATGATGAAGTGATTACAGCGTTTAGATTTCACTATGGTGCTGCCCAAGATTTACTTGGTGTTATACCTGATTTAACTGCTTTTGGTAAAATTGTTGGTGGTGGCTTACCAATGGGTGGTTATGGTGGCCGTCAAGATATAATGGAACATGTAGCGCCACTTGGACCAGCCTATCAAGCAGGAACTATGGCCGGTAACCCATTATCTATGAAAGCTGGTATTGCATTACTTGAAGTTCTAGAACAAGACGGTGTCTATGAAAAATTAGATAAGCTAGGTAAACGATTAGAAGATGGTCTTTTACAACTAATTGATAAACATCAAATCACTGCCACAATTAATCGTATTTATGGCTCTCTCACATTGTACTTTACTAATGAAAAGATTACTCATTACGAACAAGTAGAAAATTCTGATGGTGAGGCATTTGCTAAATTCTTTAAATTAATGTTAAATCAAGGTATTAATTTAGCTCCTTCTAAATTCGAAGCTTGGTTCTTAACTACAGAACATACTGAAGAAGACATTGATCAAACACTTAAAGCAGCTGATTATGCGTTTAGTCAAATGAAATAATTTTTGATTATTCAAGCGGCTATGATAAAAGAGTCTTTACCTATAATCCTGCTTTGGGGATGCCGTTAATTTATCCAAGACATAATCTTTGTCTTGGATTTTATTTATTTAAAATGATTTAATTCTGGTTTAATAGACTATATCTTATTGAAAATAAATTACCTTTTCTACTTATAAAATTGTACATTTATTTCATGTTAAGTACTGGCTACCTTCTTTCTTATAATTAAACTATTCTCATTATTAAATTTAAGACCATAGTTAATGCAATTTTAAAGTCATCTATAATGGTTATATTCACTTGAAATTTATTGTCAGTCAGTGTATAACAATAGTGAATACGAATTTAATATTATATTCAATAAATCATAAAAGGAGCGCTATTTTTTGAGACTTGGAGCTCGGATTTTAAAAACTGGTATAGCAATTATATTAGCTATGTCTATCGCTTCTTTACTACCTGATGATGTTGGTCTTAAATCATTAGCCGGCGTCAGTGCTGTTGTTGCTATGCAACCCAGTGTCTATAAGTCGATAAAAACAGTTTCAGACCAAGCTATAGGTAACATCATTGGTGCGTTATTGGCTGTCACTATGGTGACGATCTTTAGTGATAATTTCATTATCATGGGTGTCACAGTTATATTATTAATTGCAATTTTATTCAGATTTAACTTAGCCCATGTTGCTACTTTAGCAAGTGTAACTGCATTAATCATTATGGGACAACATACAGGGTCTTTCTATGTTGCCGCTTTCTTTAGATTTGTTCTAGTCATGATTGGTGTACTAAGTTCTTCAATTGTGAACTTGTTATTCTTGCCTCCTAAATTTGAAACGAAAATCTATTATAATTCTGCTAACATTTCATCTGATATATTTGTATGGTTTAAACTCGTACTAAATGATACATCCGAATTTCATAATATTAAACAAGATGGCAATCAGTTAAATACTAGGATTAATAAATTAGAGCAGATTTATAATTTTTATCACAAAGAAAGACCACTATTTAAAAAGCATATCCACGCACAATATCGAAAGAAAATTTTATTCAAAGAAGTAGTAAGAACGACTAGATTAGCATATGAAGTATTAAATAGAATGTCACGTTATCAAAATGATTTACATCAACTAAATAATCAATTACTATTACAGATTAAATTAGAATTGGATTCACTTATTGCTTTTCATGAACAAATTTTAAAAAGTTTATCTAAAAAAGCAAAATATAATGTGGCTCAATTTCAATATGAAGTTGATAATCCTCAAAAGAAAGATTTAATGGATGCCTTTCAAAATGAATTGATCCATAATCCATATCAAACACATTATTCTTATGCTAATATTATGCAAATCATCGCAGCTATTGAAGAATATCGATATCATTTGGAACATTTAGATCGTTTACGAATTAGTTTCTTCACCTATCATCGTTCAGATTCTGATATTGATATCGCTGATGAAGATTTTGATTTATAATACCGAATATTTGTTAGCAATAAATATCCAACTCCAAATTAAAGAAGAGCTTAAGGCAATAAATGCCTTAAGCTCTTCTTTGTCTTATTTATAAATTTTGAATACTGTATAAGTGTTCGTATGCACCTTTTTTATCGATTAATTCTTGATGTGTACCCGTTTCGACAATTTGTCCATTTTGCATCACTACTATCTTATCTGCATGTGTGATCGTTGATAATCGATGTGCCACGATTAAAGTAGTACGGTCCTTACTTAACACATCAAGTGCTTCTTGTATGATTGCTTCACTTTCTAAATCTAATGCACTTGTTGCTTCATCTAAGATTAGTATTGGTGGATTGTTTAAGAAAATACGTGCTATTGATAGTCTTTGTTTTTGACCACCTGATAATTTGACACCACGTTCCCCTACTTCAGTGTCATATCCATCTTGCAAATTCATAATAAAATCATGAGCATTAGCCATCTTAGCCGCTTCAACGACTTCTTCGTCTGTTGCATCAGGTCGACCTAATAAAATATTTTCTTTCACAGTATCAGAAAATAGGATATTATCTTGTTGAACTAAGCCAATTTGATTTCTCAGGCTACCTGTTAGGAAGTCTTTAATATTATGTTGGTCAATCAATATTTCACCATCAGTTACGTCATAAAATCTTGGTATTAAATTGATTAAGGTAGATTTTCCTCCACCACTCATTCCTACAAAAGCAACTGTGTCTCCTTTATTTATTGTCAGATTAATATCTTTCAAAACTTCTTGTTCATTTTCATTATATTTGAAGCTTACATGTTTTAATTCAATTTGTCCTTGTTTAATCTCAATAGGTTGTGCACCTACACCATTTTTAATGTCATAATCTTCATCAATTAATTGAAAAACACGATCCATTGAAGCAAAACTTTGTGTAAGTGTAGTAAATGATGAAACTAAACGTCTTAAAGGTCCAAACAATTGTTCAAGATATCCAACAAATGCTGCTAAGGTACCGACTGTAATTGAGCCACTTATAGCTAAATATGCACCTACACCTATAACAATAATTGGTCCAATATCCGTTACGGTGTTTATCGCTGCAAATGAATATGCGTTCCATCTTGTATGTTTGAAAGCTTTTTGTAAAAAGTTTTGATTTCGATTATCAAAATTTTGAGCTTCATTGTCTTCAATAGCAAAGCTTTTAATAACTGACATACCTTGAACGCGTTCATGTAAAAATCCTTGAACTTCCGCTAATGCTTGAGATCTAACCCTAGTTAACTTTCTTAATCTTCCAAAGAAGAAATATACAGTTAAAATATAAAATGGGAATATAAATATTGCTGCAAATGTTAATTTTACATCAAGGAAGAACATGATCGTTAATGCAATTATAATTGTAATACAATCTAACCAAATGTTCATAAGACCTGTTAAGATAAAATCTTTAGTTTGTTCAACGTCATTAATTACTCGTGAAATCACTTGACCAACTTGATTGTTGGCATAAAAGCGAGCACTTAATGCTTGTAAATGATTGTATAACTGTTTACGAATATCATATAAAATTTTGTTACTTGTCCATTGAGCTAAATATTGTCTTATAAATTCAATTGGTGGTCTTACTATTAAAAAGATAAATAAAGCTATACCTATGGCAATTGCCAAATGTGAATACTTTTCACTAGCGCTTAGGGAGTGATTATTAATAACACCATCAATCGCATATTTTATAAGTAATGGAATTAACATCGGTATACCGAATTTAATAATACCAACAATAATTGTAGCAATGATTCGATATTTGTACGGTTTTACGAATTCTAAATATCGTCTAATCATTTGTTGTAATCCCCCCACATTTTATTTGATATTGATTTATTTAAAATGGAACAGAGGTTGGATACGGTAAATACATCATGAATAACGATTCACTTCAACTATCTCTTTAAATTAGAGAAATAGTTAATAGGTGTTATTCTTCGGTAATTTACTTACATATCTCAACCTCTGAATGATATGATTATCAAGTTTAGCTATATTGATAGAGATTGGTTCATATCTAATAATCATTTTAAATAATCCAATGGCAATATTAAATAATATAAACCATCTCTATATGTTTTACATCTTATTTGCTTAATAATCTCTAATTTTCTTATATCGTTCTTTCCATACTTTAATAAAGTCTGGTGCGAACGGCCCTTTTTTCTGTTCAATCCATTGTTGTAAAATATCAACACTACGTCTCAATATAACATCAATATCATGAGGGTAGTTCATTTGATTCATATGTTGTTCATACTCATCTTCATCTAACAAATGATATTTACCATTTGGATAAACTTTAATATCAAGATCATAGTCTATATATTTTAAAGCTTCCTCATCACATACAAATGGTGAAGACAAGTTGCAATAATAGTAGACACCATCTTCACGGAACATACAAATGACATTAAACCAATACTCTGAATGAAAGTAGACAATAGCTGGTTCTCTCGTAATCCATGTACGACCATCACTTTCTGTTACTAGCGTATGATCGTTACCACCGATAATGACATGATCAGTTCCTTTTAAAATAGTTGTTTCAGACCATACACGATGGATATTACCATCATGTTTATAACTTTGAATCTTTATATCTTGTCCTTCTTTAGGTATGGATTCTTTTACCATACTCCACACCACCTTTATACTTTTTAACCATTTAGATTATATCATATTTATAAAGTACTTCTGAACTTTGATGCAATTAAATTGATACTTTTAATACATTTATTTCCTTACTGTTATCCTTCAATAAATTGATAAATTTTAGCCATAGGTACTGGAAAAGTAAATTGATCTCGTTGTTCTAAATCAAACCATATCATATTCTCAGGTAAAGACGACGCTTCAATCTCAAGTTCCTCTGGTACGCTATACACCTTAATATGCCATGTTAAATGCGTGAATTGATGCTTTAATTTAAAAATCGGTTCAGATAAAGGTTCAATCTGGTGGTTTAATTGCTTTGATATTTGGTCAATTGCATGAGATGTTTCAAACATCGGGAATTCCCACATTCCACTTAATAATCTTTCTTGTCGTTTTTCTAATAGATATTCACCACGTTTATTACAAATGAGAAAAACACTTTGATCAATCGTTTTCTTTTTAACATTCTTAGTTTTAACAGGTAAATCTAATACAGTACCTTTATCGTATGCCTCGCAGTTTTCTTGTACTGGACAAAACATGCAGAGTGGATTTTTAGGTGTACAAATTAATGCACCAAGTTCCATCATAGATTGGTTAAATGTACCAGCTTCTTCACGCACGTATGGTAATAATTCTTGTTCATAAGCTTTACGTGTGGATTGTAGTTTTATATCTCTACTGTCATTATTAAGTCTAGACCAAACTCTAAATACATTACCGTCAACAGTAGGTAGCGGATGATCAAATGCAATACTCATAACTGCCGCTTGTGTATATGGCCCAACACCTTTTAAGGCTTTAAAATTCTCAGGATCTGACGGCACAATACCTTGATACTCATGTTGAACTTCTTTGATTGCATGATGAAAATTTCGTGCACGACTATAATATCCTAGCCCTTCCCAATATTTAAGTACTTCATCTTCATGCGCCTCACTTAAATCCGCAATAGTAGGGAATCGTTGTATAAATCTGTCATAATAATCAATAACTGTTTTAACTTGTGTTTGTTGCAACATAACTTCGCTTAACCATATATAATATGGATTCGTCGTTTCACGCCAAGGCATAGAACGTTGATTTTGATTAAACCATTGCATTATATTTTTTTTAAAATTGTCTTCTAAATACATATA
Organism: Staphylococcus sp. 510; assembly: GCF_057219715.1. Lineage (NCBI taxonomy): Bacteria > Bacillati > Bacillota > Bacilli > Caryophanales > Staphylococcaceae > Staphylococcus > Staphylococcus sp. 510. Next base: position 152,905 of record NZ_JBXVVK010000006.1, on the reverse strand, counting down.
TTTCCCTTTCTTCAACGTGTTTTGATGTTTTAAATTAAGCACAAAGGCTATCTTACATACATGTTATATAAATTAATGTGAGTTGATTTTTTTATTCCAACTTTTAGATTATAATATATTATAAATTAAGACGAAATGAGTGAACATATATGGATACAGCCACGCATATCGTGATTGGTGTTGGCCTTACAGCACTTGCAACACAAGATCCTGCTATGTCAGATACATTTGCAGCAACCGCTACAACACTAATTGCAGGATCACTTATACCTGACGGAGATACAGTTTTAAAACTAAAAGATAATTCAACGTATATTTCACATCATAGAGGTATTACACACTCTATTCCTTTTACAATCTTATGGCCTATTTTAATCACGTTTTTAATTTTTGTCATATTCAACCATACGAACCCTTTACATGTATGGATGTGGGCGCAATTAGCTGTGTTCTTGCATGTATTTGTTGATATCTTTAATTCCTATGGTACACAAGCTTTAAGACCTATTACAAATAAGTGGATTCAACTTGGTGTAATTAATACGTTCGACCCAATAATATTTATTATTCTATGTATTGGCGTGGCATTGTGGGCATTTGGTGTACATCCTTACTTAGCCTTTTTCCCGATTATCGGGGTTCTCGTAATATACTATATTGTCCGCTTTAAAATGCAATCATTCTTGAGAAAACAAGCATTGAAGCAAATTAAACAAGAACATAATCCTGTTAAAGTTTTCGTGATTCCTACTTTAAAATTTATGGAATGGCGTATAGCAATTCAAACTGATGAACATGATTATGTAGGTAGATCATTTGGTAGAAACATTGTTTTTAGTGATAAGGTCAAACGTCAACATTTATCAATTGATTCATTATTATGGAAAGTTAAAAACAATAAAGATATTAGGACATTTTTAAATTTTTCATCGATTTATCGTTGGCAAACAACACCATTAGAAGATGGTACTACTGAAATTAGATTAATGGACTTGAGATATTTAAATAATGATCATTATGCATTTGTTGCAATTGCTCATTTAACTCAACAAGATGAAATCGACCACTCATATATTGGATGGGTATTTAGCGAAGATAAACTTCAGCGTAAATTATTCGCCAAATAAAATAGCCGAGGCACTTGGATAACTTCATTCTCCAAGTCCTTGGCTATTTTTCCTATTATTTCTTTTGCTCATTCTCTACTTTTTCATTATTATTTATTTCATTCAAGCTATTTTTTTCATCATTAGATTGAATTACTTTTTGTAGTTTTATATTTTGATTTCTATATTTCGCATGTGCTACATAACGTGACAATGCAAAATTGATAATAGAAATGATTGCAATAAAACATAACATGTATAGATAATATGGAAGATTAGCTACACTCACGTTTCCAAATAACACTGATTGCGCCAATCCATTAACTATATAATATAAAGGGTTTAACATTAATAGGTGTTCGATAAGCGTCAAGTGTGTCTTTGGCATATAAATTATAGGCAATATCAAAAATTCTACTACACAAAAGATATAGAAATATTTATCAATTTTGTAATTTAGTATTTTCAAAAGACCGAATGTTACTGACAATAAACTTATCAACACTATAGAAACAAATAAAAAGAATAACGTCGCTAATAATGAACTTTCATAGTTTATGGGTTTTAATAATGCAATGATAGTCATTAGTATAAATATCACTACACTTCCAACAATCGTGGTAATTACAGTAGGTGTTACTGGTGTAATATGAAAAGATTTCGTAATTAAATAATCTTTAGCATATAATCTATAACATCCATAAAAAGTTAGCATGATAAAGATAAATGCAAATAGTGTTATTAGTCTATATAACCAAATACCATGGATAACTTCTGTAGCATTTGTAAATTTAAAAAATAGTTCTGCGATTAAAATAAACACTAAGCCAACTATAAAACTTAAGGTGAACCACTTCCATAAACTTTTAATTCTTTTTAACGTGTATGTTAAAAGATGTGGTAAGTTTTTAAAATATAATATTATATTATCAATCATGTTTACACCTACAATTCAATATATATCCATTTATTATCTTTTAAATCAGCAATAAAGTAACCATCTCCTGATTTACAAATCCAAATATCCTTCTTGATATTAAACTTATCTTTCAGCTCGCTTTTATTCACAATCGGCATCACAAAACCATTTAATTGATTCTCATCGTTAAATATCATTTTAATCGGCTGAGATGTTATATCAGCAACAAAACGATTATCATCTTCAGGTACTAGTGACTTTTTCACAGAACTATGTTCTTTATGTAAATGGCTATTGAAGTAATCCACATATTTACTGTAGTTGGATTTAATATATGGAGATAGTGTTTTAAAACTATGTTTTTCATATAAACCTGCTGGATTAAAGTATTCTAATTGATTCTTTGCTATAGTATAACGATTACCACTTACATCAATACGATAATTTTTACTGTTTTCACCATCAATAGTCACAACACTATATTTGGGCAAAGTTAAATTACTTGAACCTGAAAGTTTACTACTGCCCTTTAAGGCTATACCGTATGCCAATTTATCCTCATATGTATCTTTAGCTTGTGTTTGAAGTGTGGCTTGGTTATTTTCAGGTACGTTAACTATGCCTAAATTATTGAATATAAATATACCCATCAGTGCTAAACCTAAAATAAAGCTAACCATCAATGTCCAAAATCTTACCAAGAATACTGGTGGTTTAGCATGATTATATCGTTCTATTCGTTTAAAATTATAAGTCATCTCTGGCATTCTTGTTCTACTTTTTTTCCAATCCAGGTCAAATGACGCAAGTGCTTCTTTAGATTCAATACTTTTTCGATCTTTTTCATGTTCTATAAAGGTAGGAATAACTTGGTTTACAGAGCCCTCCATACGAATTTGACCATGAGAAACCCATGTAATATAGTTACTTACTTGTTCGATTTTATCAATATCGTCATCGATAAAGACCATTGTTTGATTATTATCTATGTATTCATTAGATAGTTCTGTAGCTCTATTCATAAATGTTTCATCTAAATATTGAAGCACATGATTTAAAATGATGATGTTAGATTGGCAAGATCTCGCTATACTTAATAACAATTGCGCAAACTCTTGTTTTGACAATTTAGAAATCACTTGTTGCTCATCTACATGGGCATATTGTATCACTTGATCAGCTTTATGATTTGATATTTTATAAGGAAATAATTCAACGATATGAGTGACATAATCCTTAACAGTTTGATGAATCATACGTCTATCTTCAATATCTCCATAATATATATGATCAAGTTGAACTAATTTCCCCTTGTCAGGTTCGATAGATCCGGATAACAACCTTCCTATTAACCTTTTTGATGAACCTGGTTCTCCAATAATACCTAAAGATTCTCCTTGGTATATATGTAGTGAAATATTATTTAAATCAATGTCATCTGCGCCGTAACCAAAAGGTAAGTACCATTTTTTAGTTTTTTTGTTTCTATAATAATGAGTGACTTTCAGTAACTTTAAAACGATTGAACTTCCCATTTTATTTCATCCTTCTACAATTTTAATAATGCAATTGGTAATCCTTCTTCGGGTTCACTACTTTTAATTCGGAATCCCCAAGCAAATATACCTTTCAGTCTTTCAACTTTAAAATATTGATCACTACCATCATTTAATTGATAAATACGACCTAATTCTATTTGGTTACGATCAACAAGGTAGCTTTCTGCTACAATGACTTTACTTTGGTAAACGTCATATTCATTTAAAATACCGTTCATTTCTGCTTTTCTCATTTTTTCTTTATATGTTTGAATTTCATGTCTTAATTCTTGTTCAGACATCTCACTCAATTTCTTCTGTTCCATGTTCGATACCACTTTCTTCTAATTTAGATTTAATTTTATCATATTTATAGCCTTTTCTCATAAGTGTTTCTATCGTTTTTCTTATAACTTGTTGACCTTCATATTTACGTTGTTGCTTGTTATAAACTTTTTCTAAATCTGTTTGTAACATATGGTCCAATTGATCTTCATCTTCTGAAAAGTCTAATTCATCCATAGCATCTTTAATTCTTTCCATCGTATACCCTTTTTGCATCAATGATTGCATGACTTTTTGTTTTACCTTAGACGTCGGTCCTTTCTTAGTTCTAATTACTTTCTGCGCAACTTTAACTATATCCTCTAGTGGCTGTTGCTCTATATATATTTCTGTATACTGGTCGATAATATTAGGCTCTACGCCAGCTTGATACAACTTTTGTTTATATATTTCAGGGCCTTTATCAGTTGTATTAATCATTGTATTTTTTAAACTTTCTGCATAATCATCATGGTCTATTAATTTTTCTTGATAACAATAATCTATAACTTGTTGAATTGCACCTTCAGAAACTTCATTTTTTGATAAATGCTGTCTAACTTCTTTTTCAGTACGTTTTCGATATGACAGAAATTGAATTGCATCATTTAAACCTCTACGATAATGATCATGTTTTTGTATCTGTTCCATATCTGAGGGTTCTAATACTTGACCTTTTTTTAAATTGAATTTAACTAAAGTATCAATATCAATTCCCATTTCAAATTCATTATCAAGATATAGGTTAAACCGCTCTTTATTTTTCTTTTGAACTTCTAATTTAGTGATTTTAGGCATCATGCACCTCCACTTGCGTATTGTATATTACTTATTATGACATAGTTTGATAATTATCTAAAAACCATTGCTTTACAAAAATAAATACCCTATCAGCTACCCAATATTAGGACTTCAGTTACACATAACTGTAATTAAGTCTTTCATATTGCATATGATAGGGTAAGTTTTAGTTACCTAATTGTGCCATTGCTTCTTCATATTGTTCATCTGAAATATAATGAAGTTGTTTCATCTTTTCTAAATTTGTTTTAACTCTATTTATAAAATTATCAGACATATCGTCAATATTATAAACACTTGGTGCATTGACTTTACTAGCTAAAATAGCACTTTGCAAAACACTAATTTGCTTTAAGTTTTGATTATCTTTATTAGTAGTTGCACCGAAATAATGATTGGCTGCACCTTCTACCGTATATTGATTGTCACCAAAATATATATTGTTTAAATAAAAACTTAGTATTTGGTTTTTATCATATTGTTTCTCAACTTTATGTGCTACAAATAATTCTTTTAATTTTCTTGTAAATGAACGTTCGTTATCATAATAATAATTTTTAACAACTTGTTGTGTAATCGTGCTACCACCTTGAACATCATGATCACTTAATGTTGAAAACAATGCACGCGATGTACCCTTAAAATCAAATCCATGATGTTTATAAAATCGTTCATCTTCTAACGAAATAAATGCACCTCTTACATATTCAGGCATTTGATCAGCAGCAACGTAATCATTTTTATTTTCTATCGATTTTAAATCATCCACGTTAGCTCTAGAAGACATAAAGTACATTAATCCTAAAAACAGAACTATGATAATTGTTAATATGATTAAAATTCTCAAAAAAATACGTTTGCTTTTTTTCTTTTTAGGTGGTTTTCCTACTGGTTGGTAATAAGTATTATAGTGAGGTTCACGCATATCTCGTTGATACGTATCATTCGATTGTGCAAATCTATCGCTTCTTTTCATGCATTTGCTCCTTTACTTAAACTCACTGTTATAATGTGAGTTTACCAGTACTTACGTGGTTTAGCTATAGTTAATCATAAAAATCAGTCCCAGGGTGTACGTGATCACAAATGGTATTAACTATATTTTGTTGAAAATTTATAGTTACATTATATCCATTTATATATCAATAAATATAAAAATAGCCTGTTGAAATTAATCAACAGGCTCTATATCAGTGCTTAATTAATGCTTAAATTAATTTTCTAATTGTTTAACAATTTCTCTGTTAAAGTCATCTAAATCATCTGGTGTACGACTAGTTACAATGTTGTTATCTACAACTACTGATTCGTCAACAACATGTGCACCAGCATTAGATAGGTCTTTTCGAACATTTAATACTGCTGTTAATGTTCTACCATTTAAATCATCAGTATCAATTAACACTTGAGGACCATGGCAAATTGCGAAAGCAGGTACATTATTTGTTGTGAAATATTTAGCGAAAGTACCGTATCTACCCTCTGCATCACCACGTAAATGGTCAGGTGCAAATCCACCTGGTATTAATAAACCATCGTAATCTTCTGGTTTAGCATCAGCAATACTTACTTGAACGGTTGCTTTTTCTCCATGTTTACCTACAACCTCTTGGTTTTCATTATCTCCAACGATAACTGTTTCAATACCAGCATTTTCTAATGCTTCTTTAGGGCTTGTTAACTCTATATCTTCAAATTCATCTGCTAAAATAATAGCTACTTTTTTACTCATAATATAATCACCTTTCTATTGTACGATTATATTTATTACTTTCACTCTTTTACATAATTTTAAACATCTTCTAACAAATGAAAACTAATCGTCACTAAAGTGTCACTAATAATGATAACCTATAATTATTTTGAAACTTGTTTCACTTTTTCTTCTAATTGATCTAATAATCCAATCCACTCATCAATGTCTTCAACGCGTACTTCATCAGGGTTTACGTGATCAATATCTTCAATAAATTTGTTTAATCGTGTTTTAATTTGGTCAATCGTTTGTTGTTCACTCATATTAAATAAGCGCTCCTTTAGTTTGTTTTTTGATAATATCATCCTAACAGAATTTGACAAAAAGCGATATAATCTTAATAATGTTTACTGTACTTTTTACAAAATTTAAAGAGAAAGACTCGGTAAAAGTTAGATTTAACTATATTTTGTTATGAATCAATTCATATTAATGATTTACTTCATTTACATATCTAATTTTATACTAACGTCCCCCTCTTTTAGGAGTAATTTTCATGTTAACAACTAATAAAAAACCTATTTCAATACATAATGATCCTTGGGAAGTCGAATTTAAATATATGTAATTTTTGTGAGACGAGAAACGTTGATTTAATGCGGTTTTCGTCTTTTGTATTTTTCTCATTTTCTCAGTTTCAAAACAAAATGGTATCAAAATTGGTATCAAAAAACCACACTCAATTAAGAGTGCGGCTAAAATATTTGAAAGGTCTATTTTGGGAGCCGGAGCATAGGAACTCCAAATATATAGTAACATATTGATAAATAAAAAGCCACGCTCATATGAACGTGGCTAGTAGAATATAGTATCTTAATTTAAAAGACGTTATCGTTAGGTATATTATAACATATTATAAGTTATTTAACTCGTCTTTTACCTCTTGAATTGTGTAATCGAATTGTGTTGGTTCTTCGATTTCTTCGCCGTCGAAATGCAAATTTAAATCTTCATCTTTAATTAATTCAAGAATGTAATCTTTTTTATCAAACCATTGTGGACTAATTTCATACAAGTAGAAACTTTCTCCTTCTTTTGTAATAATTTCTAAGGTCTTATCTTGTTTGTGCATATCTACTACATAAGTTAATTTATTCATTTCAATTCGATCTATTTCGTATTCATATAATTTTTCGGCTGTTTCAAGTGTAACTTTGCCGATTTCACGTTCACCATTTCTTAATCTGGATATTACAGAATTAGAAACACCCGTTTCTTTTGAAATCTCATATGATGTGATATTGCTATTCAATAGATCTCGAATTTCTTTTCTCATTATTCGTTCTCCATTTCTTTAGTGTAATTGATAGCCCAAGAAACTGCAGGTAGGTTTCTACTTGAACCTACGAAAGAACCGCCTTTTTCATAAGTTTCAATCTCAATAGTATCTCCGTTATCTGCAGGGAACACATAGAAACTTTTATTTTCCGTCTCGAATTTAAACCAATCTTTTGTATCCATAAACCATTTACTGCTTTCTTTAGCCCATTGTTTGAATTCAGAATATATATTTAACATTTTATTTTTCCTCCTCGATTACTTTATATTTATATTATAATTGCCAACTGGCAATAAGTCAACAATTATTTTGCCATTTGGCAACATTTTTTTAGGCATAAAAAATAAGGCAACCGTCGCAACAGTTACCTCAAGTACACTCCTCAAATATGTACCGCAATTTCTATTTAATTATAGCATATTTGCGAGTGACATCAATGTCAGTCACAAAACTAGAAAATTACTAGAAATCTACTAGAAAAACCACCCAGTGACATGTGTGGGTGGTTATTGTAGCGACTATAGATTACCACTATAACACTTTACATGCGTAGTCGTATAGCTTTTCGGTTGTTCCCAACCTTAAATTATCAACATCACGCTTACCAGTTCTTAAGGACGACATAACCGTTTGGCTTAACCCTGTATCTTTGAAAACTTGATACCCTGTTATATCACTCTCGATCAATTCAATTATTTTTAATTTGTAGTCACTCATATTATCTACGTCCATTCTTTTTATATAAATAATAAAAATGCGTTTTTCTTCCTATGAATAGTAGCAATGGTAGGCTTAATATAAACAATGATAAATACATTTGTCCTGTCATAATTGAAAACCTCCAAAATTTATTATATACTTCAAGTGTAGGGAGGAGCCCTAAGGCTCCAGTTGATTACTTGTCTTAATTATCTTTAGTGATGTTTAGATAATTTAGATGCCATATTCTTAGTTGTTTTATAAGCGCTGGAAGAACTAGTATCAGTAATGATATCGATTGTTCTAGCGCTTTTTCTATCAAGTAAACCAAGGTTTTAACCTCCCTTCACTTGAAGTTCGTAAGTCATTAACTAACTTACAAATACAATTATACTACACATTAAGAAAGCATCCAACTATTTTTTTCTTTTTTTTGGTTTATTTTGTGTAAATATTTTGGTATGATTGTGTAGTTCATCTTTATATTTTAAGGTGAACTTAAAAAATCATTCCTTTCTGTGATATTTAAACTGCAATGCGCTATCTTGTCTTTTCTCGGTACAAGATAGCGCTCTTTTTTTGTATTGTAAAACTCTCACATAAAAAAAGAGGTGTCCACAAAATGGACACCCTAAATGTAAAAAGTTTTGGTTTTATGTTTATTAATATATCATATTTTTTAAAAAAAGACAGTCACGAGGACTGCCCTGAAAGGAAAAAGAAAAGTAAGGTTCTTATGAAAAATAATTCTTATAACTAAACAAGTTGGATTCTCATCCACGAGTAATATAACATATTATTTCTAATTAATGAAACCCTAATACTATTTTTTACACAAAAAAAGAGGTAGTCCCCACGACTACCTCTAAATAGAGAAAAAATATGAATATAAAATATCTTATAACTAAACTGGATTGAAATCCATATATAATATAACACATTATTTCCACTTAATGGAACCCCAATACTTCTCTTTTTTAATTCTTTCTTGCTTATCTGTTATCTTACACAAAGCACAGTAGAAATAACCTGATGATGGATTAGTAGGATATTTGAATTTCGCCCACCAATAGCCATCTTTTTTAGTAATGCTGACAAAGTCTACCCATTGATTTGATAATAACCAATCAGAACTTGGAACTACAGAACCTTTCAAGCTTGGACTACGTCTTACTTTGATTGTTGTATTAGTAGTAAATCTACCTTTCCAATTCCATGTGATCTGTTTTTCTTTCTTTTTCTCTTTCGATTTCTTGAGTAATTTAGATTCTGCTTTCTTGTTACTAAATTTAGGGCGTATAAACCACATTTGCGTGTCGTATTCGTGTTTACGACGTGTGACTGTTTCCCAACCAGTACCGTTATTGATTGGTCCACTTGTCCATCCACCGCCAAGCCAATTTTGTTCAAGTACAATGATGTAGTCGAGTGTTGCCTCAACAACCCAAGCAACATGACCCCAACCATTGCCCATTTGTTCTCCCCAAACGACTAAATCGCCTGGTTTAGCTAAAAAACTAGGTGTGTTTTTATATACTGTAGCCTCATTTTTAAACTTATCTTTATTATAAGCATTAAAAGGAATGTCTTTCGCCCCATTACCTTTAAGTCCATGACCAAATAATTTATCCCAACCTACATTTGCGTAATCGAAACATTGAAAAGCTGCGTATAAATCATAATCATATTGTTTACCTACTGTAGATTTTAACCATTTTACGAATTCATCACGTGTAAATGATGTCGCGACTTTTTCTACTTTAACTGGTGTAGCTTTAACTTTTACGTTTTGTTTGTAGTATTTAGCGACTAATTTATCAAGATTTGATGTATTTCTGCCATATCCCGACGCCTCTAATGCATTGCCTGGATCTTGTTTATCTGCTTGAATATCTTGATGTCCAGGCATTCTAGTTTTGTAATCAATATGCCAATATTCTGCAAGATATGCTAATACTCTAGCACCATTGTCTAACGCTTTTCTACTACGTTCTCTATCACTGAAATAACATATTTCAACACCTATCGCTACATCGTTAGCGTCTTTGTTGTACCAAATGTTATCTGTAGGCGCATCATAAAGCACGTGCCAAGCTTTCTCTGTCGTCGGTATACAAATGATACATTCTTTATCATCAACGAATATATGCGCGCTAGCTACACTGTTCCAAGGTATATTATAAGTATTCTCATAGTAAGTCACATTTGATTGTGCAGTTGTGTTGATATTACCTGTATCATGCGCAACGATGAACTGTGGTTTACCACCGTCCATTTTTTCACCATAACGTCGCGTGCCTTTAGTTAATAATTGGTATCTTACTTTAACGCCTTTCCAATTCTCTGTAGCCATTAATAACACTCCTATTTTAAATTATTTTCTTTTAAATATTCTTCTTGTGCTTTTGAATGCGAGTGAATAACATATGTGTTTTTATAGACGCCATATATCGCAATTACAAAAGGTACTATTGACGTAGCAAAGTTTTGCCATGCGTCTAATTTATCTGGCATTAAAAAAGGAACTTCGATACCACTTGCTTTTAATGCAAGGTATAAAGCACCTAACATACCACCAAATAATCCGATGTATTGTTTTAATTTATCTGCAGTCATTTGATTATCTCCTTTTGAGTAAAATAAAAAGCCAACCGTTACTGGTTAGCTTTGAATGTGTATTGCTTTTCTGGAATTGCATGACCGTTGTAAATGTAGCTTGCAGTGAGTGAACCTGTGTTATTTATTAACACATCAGTAACATCTGGATTATCAGTGATATTATTATGTTCTTTTAACAATACTTCTGTTTCTGGATCATTAATGTGCATGTTAATTTCTACATTGAATTGTTGTGGTAAAACCACTTTTGTATCTTCCATTTCCTTAATAAAGTTGTTTAGTTTGAAATTTTTCTTGTTTGATAAATTATTAATATAATCCTTAAAGAAATATTCTAATGTATCTCTGTCATAGTTTTTAACTGATTCACTATCGACAAATAAAGCTACATATATTGGTTCTGGTAAATTCGGGTCATCTTCTGTTGTGTATTTCAACAACCAACATTCAAGTTGTCCTTTATGTGATAACCAATCATCACGCATAATTTCTACGACTTTCTCTGCGATTGGCTCTGTTTCAACTACGACCCAATTTTCTGTTTTATCATCATAATACTTCAATACACCATTTTTAACTTCAGTCATTATTCACTCACTCCCGTATCTATCCAAATTTTATTTTTGTCTGTTGGTGGTTGATTACCTATAACGAAGTCAGAACCACTGTCTTGTTTAATCATGCCATTTTGAATGCCATAAGCTAGAATGTCATCCCACAAATTATGCGTTTCTACATTAACTATCTGACGACCAATGACACTTTCAGTCACTTGAATCTTGGTTTTTGTGTCTGATGGGAAAACATAGCGATTATCGACCCATATTTCTAATGTATACGTGCCTGCCGGTATGATTTGATTGATCACTACATCGCACACATATGCATTGTCTGATTGCTTAACCGTCGTATCGTAGGTGTATTTGACACCTGTCACATCAGTTAAATAAACTTTTGCAGGTTTACCGTTAATGTTTAAATCGTCACTATTAGCGTCAGTTAAGATGTATCTCATGTGTGATAGGTCGCCCTGCTTTATACGGTTGCCATCGTTCGAATCATTTAAATTTAGTACATTTTCCATTACTTCAACTCCTTAAAATAAAAAAGCCGACGCGTTGCGCCGACTTTACTTAAATAATATAGGTGCCAATCCAACTGCAGCAGTGAGTAAACTAAACACACCACCAACTATTGCGGTCGCTATACCTACATTAAATGTTTGTTTCTTAGTTAATATTTGACTGAAACTTTTTAATTGTTCGTCATGACCTTTAACTTCATACCTTAAATCATTCACTTCTGATACAAAACCGGTCATTTTATCACTGATTTTTTCTAAATGACTTTCTTGTTTCTTCTGTGATTCATAGGTTTGTTCTTGTATTAACGTTTGCTTGTCCACTTTATTGTTCAAACTATTAATTGCCTCTTTTTGTTTCCTGTCATTCTCATTAATTCGTTCATAAATTTTACCTGTATTACGCTCCCACTCATGACGTAATACATATTTTTCATCGTTTTCGGACAATGCCGATCACTCCAAGCACACAAATTATAAAATTTAGCACTGCGAGTGTGGAAAACTGCAGTGGACTAAGCCAATTAATAGCATGAAATATACTTGCAGATGTCATTAAGAAGTAGAACAAACCATTACCTGCGCCACCAATCATAATTAAGTAGTTAAATGTATTATTGATTTGATGTTTAGGTAAGAAAAAAGGTGCAATAATTAGCATTAAGCTAAAAATCATGCCTAATGTTCCCCATATCCATATAGGCATGATGTTGTGAAGCGCTATATAGAATTGTGAATCTCCTAAAACAGCTCCTTGTTCTTTTGTCCAAAAGAAACCTCTTTCGAACATCAACAGTCCTGTACCCATATACAGAATAACTTTATGGATGTAATCAAAGTAAGTTTTTTTCATAAAGCCACTCCTATTCTACTACATCTGTATCAGTATAAGTAACATCAACAATTTGTTTCGCTACTTTAACTACATATAATCTTGTAACGATGCCAAACTCATAATTCATCTGGTTTAATTCGCTTAATCTTGAAGCTAACTTCTGTGCTTTATTTAAATCATCAATCTTATAAGCTTGTGATGGAATTGGCGTAAAAGAAAATTGACCTCTATAGTCTAGATTTAAAACTGCCTCTTCTCCTTCTGGTGATACCTGTACCAAAATATAATTTTCTTTTCTATTTACTACTTCGTTTGCCATGATAAATTCCTCCTAATTTTTTTGTATAAAAATAGTGCCAAAGATTACTCTTCTTCGGCACTTTCTGAATTTTGTTCTTGTATGATTGCTTTTAGCATTGCATTTTCTTGTGTTAGTCTTGCTACTTCCTGTGTAAGATAGTTAATTGTTAGTTGTGGATTAGCTTGTAATCCTTGATTATTATTTTCCATTGATTTGTTCCTCCAATTTCTCAACTTTTTCATTTAATTGTTGAATAGCTTTTAAAGCATAAGTTAATAATTCATTGGTATTTATACCATCACCTGTTACAAAAACATTTGGCGTTTTATAATCATCTCCAATTACTGGACCATGATGAATTATTTCTTGTTCATCCTCTTTATATTTATAACTATATAAATCTAAATCTTCTGCGATAGTTCTTAAAGCATCTGTTTTCCAAAGTGAAATGTCTTTTTTATACTCAGCTCTTGAAGCTTTTACAAAGTCACTTGCTACAACTGGTTTATATCCAATATCTCCACCGTTATACATTAAGTTATTAGTTACTCGTAATTCACCTGTAGAAACACCTAGATAAAAGTTATTACCAGTGTTAACACGTATAGTATTAGCTTGAATATCTTTACACTGCAAATCTTTATAATTAGTATTACCGCTATTGTAACCTTTGATGTCTGTGATTCTTAACTTGTTGTTAACACATGCGTATAAGTTATCTGTTTTTGTTGTCCAATCACCGTACAGTCTATTTCCATAAAAACTACCACTACCAATATCTCCTGCATTATTTGTAGCATATACAATAGGCTCATAATCGCCATATGTTTCTGTTGGCATACCAGCTTTCCTAAATCTAATACCAGAACCTGCATTACCGTATCCAGGTATGTTTGTTTCGTTACTTATTTCTCCGAATAGTAAAACACCGTCAGTAAATTGCGGCGTGTCGTTTTGTTTTATATAGAATGAAAATTCGTTAGCTCCAACACGACCGCCTGCCCATGGTCTTAAATAGATAGAGCCTTCCCATGTTTCTATATTGGTTGTAAAACGTGATCTAGTATATATACGACTTTGTTCAGCTTGTAAGAATACAACACCGTAGGTTGAACTTAATCTTACACCTCGTGATTTATCATTCATTAAATCATAATGAAATTCTAAAGCACCCGCTTGTTCGGAACCTAATCCACCACTCATCATTGTGGATAAACCTTTTTCTGTCATATACAGGTTATAACCCGTATCTTCATTTGAACTCATAATATAACCGTTACGAATCCCTACGGTTGCATTTGGTGTATCCGTAACACCTGACCATGTTCGAGAATACTTTCCTCTAGATAAAATTTGATTATTTCTAATCGTTAAATTATTCGTTGAATCCCCGCCGACAATACCTAGTTTATTGACGTTAATATCTAATCCCTCATTAGATAAGTTAAGTCTATTGACAACTTCATCTTTACCCACTTTATTATTTAAATTTTGAGTGACTACATTAAAATCTTTGTTAACTGTGATATCAACTTTATCACCTTTCAACTTAATACCGTCACTACCAATATTCATTAATTGAATTGCGCCATTTTCGTCGTATGTGAATGTCATACCTGTAGCAACATTGTTTGTGAAGTCCGATATTACTTTAGATAATGTTTTCTTACTAGAGTTGAGTTCTTCTTTTGTAGCACGTTGTTGTATATCTTTACCGTTTTGACTGATAGAAGTATTCATATTGGTAAGTTTGGTATCTGTTTCTTCCGGTGCTATATCATAATCAGTCGGAATAGTACCTTTTTCAAACTTAATTTTTGCATTTCTGATATCATCTAATGTCATATCCGTGTTATCAGAATATCTGAATAACATTTTAATTTTTTCCACACCGGTATCAAAGTTGTAATTCAGTGTATCTGATAGTGTTGAAAAACCACTACTTTTAATTAATGCATTATTCGCATCATACTGATAAATAGACACCTGTAATGTTTTATTAGCTATAGGTTTGTTGATTTTCATAATGTAATTATCAAGTGCAGTGATAGGTATGAAATTTATATTTCTTACTCTAGTTGTTGGTGTACCTGCCGGATCACCTGTTGATGAAAAGAAAGTACCAAATTCTACATTGTCATTTGCTAAATAGTTTCTTCCGCCTACTTTTAAATTACGATACTCACTTAAACTCACTTTATCGCTAATTTGATTGCTTAATTGTAATCTTTCACTATCGGCACTATCCAGCCGTTGAACAATACCGTTTTTATCAGTTTGATAATCTATGCTTTTTACATAACTTTTCAACTGTTCTTCTGTATCCTCACGTGAAGCTTGAACGGCTTTCTCTATAACGTCTGGTGTGCCGACCATATTGTTGTTTTCATCAATAGTTAACCCAAACTTAGTAGCCACTTTATTCAATGCGTCATTAAATTTCTCATCAGTATATTGGGATTGAAGTAACTGCAATCGTTTATCTGCCGAAACTTGAGCGTCACGCATAGCTTTATATAAATCTTGTAACTTTTGTCTATAGGAACTAAATTGACTTTGAACATCTATTAAAGCACCAATAGTAGCAGTATCTGGAGTCATAGCGTTTAAATCATTTTGAATACTTAGGTAGATTTCATCAATATTATTAATTTCAGTTTGAAGTTTGTTTTTAAGATCTGTATCAACCAAGTATTCACTGTTTAATACTTCGTTTGTATCATTCAATATCTTACTATGTTGAATTGAAAGGTTGGCAAATGTGTTTTGTAATTCACTTAGTAGCGCTTTCTCTCTCGTGATACCTCCGATTTTCTCAACATCATCTACAGTTTCATTTAACCATTCACCATTCCAGTAACGACGTAACACTGCAACATTAGGATTGCTCGTATCGTACCAAAGCATATCGTTAACCGGATTTTCCGGTGGCGTATCTTGTTTAAATATCTTACGTTCAAAGTATTCTAATTGGCCTGCAACTACATCATTCACAATAGTATTGATATTCGTTACGTTATCATTCAATTTCTTACTTATATCGGCAAGTTTTTTATTGAATATATCTCTTAGGTTATTTTCTTCATATTCAACTACGTTGCCGAATTTATAGTTACTTTCATCAGTGAGTAAGTTGTAATCAACGCCAATGACTTCTGCTTCTATATAAAGCGGTGGTCTGAAATCTCTATCTTTAATACGTACTGTGTCGTGCAGAGATACAACCATTTCTGGATAGTGTTTGTGTATATCTGTAGAAGTTATTTCATAACTGATTGCCGATTTATTACGTTTGTTAAGTTCGGTTTTAGCAAGTGTGGTTAAACGCTTATCAGTCATATTACTATCGTCTGATTCAGGCTCGTATACACTCCATAAGTAACGCCCAGGCAATCCAAACTGTGCCTGAGCGTCATCATCTGTAACTATTTTTTCTAATCGTTGTCCAGTGTCGTTTTCAGGACCAATCGCATATAATGCAGTCCGTACTTCTGACATATCAACGGTACGTGTCATTCCTGTTAAGTCTTTACCTTTAGTAATTTCTTTACCTTTAAATAGACTAACTGGTTTCTTTAATGTTACATATCTATGTTCTACTGTATGAGAACCAAGTTCTATATAGTATTCTGCCACCATACCGTATGTTGTGCATAACATGTTGATCACTTCATATGGTGTTGAATAAGAAGTCCATGATGTTGTTCTCATACCACCATGTTCAGTGTCATCTGACATTTCCCAACCAGTATTACGTAGCGTCTCATTCAATGCTTGAGACGTGCTATACGAACTATATTTCCCAGGTTTAATTGGACGTGATTTATCGATATCTTCTAAATATGATGCATTACTTTCTACATCAGTTGTACCATCAAAGTTATCTACCACATGAGAAATAATGAACTCACGATAAACACCATTATTATCTTGTGCAATAATACGATTACGTTCACGCAAATGTTCAGCACGATCATTTAACATTGTGAAATCGAATGTTTCTGATTTTTCTTCGGCGTTGTTACTCATCACTGCATTTAATAATGCGCCGTCATCACGACTAATATAATCAATAATTTTGTCATTAAAATCTAAAATATGAATGCCTGTATGTTTCAATTCGTCACCTCCTTATAAATATCTATCTTGCCAATAAACGGTAGTATCAAAAGTTTTTTCTGGATAGATGATACATTCGTTATAACCACTATTGATATTAAAGAAATCACTACCAAATGTTTTTAAATCAAGTGACGGATCTTCATTAATCGTCACAGTTTTATCTTGTGTATTAATGTTAATCACATCACCTTTTTTGATTATCATGTCACGTGCTTTAGGTGGTTTAGGTAACTTCTCATGAGTGTAACTACCTAAAACGTACGTAGGCATGTGATTATAATTACCATTCTTTGCGATATAAACACTTACTGCTGCGATAGGTCGTTGGTAAAACTTCCCACTATCTTCCCATTGTTTTTCGTTTACATCGACTGGAATCACACGTTTAGGATAATCGAGTTCTTTATATTTCCATGTTTTGATTTTAAAGGTTGTACCTACACGTTCTAATCGCATGTATATGACGATGTCATCCCATTTATAAAACATAGGAGAGTTCGTATATTCGTATATCTTTTTCTGTTGACCTAACTGGTCAAATAGTGTAATTACAATACTTCCAATTGCTTGGTTTGCTCTAGCATTTCGGTAGCCGATACTTGCAATTAAGCGATTATCTGTATCGTATAAGTATTGAGCAAAATGTGTAGAACCTTTATTCTTTTGATTCACATGAATTTTACAAGTGGAAACAAAATCTTGTGCAGACTTACCAAAGCTATGCTTATATTCTGCGCCATTCCAACCTGTTGTCGATGTGATACTATCTTGTTTTAATTTAAATGCATCGTTTGATGAACTCATTTCAAAACTACCGCCATTGGTACCACCTGTGTAGTTATCATTGATGGTGCTTCCTGATTGTTTTCCCCAACCTGTAAAAGCTCGCATTTCATTATTCCAAAGAATTGGAGAGTAATCTTCTACTGGTTTATCCAAGTCATCGTCGCCAATCATGAAGTAATCTTCATCGTTTTTAGTAATCATATAGTAACTTGCATTTCGTAATGCAGTTGCTTGCACAATTACTGGACTATCTGCAGTTCCTGTACTAACCACACTGACTTGGTCTGAAATAGCAGTGTTTTTGGTGCCTTCAACGGCGTATTTGTAAGGGTCTGCTAAAACAACATTTATTTTAAAAGACCAAAAACCGATACGGTCTTTGTCTAATTCGATGGGTCCTTCTATATATGCATTCCAATACCAATCTTGAGACGTGAACTGTAACTTAACTGGTTCATCATAATTGAAAAATCGTACGACTTCATTTAATACATCGTCTAACTTTTTCATGCCTCCATGCGATAAATAATCATTACGTATGATAAGAGGTAATTCAAAACGATATTCTTTTAAATTTCTACTTTTTACAATGCTTCCTGGTCTCCCAGCTATTTCTTCACTTTCAATAGCAAAATTAAAAGAGGGTATTTCAAACCCTCTTTCAACAATCAACCATGGAAGTGTTTTATCATTTACCTTTATTGTATCAAGCATTATCTAACCTCCCACTGGTTTAAATTTTGCTTTTCTTGATTTCTGTCTTTCGTATTTATCAATACCTTTAAAAATTTGTTTTTCGTTCGCAAACTGATCAATGACAGGTTCAAAATCTTTGTCTGCAATGTCTTGATTGCTACGTGCAAGTTGCATTAATAGTGAAATCTGTTGTTGTTGTCCCTCAATCATTTTGAGTAATAATTCAGTATCGTTGTTATTAGTTTGTACACTTTTACTACTAAATGCACTAGGACGTTTATTACCTTTTGTCTTAGAACCTTGAATGTCTTTAGCAGCAAGTGCTAGTAATTTCATAGCGTCTGTGCGACGATTTGGATCTGTTGGGATTACCCATTCAGGGTATCCACCTTCTGCGATATTGTACCAACCTGAATCCTTAATCAATCCACCTGTTGCAAATCTTCGATGACCTGATGGCCCCCAACCAGAACGTCCGTAAGGTAAATCTCGACGCCAATTTGAGTTATTGAAGAATGCTAATAATTGATCATAACCATTTTTGATATTTTTATGACCTCTTACTGCATAACTTCTGAATGTACTAGGCACATATTGAAGTAATCCTTGTGCAGGTGTACCACGTAAGTTGTTTATATCACCAATATTACCTTGAGTAACACCTGCATTACCATTTGACTCACGTTGAATTTGAGCTATGATACCATTCAATTCTCTTCCTGAAAGATTTACTTTCATGCGTTTAGCAGCACGTCGAATATCTCCACGCCATTTTGATGCAGCTTTATTTTGACCTCCACCGCCACCATTGTGTTTCTTCAACCAACTTGTAGGGTCAAATGGTACACCATTTCGTTGCATTTCATAGTGTAAATGAAGCCCGGTGGAGCTACCCGCACCTGCTCCATCTTCGCCAGGATCACCACCAGAAATACCCAAATAGGTACCTGGTCTCACTTTTTTAGTTCCATTAAACGCTAGTTTATGTAGATGTCCATAAATAGATTTTAAACTACCGTTCGTAATTTCTACGTGGTTTCCAAAACCACCACTCCAACCTCTAAAAGTTTTAGCTGTACCTGACATCGTTGAGTAGACTTTGTCATGTTTATAGTTAATATCTAAACCGTGATGCGGTCGAGGGAATGGGTAACCTGCTCTTGCAGCTTCAGCAGCAGTTCTTGCAAATCCAAAGTTGATGCCTTTGGATAAGTCAATGTAACCACCGTCGCCCCCACCACTTTCTTCTAACCATTCTCCGATTTTTTTAGTAGCAGCTTCTTTAAGTTTTTTAAACATACCAGTCATCATATTGTATGGTAGTTCGGCGGCCTTACTTATACCGAAACTATCCTTACTAATACCAAAACCTTGAAGGACTTTATTAAGTAATTTCCCTGGATGTTCTATGTAGTCCAACACATCACCTACAGATTTTTTAAGCCAGTCTTTACCTTTACCTGCAGTTTCTAGTGTTTTATCTACAATAGCTTTCCCGCTTTTAACAACCTTACCTGTAATAGCACTGGCTTGTTTACCAACGTTACCTGCAGTTTTTTTAGCATTCCCTATAACATCACCAACTACATTTTCTCCGTGCTTGTGTTTTTTAGGCTTCTTGCCTCCGCCAAGCAAGTTGAAACCTGTGCCATTTGCAAAACGTGGTAATGTTCCAGTTGAGAATTGAGGATTATTTTTTAATATAGAGTGTGTCTGTTTACCATTTAATACTGAACTACCTTTAGGTAAATAAGCTGTAGTATCTCGATTAGGTGTGATTGCAGTTTTTCCATTAGGATAACGAATCATTTCATGACGGAAACCACCTGGACCATTTCCACGTCCTTTGTCTCCAACAGTAGCAAGAGTATCTCTGTTTATTTTCCCGTTAGTTACAACATTTTGTGTATGGGTTGAAGTCGTACCAGTGTGTAACTTGATATATGGTAATTTATCCATACTCAATTTACCGGCTACCCAGTTAACACCTTTGATTAATTTGTTTAATCCGCCTTTAACTCCACTGACCATACCACCGATATGACCTTTGATTCTACCAATCAATGTTTTTAATCCACTTGCCATATTTCTAAATGTATTTCTAACACTGCTCCATAAACTTTTTGCAAGACCAGTAACAGAATTTTTGATACCTTTCCATTTAGAAATCGTATCACTTTTCACTCTACTGAATGTGCTACTTGTACCACTTTTTAAGCGGTTCCATGTATTTTTTACGCCACTCCAAAGATTTTTAGCGTAATTAACCACAGAATTTTTGATATTTTTCCAAGTCTTAGTAAGCCAACCACGTAGTTTACCAAAAATTGATTTAGTGATATTCCAAGTTGATGTAAAGTTACGTTTGACACCGTTATATAATCCTTTGGTTAAACTAACTACTTTATTTTTAATATAATTCCATACTTTTACAGAAAAGTTCTTTATATTATTAAATACGCGTTTTACAAAGTTCCATGTACCAGTAAAAGCACGTTTTACACCATTATAAAGGCCTTTTGCTAAAGCAATAACCTTATTCTTAATATAAGTCCATACTTTGACTGTAAAGTTTCGAATACCAGTAAATATCTTTTTAACTATACCTGATAAACTTGTGAAAGCTCTTTTTACTCCTGCACCTAATGCTTTTGCCAATGCAACGACTTTATTCTTAATGTAATTCCACGCTGCTATAATCCAACTTCTTAAAGCGCCAATGATTTTACGAACACCATTTGAAAGTGCTCGAATTGCTCCAATCACACTGTTTTTTATAGTATTCCATATTCGAATTGAGACACTTTTAATGACATTCCAAGCGCTTGTAACAAATGCCTTTAAACCGCCAATTATGGCTTTTGCTCCTGCAATGAAAGCTCGAATAATAGCTAATACACTGTTCTTAATAGAGTTCCATATTGCTATTGAAACAGTTTTAATTGAATTCCATACCGAAGTAATTACGGCTTTCCACATGGCAAAGGACGCTTTCATCATAGTGAACCAAACTCTAATAATCGCCATTACACCATTTTTAATGGCATTCCAAATCGCAATTGATACATACTTAATACCATTCCACACTGCAGTGATGACTGTCTTCCACATACCGAAGTAAATTTTAACGGCAGTAAGCCAACCTTGAATTATTAACATAACCGCAGTCTTGATGCCTGTCCATGCAAGCACTGCGCCCATTTTAATGGCATTCCATACTGCAGTGATAACTAGTTTTAATGATTGAATTGGATGTAGTACGGCCATTTTAATAGCATTCCATGCTAATGTGGCTGATGTTTTCATTAATCCCCATATAATCATTGATGCCGTTTTAATTCCGTTCCAAATACCGATGATGTAAGGTTTAAGGAATCCAAACACAGATATAGCAGTATTTTTTATGGCATTCCAAGCAGAGATAACGAAATTACGAAAAGTTTCATTATTTTTCCATAGATATATAATACCTGCAACTAAAGCACTAATAGCAGTAATAACTATACCGATTGGACCAGTCATAAACCTAATGGCTAAACCTAATCCGCGTGTTGCTATAGCTGCCATTTTTGTAGCAATAGAATATTTACCTGTCATTATGGTTGCTAATGAAGTGTTCCTAGCATTTAATATTTGTGCTAATGCAAGAGCTCGTGTAACACCTGTCCAAATAGCCATCGAAGTTTTCGTTACATTTACTATAGCATTATATGCACCTGTTACTAACGAGGCACCACCAACTACTGTTCTATATACTCCCCACATTGGAAGAATTGCAGCCAGTGCACCACCCACTGCTGTTAAGATACCTGTCATTAGTCCCATTGTGTTATTAGCCGTAGCACCTTTAGCGATAAAGCCTGTCAATGCAGTAGTTATTCTTAACATTACTGCGCCAACTGGTGCCATTCCCTTAATTAACCCTACAATAATGGATCCAATATTCTTAAGTAATTGCCATACAATAGGTCCGTTCGTCTCTAAGTATTTCAAGAAGTTTTTAAAGCCTTCTGTGTTCTTTAAGTTCGCCGCCCAATCTTTAAACGATTGTGTCACACCTTGCATGCCTACTAGTACGTTATGTGAATGACCACTAAAAGCACTAAACAGACTGATAATACCACTAAACACATTACCAAAAATTTGACCTACAATTGGCAAGTTCGTTTTAGTGTATTGAATGAATTGAGCTATACCTTTATCTGTACTTGTGCTATTTGCCCAAGCATTAAATTTATTAGCTAGACTTTCAATACCTTTACCTGTCCATGTAAATAATGGTCCAAACTGTGTAAACATGTGGGTAATACCGTCTCCCACTTTCATTGCTGCATTTAATAAGTTTTGGAATATCGGCGGACCTATATTATTAATGAGTTTGAATGCATTGTTTGCATTATTAGATGAGTTAACCCAATCACGCATTCTAGCAGATGCTTGCGCTATTTGACTTGTGGTTTTTGAAATGAATGGTGTAAGTCTTGTCAACGCAATCTTAGCGATATTTATACCATTAGCCATAGTATTAAAGATATCTGCTTGATTAGCTTGCACTAAACCTTTCCATTGATTTTGCAAACTACTTAAAACTGACTGGTAATTTCTAACTTCTGCAGTTGCTCTCAATTCACCATCTTCAAGCATTTTCAACGCGGTTGTAGCTTGGCCACTAAATGCCGTTACTGCACCTAGTGCTACACCATAAGCACCACCAAGCCCAATAGCACCACCTGCAGCAGCAGTTGCAGCGCCACCAATACCAGATAAAGCACTTACGGCACTTCCAGCAACTGGTATGATGGTAGATATGTTAGATACTAAACCCCCGAACGATATACCTCTAACAACAAAACCAACGTTTCTAAAGCTATTACCTATCTTATTTATTTTAGCGTTGACTTCTTCCCAACGTTGACCCATAGCTGTTAATGCTGGTCCCATGCCAAAGAATTTCGTTTGTTCTCTATGAAATTCTCGCATTTCTGATGTTGTTTCATCTATTCTATTTTGTAGAACGTTGTAAGCCAATGCTTGTTGATAAACTTCTTTTTCGGCTCTGTCTAATTTGGCGGGTAGTTGACCAACTTCACGATTTAAACTGGCGTAAGATTGTTCTGCTGCGTTCGCTTCTTTTTTAGCTGTATCCATTGCAGATTTTGCACTTGCCATCGCTTGTTGATTCGCTTTACTAAAATTTTGTAATTCATTCTTGGCGTTAGCCGTTGCTATTTTAGACTCATTTAAATCACGTTTAGCACTATCTACAGATTTTGAAAGACTCGCATATTGCGTTTTAGCTTTAGTTAACTGATTACCTAATGCCGTTAGCTCTTGTTTGCTTGCTTTACCTGACTTACTTAATTCATTGAATTCATTTTGTAAACTGTCGACAGAGCTTTTAGCATTCTTCATCTTAGCACTCAATGCTGTCACTGTATTCTGCATTTGTTTTTGTGTTTCTTGTGCAGATTTTACGTTTGCTTTATGTTCTTTCAACTCATTGTTCAACTTGTCATAAGAATCAGCTAAGGTCTCATAACTTTTTTTAGCTTTTTGAGCGTTACGTGCCGATTCTTCAAGCTTATCTGACATGGTTTCTTGTGCACGTCTTAACTGATCTAACTTCTTCTGTGCTTGTTCACTCGCTCTACCTTGTTGAGTAAGTGTTTTGTTGAGACCTTCAATTTCAGTTTCGTATTTTTCTACTGATTTTTCAGCTTTATCGAAACTTGAAAGGTTCTTTTTCATTTCTGCATCAGTAGTTTGTAACTTACGCTTTAAATTGGCCATACCGCGATCAATATCTGATGTATCTAGGCCTAAATCAATCGTAAAACCTTTAATTTCATCTGCCATTCAACTCACTCTCCTTTCTTTAGAAATAAAAAAAGAGAGCCTAGCTTGAAGCTCTAGGGTCTTTACCTGTTATAGCTCCAATTAGGCTCTCGTTCTTACCAACTTTCTTCGTTTTAGATTTCTTCTTATTATTCATAATGCGAAGTAACTGATAAATATCTGTGTTGTCAATCTCAGGCATTTTCCAACCATTTTCCATCAACTCTTTATAAAGCGTATCAAGATATTCTGATTGTTTTTCATAAGTGAAATCTTCGGGCTTTAAACGAGAGTCATCTATTTCGTTGTCTTTCCCTCGTCACCTAAGATACCGCCTAATTGTTCCATTGCAACCGTGATAACTTCACGTGCATCAATTCCATCTTCAAACTCTTCTGCAGTGAATTGGCCATCATATAAATCATTTGCGATAAAGCTATATAATTTATCTAGTAAGTTATCGTCAAATTCGCCGCCATCTTGTTCTAATTTTTGGAATTCTTTACCTAAGTTGAAACCTTTACGTGCAACACTACCTTTAATAAAAGCAGGTGCATGATATTTTTTTAATTCTCCATTTTCATCGTATAATTCAATAAATTTCTTAACTGCCATAATTTATATTCTCCTTTTCATCGGGTTTTTTAGACCGAATAATTAGTTTTTATTTTTGTATACAAAAATAGACGACCGAAGTCGTCTATAAATCAATTATGCTGTTGGTTCAGTCGCGCCTGAATCTGAAGTTGGTTCAGTTGCAGTAGTGTCATCAGAAGATGTTGATGTACTTAAAGGTTCAGCTGTTGTTTGAACTGTATCAAACGTTTTACCGAAGATTGAATTGAAAATCGTGTCACGACCTTCAGTTTTGCCTTGGTCATCGTAAGCCATAACCACTGCTAACTCTTCATCGAATCCATCAACTTTACGTTCCATGAATTGACCTTCGATTTCATCTGAACCGAATTCAACACCATCTTCT
This sequence comes from Staphylococcus sp. 510, assembly GCF_057219715.1. Classification (NCBI taxonomy): domain Bacteria; kingdom Bacillati; phylum Bacillota; class Bacilli; order Caryophanales; family Staphylococcaceae; genus Staphylococcus; species Staphylococcus sp. 510. Next base: position 127,226 of record NZ_JBXVVK010000006.1, on the reverse strand, counting down.
TTAGTTTGTCCTTCTTTGTTTGGTCGTGTGAATACACCTTTTGATAATCCAAACCACTCTTGAGAGCCATCTTCCATTGTACGTGGGATAGCTACGGCTGTATAAGTAATACCAGTTGATTTACCAAAGCCATAAACTGTTTTATTTGTTTCATGTTCAATTAACCCTAATAAGTCTTTTTGAACATCAATTGGTAGTTTATGGAAAGTTAAAGATAATTGTGTTTCACCTGCTGATTTTGCAATCTCAGCAACCTTGTTAGAACCATAAGCTTTTTCTAATTCTTCACCAAATTCAATAGAAAGTTCTTGAACATAATCTACTTCTTTAATACCTGATGTTTTAACTGTTCCATCACTTTCTTCTTGTAATACTGCATAGTACATTTTTCCTAAACCTGTAGCGGCATTATATCTACCCATTTAAATATCCTCCTTAAATTTTTGCATTAAAATAGCCCTTCGTTTCTCACGAAAGGCTAATCACTTAAATATTTTTATCTATATGTCTTAAACCATCTATCGTATAAGGATTTCCACGGTAGCGTCGTGCATCCATATACAGTTTTAAATCTGTGTCATACTCATCAGTTCCATCCACTTGTTTAAATCCTATTGACCATAAGGTTTGACGGATCTCTTCTTGTAGAAGTTTAACCACATCATAATTAGGACCACGAACATCAATTTGGTATAGATATTCGGTTGTTAAATTAATATCACTTGCGTAGGTTTCAGGTTGTGGGGAGACAAGAGGGTCAATCAATATATAATGATTCGACCTATCTGCCGTCTCATCATATGTGTAAGCTCGAATTCGACCTGTACAATGTTGAGCAATTGTTGCATTGTTCAATAGATATTTTTTTAAAGTTTTCAACATATCAAACATTTACAAGTCTCCTTCCAATGATTTCTTTATAATTTCTCTGAATGGTCGTTCAGTCATAAACATTGTTCTGGCAATTGCACCTTTACCTCTTGGGTTTGGGTTTTTAATTGTTCCCCATTCGTTTAAATGTATAATCGCATATCGATTCATTGAACCATGCCAGTGAACTTTAACCATTCTTGTTTTCCCGTGAACATAATAAGGGTCAGTAACTGAAACTTCATGAATACTTTCACCTGTATCACGGAACACTTCAAAATTCGCTTTCAACACACTTACAAAGTATTTAGAGCCTTTGTTCAATGCTTTATCTTGAGCTTTAAGCATTTGGTCTTCTCCGTACTTTTCGCCAATTTGCCTAAGCATTTGATGAACACCTTTAACGTCTACGCTCATTCTGAAATCTTCCCAATAATCTTAATATTCCTATGGTTATCTGTATCATCAAAGACTTGTTGAATATTGTATTTTTTATTCTTATATTGGGGTAGTTGAATTTCAAAATACATATCATCAGTAATTTCTATATTAATAGGGTGATACGTTACCATAGTTAAACTAGCTTGATTGTTCGTCATATCCAAATCTTTCTGTGATGGTTGATAAACATTAGCAAAACACTTAAAAACGACCTCTTCCACAGTTTCACCAGGAAAAAAATCGTCTGTCGGTGTTGCTTTATAAAATGCAACTGGCGTTCTCATGTCGCCACCAGTCACAAATTCATTACGTTGTAGTGCCATCATCTGACACCTCCATGTTCATGATTTGAAATTGAACAATACTAGATAAAAAATTATTATGGAATTCCTCTAGTTTATCGTTGAATACATATCTTGTACGTTCATAAACTAATTCACGACCTAATGAGGATTGTTCCATATCGAAGTCCCCACATTTTGCTTTGATATCTTCATAAGACATCCCTAAATCATTTTTAATACGATCATCTTCGATATCATAAAAAATTCTATTACGATTTTTGAATTCTTCCACATGCGTATCAGTAATCATTTAAATCACTTCGATTCTCTAACTCGTTCTAAGAAAGGTCCTTTAAAACCATTTGCAGACAAAGTTTTTTCAACTTCATCTGCACGTTTCACTGTCATTTCTACTTTGTCTCCTGCTTTAAGAGACTTTTCTAATTGCTTATCGTTGTAGTTTTTTAACACTTTATAATTGGCCATTATATACACCTCCTATGCTGTCGGCTCAGTTGCTGCAGCGTCAGTTGATGTAGGCGCACCGAATGAACTGAAATCAACATCATATACGAATGAAGTTTTGTTATCGTCCGGTTCTGCATATAAGAACTGCTTAGCAGTATATAAGTCCATATCTTCTAATGCTAGTGTTTGGTCAAACTCACGTACGATGACTTCGCTACCTGCATAGAAGTTATAACGTGTTTTATCGAATGCTACTGCTTTACCTTGAGGTACAAATTCAGATTGCTCGAACGTCACGTTAAATGGAACCGGACTTACAAATTGACCATTGTGTAATTGCATGAATGCAATACCAGTGTAGATATAGTCTGCAGGGTTTAACGCAATAACAACGTTATTTAATACGCTAGCACCTTTAGAACGTTTAACATTACCGTCTTTATCATAGTATTCTTTAATTGATAAGTTTTTGATAATGTTACCAATTTCTTTAATTGATGTTTCTGCATCAGCTAATGTTAATGTGCCTGCAGAAGTTTTTTCTGATACCGCACCGTTTGTACGATTAATTTCATTCATTAATCCTACTGGTTGGTTTTTAGCAGCGCCTAAACCTTGAATAGCAGTTTTTTCAATTGCTACTGCGAAAGCTTCTTTGATTTGTGCACGTACATAACGGTCAACCCATTGTACGCCTGCATCTTTTAAGTCTTTTGGTACTACAACAAATGCAGTTGCTTTACCTAAAGTCACGTCTTGTTCAAAGAATGATGCCTCTAATTGACCTTTAATTTCTGAGAACACTGGACCCCAAACAACTTGACCTTCGGGTACTGAACGAATCACACGTGCACGTAATCCAGTGCGTTGAATTGTGATATGTTTCAATAATGGGTGTTCAGTTTCGATATCTTCAAAGATACGATCAACAACTGTTTCAGGTAATAATTCTCCATCTTTCCAGTTAGTATCAGTGTTTACATGATCTTCTGAGACTAATGCGTTGTAGAATTTCTTTTCATCGTTAGTTAAACGATTAACATTACGTGCGTTTAATACCGCATTGTCACCTTGTTCTTGTTTCATGTCTTTACGAATAGCGTTTGCTAATTCTTCAGAATATGCATTCATATATTCTGTGTATTTTGCTTTTACTTCTTCATCAGTCGCTTTTGGACTCATGTTTGAAAATTCTTTTAATAACTGTTGAGAGTTTTGAAACTCTTGTTTATTTTCCAAATCAATTGCCATAATTAAATTCTCCTTTATTATTTAATATTCATATTGAATAAACGTGCAAAACTGTTTTCTGCAGGTTTACTTTCCGTTTGTTTTTCAGTTTCTTCTGAACCTTTGTTATTAACTTTTTTAACTTCTGCTAAAATTTCTTCTAATTTGTCCATTACATCTTCAACAGTGATATCATTTGTTTCTTTTGGTTGTTGATTAGGTTCTTCGTTACGGTATCTTGCCATGAATGTCTCACCTCCCAAGATTGTTGATGTGGTTGCGGCTGCAACTCTTGAGTTCTCAGTAATATTGTCAATAAGTCCTAACTTTTTAGCTTCTTTAGCTGTTAGCCATGTTTCTTCATCCATATAATCTTGAAGAAGCGCATGGTCAATGTCAGGGTTCTTATCGACATAACTGTTAAACACAACACTATTAATACGTTCTAAATCTTCGGCTCGCTTTTTAAAACTTCTAGCATCACCTTCATTAACAGTCCATGCGTTATGGACCATAAGCATTGCATTTCCTGGCATATTAATCGTGTCACCTGCCATTGCAATCACAGAAGCAATACTTGCAGCAAGTCCGTCAACATTGACAGTAATATGAGCATCAAAACGTCTAAGCATGTTGTATATCGTTACGCCACTGAAAACATCTCCACCGTTGCTATTTATGTTTACAACGACTTCATCAACATCACCCATTGCTTTTAATTGCTCTCTTACAGTCTGGGGGCTAATCGTCATACCTTCGATTGTTTGACTATCTATAAAGCCGTAGATATCTATTTCATTATTCGCCATTTATATCACCTCCTTCATTACCTGGAGTTTCCTCATCCACGGTTTGATAATTTTTAGTGATAATAAATTTCTGCATTTCTTCACTTCCGATAGGTTCAAAGCCTGTAAGCACTCTGATCTCATCTCTATTGAAAGAACCACTTGCAATGAGTTTGTCTACTGCTTCACTCACTTCAAGTGGTCCTTTTTGGTCAATGCTTATCGCTTTGATTCGTTTACCTTCTTTATAACCACGTTCACTGAACAACTTAGCATTCAATTCATCTGTAATTTTTTCAATGATAGGTTTAATACAGAATTTCATATAGTTATCAGTCATAGCTTCTATGTCTGCCGTATCCCCATTAATCAATCCAACTGGAATTCCAAGGTTTCTAGCTACATAATTTAATAACTGATTTGGTACTTTAGCCATATCATCGATTTGTGATGATATTTTTGTACTATTATTGCTTGAATGTTCTTCATATTTATAACCTTTTTGAATAGGAACAATAGCTATATCATTACTTTCAAACGCTTTATATGCATTATTGATAAATCTCTGCATATCATCATAACTTGCGTTGGTTAATGGTGTATTAGCCTCCATACCTAAGGTAGCTCTTATCTGATTGGTCATTAAATTAGATTTAATCATGCGACCAAAGATATCTCCATAATCATTAAACAAGCCATATAACATATTTGTAATTGCTTCGTTGTTATATTCGAGATATATCACTTCGCCCATTCGGAATGAACGTTCAAACTCGAACTCTCCTACAATGATGTGGTCAAATATATCATCATAGAGTGCGTATTCCTCTCTTACAAAGTCATCCGCAATAACTAAATCTTTTGAATCAGTCACAACAATTAATACTTCATTGTCATAAATCAACTTTCGTATTACCTTTTGCCAAAATGTTGCAGCACTTTCATCAGTATTTGGCCTAACATTCAATTTATAGTGCGTTGTCGAAGATGTATCTTTACTTTCACTATCGATAATTTCAAATTTAGTTTGACTAATTGTTCTAGCTATATGATTTATACACGTATCTAATGCCCACTTTTTTATGTAAGCTTTGTGTGATGTCTCATGTAACAATTCAAAATCGTAACTAAACTCGATTGCTTCGTTCCTTCCCATAATTCTGTCGAATATACTCAAAATCTCACCTCCTAAAAGCTAATATCTGCCATGATAAATGGTTGATCATACTCTAATATCTCATCTGCACGATAAAGCGCGTGTAACATGGCATGGAAACCATCAGTTTTACGTCTAACTTCATCTTTTTTGATGTATTTCTTACTACCATCTGGCTGCATTTTGACTGCCACATTGTTGGTGAACCATCTCATCAATGGATTGTCCCCAAAGGTAATTTGTTTCTTAGCAAACATGGTGTCAATTCTAGGTGCAAGCAAACCATGTATAGCAGTTGGGTTCTTGATCACTTCTAATGGTATACCTGCCTCTTCAAATGGTCGTCTAACAATATCGGTTCTGAAATTATCTGATATTACTTTCGTTAAATTGTATTTACTTTGTTGTTGTAAAAACCAATTAACAATGTATGAAATATCAATGACGTCATCATCAACGATTGTTAATAAACCATCATCTGCCCATTGCTCAATTGGAGGCTCAAGATGTGTTGTTTCTAAAAATTCACGTCTGATAAATGAATGTGTTAACCAGTAATACTCGTCATTATCTCTAAACAATAAGCCCACACTGGCAAAGTCTCGTACTAACGCGTAGTCAAGACCGCCAATGCAGGCTTTATTTTCGAGATTAGGTAACGGCTTATTCGTTGCTTTGATTTCTTCCCAAGGCGCCACTACTTTCTCTTCATCGACTTCAGGTAAATTCATACGTTTGGTCATAAATTCAGGTTTGTTTGATCTATTGATGTGTAATACATTAAATTCTTCTTTAATTTTACGTTTTAAGTTTTTTGCATAACCGGTTAATGGTGGATGCAACATAGGATTAGCTTTCTCCCACATTGTTTCATCATCAACTTCTTTAGGGTCGTCAAGTTTACAATAAAACGGGAATATTCTATCTTCTGAATTATTACCTGCTAAGACTTCTAAAATTCTATCTTTCATACCGTCCATAAAGCCTTCACGCACAAAACCATCAGTTGAAATATAGAATGTTCTATCATGAGGTACTTTACCTAATCCACCACGCTTTACGTTAACCATGTCAGCCGTTTCATATATAGCTATCTCATCGAAAATAACACAACCTTCACGTCCACCATCTTTAGTTTTCGTATTTGAAGTATTATATTTGATTATCGATTGCGTAGATCTATTTTTAATTTCAGTTTTACTTACTTCATAAGGTGCTTTAGGTCTTTCTGCTACTTTATTTCGTTTATGTTCAAGCAAAGTATCATATATTTCATTAAATGATGTTTTCGCTTGGTCCTCACTGTTTGCAACAATTGAAATGTCGTATTTCTTAATACCATGTATTGGTGTAGTGAAGAAATCACTAATTGCGCTTATGAAACCATTTTTACCGGCACCACGCCCCATGAACAAAGCAAATTCTGTGAAGTATGGGGTATCTAACTCTTCATCCATCAAGAACAAAAAAGCAATGATGAATTTCTGAAAGGGTTGTACTGGAAAGTACCATTTATTGATGAATCTGATACACTTATCTATCCTTTCATCATCAAAGTAAATATTATCTTTCACTAAAACATGATTTTCTAAGTAGTTAATCAGATCAATACGTTCTTGATTTAAAATGATTTTACCGTCACGCCATTGTTGAATGTATTCATCTACATATTTGTTACGAATCATACATAATCATCTACTGGTTCGTCGGTTTCTACAGGTTTGGCGTCTTTAGGTAATAAATCGGTTAATTGTTTCATCACACGTTGATAAGATTGGTCACGTGTATTGTACAAACGAGCAATTGGTCGTTCACGCTCATAGGCAGGTACATTTTGAGATTGTTGGAACATGTCGTATTCGCCATTCTCTTGAATATCTTCCCACATATAGTTCAACATCACTCGCATACGTGCTGCTTGAATGATTAAGCCTTCAACGACGTTTTGTTTTTCTTGTGGTATGTCCCGGAATATATCATGTAGCCTTTTTTCTTCTTTGTCGACTAACTTTTCACGCTCTTTGCGTTGTTTTGCAGTTAATTGCATTGACTTCACTCCTTTCTACTTTATTGGGCGGGGTTAGGGTTACATATGAAAGAATTATGAAAACTTGCGAAATCGAGCCCTCACGCCGTTCTCCCTATCGGGAAATAATTGGGAAATGATTGTACCGGGGGCGTATGATTTTACCAACGTTCATCTCTCCACTTTATTTCTTTTGGTTTGAATTGATTTCCACCATATTGAAATCGAGTGTGTCTTTTATTATGACAAGCTTTACAAAGTGTTCTAAGATTATCTGGTTCAAGTTTTAAATCTGGTCTATCTTGTAACTCTTGAATGTGATCTATTTCTAATCCAGTTGTTGTGACCTTACCTTCTTCACGACACCAAGTGCATTCATAATTATCACGCTTTAGAACCTGTTGTCTAACATCTTCCCAAGATTTACTATTGTAGAATCGTTTACGTTCTTTGTATTCATTGTAATCTTCCATAGTTAAACCTCTTATATAACAAAGAAAGACACACCACTATGTGATGTGCCTCATGTATTCGTATCGTATGACTCTAGTATAATGTTATTGATATGACTAATGCACACATGGTTCGAATGGTTCGATGTGTTCGATTGGTTCGATTAATCATAGTGACCTTGTTGTGCATCCATGTATACATTAACTATTTCATTCACACATCCATAGAATGTAGACTTACTCTTTATCTCCATAAGCTCCATGATAGTCTTGTGCTTGATGCCTATCTTAATTAATTGAAGTATGTGATAGTTCATCTCATTAGTTACATACTCCTCATACTTATCTATGAACTGTAGTTTATTAAGTAGCTTAACATTACGTCGATACTCTCTATTCCTATCTAACACTTTAACTAATACTTTATCACCTGTTCCACCTTTAGCTTTAGGCATTACTGCTTCTATACCATATTGTGCAGTAGATGTACTGTCTGCATCATATACCTGTGCTTCAATAATATTACGCATCCACTTATAATTGTCTATCATGTTTCTTACTTCGTCACGTGTATACATCTACTACCTCCATTACTTACGTTTCTCATCTATATATCTAACAATGTAATCTTTCATGTAAGCATTAGCATATTTATATTCTTCTAATTCTTTCTGTTGTTCGTGTTGTACACCTAGAGAGATGAGACAAACAATGCCTAATAGTATTGATATGATTATCCACATGTTAAGTCACATCCTCTAAATATGTGTTAAGCGCTAAAACATTAAATCCATATGCATATGCAATATCATTAGCTTCTTTAATACTTGAAAATCTTTTAGCCTCATTCGGATATTGTGTAACCTTTAATATTGGATTTTTTATTCCCATGCCACCGTTTACTTGTACTTCTTCTTCATAGAAGTCACCATCTTTAGTTTCAATTACATATACTTGATTAATTAATTCGTTCATTAGTCAGATACCTCCGCGTTTAAATGGATATGATCATCTTGCGTAAAATCCTGTGGCGCTTCTATATCATCGTTAGATGTATATTTAATTAATAGTTGCTCTGTCACGTGCTTACCTAACTCATACATTGCTAGCGTGAATAATAGTTTTGAAATGTGTTTAATCATTATTTGACCTCCGACAATGTAAAAGATTCAATACTATCAGTCTTGATATAAACTTTGTTTCCAGAAATATCACCAACAGTTACTATGTTGTCGTTATCCTCTAATAAAGTATCAATGAGTTTTTCAACGTCACACTCATAAACCGCTGTATATACGTTGTTCGTTTTAGTGATAATTTTAGCTTTTTTCATTATTCTTCCACCTCCTCATATATCTTCTTCGCCTCTTCTTTACTCTCAGCCTCAACCACCGTAAACGACTGATTCTCTCTAGCTTTAGTCACATGATTGTGAGGTAAGCCTGTGCTATCTGTGAATGTTGTGATTAGGTATTGCATTAATATATGACCTCGTATGTCTTTTCAAATATATCTGGCTTAACTGGATAAAATTCTCCATGTACACCTTCAACAACATAATCATCTTTGTATACTTCTAAAAACCCTTCCAGCGTAGCTACACCAAATACTGTATTAAATTCGTCATCGTAAGATAGATTAACTCTACCTTTAGACCACTCAATAAGTTCTTTCTCGTTATCTCCTGTGTATTGAATATATTCAATTTCTACTGGTTTCTTTATAGCTTTTTTAATTTCCATTCCCACTCACTCCTTACTCACTTCTTTTATTTTCTCTATAAAAGTTAATGACAAAAATGCAATTAATAAAGATGTCATATGATGACCTTCTGCAAACTCAAAAGTGGAAATGAGCAATACAATAATTATTAGTTTATATATGATTTCCATATTTGATTTTTTAGTTTTCATATAACTATCAAAAACCACGGTATAAAATCCGAATGCAATTCCAATTAGAATTATTGTTATTATATGATTCACTTCCCCAGCACCTCCCGAATTTTAGTTAGAATATCTTTATCCTTCGATGTCTTCTGATTTGATGAAACTCCCGTCTTTTGACATGACTCCTGTTCTGTTTTTAATCTCTCCATAAGCTTGTTCTAAACACTCCTGTAACGTCATATTATTTTGTTGGGCCAATATCACTAAAGTAACAACAACATCTCCTATACCGTCTCTGAGAGCGTCTGTGTTGTCTCTACATAATGCCGCTGCGATTTCCCCCATTTCCTCGCTCGATTTAGCAAATTGCGTAAAGCTATTGCCATTATGCAACCCTTTATCGATACTCCATTGTTCTACTGCTTTTACTAATTGATCTAATTGATTAGTCATTATCGTTGTCCTCCTAAAATAAACTTAATTGTCTTTCATCTTCCAAACTTAATCCGTGCTGCTTAATGTACTCGTTAAACTCTCTCTCACTATTGAATGTAGTTTTAAAGTTCGTCCACTGTGTCTTGAAATGACCGTGCAGATAATACACACCATTCACGATATGCATGTGAGCTACTTTCACATCATCTTGGTACAAGTAACGTTTCGTGCCGAAAAATTGGTTTAGGAATGCTTTTTTAGTCATTCTCACCACCCTCTTTCAATGCTTTTATTTTGTCTGGCATCTCCCAGTTAGATATGAATTCTTTGAGCTCATCTGTTATAGGTACATCATTTAGAATTGCGTCTTCTCCATAAAGGTAAGATACACATTTGTTGTAGACTAATCTAGCTCTATTCAAATCGTCGTAATTGCCTAACGAATATTCACTTTTAGAATAATTAAGGCGTACATAATATTTATTGTTAATTTTTTTAATACCTCTTAATTTTTTCTTGTTAGTCCTTTTGTTCAATTGATTTTTATAGGTTTTATAGTTTCTTTCTTTGTTTCTGTTATCTTTTCCAATTATATTTAAGTATCCTTGACCGTCCCAATATTCATTAACCGCATTGTTATAAGCCATTGCAGCCTTATTTTCATCGTTGTAACGTCCTAAGCTCCTAACTTTTTCTCCAATTCTTATTTTGGCATACCATTTATTGCTTTCTTTATCCCATGAAACACCTTTATATTTAGAAGAATTGTTAAATCTAGCTTTTTGCCATCTACTTGCATTTCCATTAGTTGTTAAATTTTTTCTAGTAAAATCATTGTTTTTTATCATTTGAAAGCTTTTTTTAAGAATAAAATTGGCTAAATGTTTGCTATCGTTATTCATAATCATTCTGTGATTACCATTAAAAGATTTATGCCAAATATGTTGATTTACTCTCTCATAATCTTCATCATCTATGAATATTTCTTCTCCGTCTTGTAAAAATATTGATTTAACCATTTATCTCACTCCCACTTATCAAATACGCGTTGCAAGTACCATCTCGCTTTGTCGATATCTTCCTTACCATTCTTATGATTCGCTCTAGCGATATATTTAATTGCCGACCCAATAGCGAATGCTAATTCTGGTGGGTAATGTGCTGTAACTTGTTCTATGAAATCTATAATTTCAATGTCGCCATATGTGTAATGTGGCGGTTTATTGATCATATCCACTTTCTGATTACTGATTATTGTCATTGTTATCTACACCTTTACTATGTCGTATTTGTCATCAATCACTACTAACTCACTACCTACTCGTACTTTTAGATATGGTTCACCTTTAAAGTTGTAATGGAGTTCTTCCACCACTGCAGGAAATGAGTTGGTTGCGTTTGGATATTTGAACCAAATATCATCGCCTGTATTTAATTCATGTAATTCCATTCGCTTATCCCCTTTGCACTCTGCCGTATGAGTCGGTTTTTAATTTAGCTATTGCGTTATTATCCATTAAACCTTGCAAATACTTACTACGTGTGTGTTTCTGCTTAACATTGAACAAATGTGGTTTCTTTCTACGTAATTCTTGTTCTTCTCTTGTAGCGATACGTTGTTCACGTTCTTTTTCTTCAATTTCTAACTTCATAGCACCTTTATCAGCATTTATAGGTCTAGCTATGAAATATGTTGGTTTATAACCGTTCTCAATAATACGTCGTCTAATGTCATAATCACTTAAACCATTATTGATGGCTGTTTCATAAATCTCTATAGGTACATCAACCTTTGTCGAATTGATTGATAACGGGACGTATATATCGCCGAATTCATCTCTATATCTTCCAACCGTTCTAACCATTTACTCCACCTCTACTAATTCAATCAGTTCTAAATCTTCATGCATCAATTCTTTTTCTGGGTTCTTTGCGATTAAATCTAAAAGTCGTTCGCGTTCTTCTTCTGTAGTGATTCTGTTATTAATCCACACAGGGTACTTCACGCGTACTTTTAACTTTGCTTCAACTTCGATGGTTTCTTCTCTGTGTTCCAATTAATCACCCTCTACTATTTTGATTGCATCTTCCACACTTCTTGCTACTCCGTACAAAACATTCTGTGTTTCTATAAATTCTTTAAACTTAATTTGTTCAGGTCTTAATTTACCTTTTTCGGTTTTCACTTCAATTGCGATAAACTTACCGTCTGATTTACGATAGCCAAATGTATCGGGAAAACCTTTAGGTAATAATTTAATAACGCGATTGTCTTTGGTTACGACTTTGCCTGCATTTGCACGCCATAACCTGTGGCCACGTTTGTTGATTGCTAAGATTATTTCGTTTTGTATTTGTTGTTCAGTCATAAATCCTCCACAATGTTGTTAAATGTAGGCTAATATGTAGGGTGAAAATAGCGCTCAAACCTTACGCGCTCTATGTTTGAATGAAATTATGTAGGGTGGCTCTTAAAAAAGTTATCTATATTTATATACTTCTTTTTATTTTTGTATATGACTTTTACAACTCTTACCCTACATAATATACATAAAGATAATAAAAACACTGATATAAAAAGGTTTGTAAGCTTTAAAGTGTAATTTTTACCCTACATTTCCACCTGCATACCCTACATAGTTTTATAAACTTTCTAACCCTGGATATTTCATCGGTATTTCTAAACCAAAATAAAACATCCCGCTCGTAATTCGTTTATATTCAAATTTCTCTTTCATCTTTTTGCCAAAATCTTTGTTACTCATTTTGTAGTTTCCGTTGTCATTCGCCCATTTTTTATATAATTCATATAGCTCATGAGCTTTTACTTTTCCGTCATCTACTCGCTTGCATTCATCTTCAATAAACTGTTCAATAACATCCATCTCATTACGATAAGCTTTACTTGCTGCTTTCAATTTATCAGGCATTTCTAAACCTTCCTGCATCCACATGTAGGCACCTTCGGCCATCCAATTTAAAATCGCCGGTGCTTCTCTTAACAATTTATATTTAAGATCTTTATCGACTTTTTCTTCAGGTATTTGAACATCGAACGGGATTAATACTAAACGTCTCCAAATACCATCATCAGTACCACGAATGATAGGTTTATGGTTTGTAGACACCCATATTTTAAATTTCGGTGTATATTCAAATTCTTCAGCATACAAGAAACGTGCAGTGACTTTATCTCCACCAGTCAACTGTTTTATTAATCCTTCATCAAAACGAAAACCCTCATTTGGTTCAGAACTGGTCACAAATCTCGCTTTACTTAAACGTGCAATGTCGGTATTAACATTGTCGTTTTTCTTAACCATCAATGATTTAGCTTGCATGTTATTGGAATAATCCCCAAGTATTTCCGAAATCACTTCAACAAAAATACTTTTACCATTACGACCTTTACCAAATAGAATGAACATAATTTGTTCTCTTGTACTACCAGTAAGCGAATAACCTAATGCTTTTTGAATGTAGCGAATTACTTTTTGATCACCTGCAAAAATATCGTTTAAGAAGTCTAACCATACTGCAGGTTGCATTTTTTCTGTGTAATCAGTATTGGTTATCTGAGAAAACATTTTATTGATATCGTGTTTATAAAGTTCTCTTGAAGTTAAATCAATATAACCATTCGCAACATTTATAAGCATGTCATCTCTATCAAAGTCATCAGGGGTAGCTGGTCGTCGATGCATGAGTTCATTCATAATATTTTTCTTCGCTTGAGTACCGCGTGTCTTTTTGTAGTATTTTTGGAAGAACTCTCTCGCTTCTTCTTCTGTAACATCATCACCATGAATTATTTTTTCATCTTTGATACTTTCAATCATTTCATCAATTAATTTACGAATTGAACCTTTATCATCAATTTTCCATTTCATACCATCATAAATATAAAATTTATTGGCAATGTAACTATATTTGTAAAGATTGCCGTATCTATCTATAAATCGGTCTGCGTTGCCTGTGTCGTCGTAACTTCTAATTGGGAAATCTTTTGTTTCTTCTTGATTATCGAATAGTTTGCTTAATGCATATCTAAGTGGGTTATCTTCTGTTTGTTGTTTGGGGGTATAAATATTGTTAGCTTCATTAATTGCTTTGAATAAAGTTTGTTCACCATATGTGGAATTCTTTCGCTTTTCATCCCACTTATCACGATATAGATTAGATTGTCTAAAAATACTATCCATTTGTGAGTAATCTCTTGCACACCAAAAGGCTAGTATATTCGCTAATGCCATATCAGCCTCTGAATGTGATGTGTAGTAAGGTTCGTAGTTCCCTTTCATTAAGTCATCAAATAGTTTAGCTTGCTTTGATTTATATATTTCGTTAATAACGTCAATTTCTGAAAGATTGTGGATATTCTGTTGATAATTATTTGTTGTAGGATATTTCACAGTGTTATTTGGTAAATATTTTTCATAAATTGTTTTAAAGACTTGTTCAGACACTTCTGTAACATCTTTATATTTACCAATCGTTTTACCAGTCATTGTGAAGAAACGACCACTATCGTACATTTCTATATTACCTTTACGTCTACGACTGCCGGGGATTTTACCTTTTACAATAATGTGTAATCCATTACCACTTGGGCTTACTTCTGTATAACTTTTAAATGCTTCGTTAAATTCACTAACAATATTGTCTAACTTATCCCCTTGTTTAAATCTGTGGAGATCATCATCAATATCATCAATATCAATGCCAAGGTATGGAGGTTCAAAGAAGAACCCTATACCATCGACACCTTCTGCATTAACTGCAGTTTCATAACTAGACCATGTACGTTTGTCGTTTGATTTTGCAAACTCACCTGTTTCTGCATTAAAAGGAATTTTTGTACGTTTGCCATTTCTATTTTCAAACTTCCACACACACCAGTTTTTAAGTTGTTTTAATTCATCTGGAATATTAGAAAGGTAAGTCGTCATCATTGATGTCTTCACCACCCGCAAATGCATTATTGCTACTTGGTTTATCGTCATCTGATTTCCATTCATGATTCACTTGTGGGAATTTAGTACGTTTAAAATTCCATGGTGCAACACGATTGACGATTTGTTTTTCGCCTTTATATTCATTTTCTTCTTGTTTCACAAATACTCTTACTGGCTTACCTCTGAACATTTCAAGTAACTGTTCGATACTTTCAATTGCTGTACCTTCTGGAACACCTACACCATTTAAATAGTGCATGAAGTTATCCATTTTATATTTATATTGTCCGTCAATTGTGCGTTTCCATTCATCGACGAAAATTACTCTGTTAGCGAATTTAGCTTGATGTTCTGATGTTTTCTTTAAATCGTTTCTAACAACTAATTGTAATTGTGTTTCTTCTTTTCCATTCTTCGTTGCTCTTTCTGTTGCACTCTTGATAACAACTTCGTATTCTCCTTCTGGTAGTGGTGAAAAGTCATTGCTTTCTAAATTTGAATAATCTGTAGTAAATAATGTCATAGTAAAAATCTCCTTTAATAATTGTATTTTTGTTTGATTGTTTTTAAATCTGCATATAACACCGGAAACGGTGCGTTTTTATAATAAGGATTATTAAATTTAATCCATGATTCTTTGTAATTGTTCGCTTTAGCAAACAAGTAGTAGTCTTCAAGTGTTTCTAAATCTTCCTTATTTTTTTTACGTTTGTCGTATTGCATTAATGTATAATCAACTTTGAAAGGTTTGATATCTGTGAGCTCTGCGTCGTAATTTTCCAGACCTTTCTTTTCTTCTGTTTCATTAATATGACCACAATTAGGGCACTCATACAGTTCAGAAGAATAGACTGTAAAACATTTTTTACATGTTTTTAGTCCTATATCATCGTTTTCTTTACGTTTACGCTTCTTAAATCCTTTAAAATATTTCTTCCAATCATGCGGCGTGTCAGGTAAGCCGTGCCTTGCATAATTACCTACATGATCAATAATTAACGCTTTCTTATTCGGTTGATAACGCATTGAACGCATTGCTTGCTGCATGAATAAAACAAGCGAATCAGTTGGCCTAGCTAAGATGACACATGTACAATCAGGTACATCAAATCCCTCTGAAATGAGATCAACATTACATAGAACTTTAATAACGCCTTTTTTAAAATCTTCCATAATTTGAGTTCGTTCTGAGATGTTTGTTTTTGCGTCTGCATGTTCTGCGTTAATACCGGCATTTCTAAATTGTTCTGCAATATCTTTACTAGCCTCAACACTGTGGGCGTAAAGTATGGTCTTTTGTCCGTTAGCGTGCTTTTGATAGTTTTCTACGATATCTCCATATATGCCTTTTGGTATCGCATTGTCGATTGATTTTTTAGTGAAGTCACCTGTGCTAGACTTTTTTAATTTACTTTCATCTGCCAATACCACACTTTTATAATCGTAGTCTGCTAAACGCTTATTTTTGATTAACCATTCAACTGATGGACCTTTCACCATTTCATCGTATATATCTGTAAATCCTTTACTGTTAGCACGCCATGGAGTTGCAGTGAAACCAACCCGTAAAGCGTTAGGAAAATAATCATAAATGTCTTTATACGTTTTCGCTCTACTATGATGTGTTTCATCAGTTACAATAAGCTTAGGTGGTGTAAGTTTGTGCATAATATTTTTAGCACGTTTTTCGGAAAGAATATCAACTTGCGATAAATCAACGTCGTGTTTAGTTAGTGTGTTTTTTATCTGATGACTTAATTCTTTTCGGTGTACGATAAAAAGAATGTGCTTTCCTTTATTAACTGCATTTTTAACCACTTCAGCAATCATGATCGACTTACCACTTCCTGGCGGGCTTTGTATGAGTACACCTGATTTATTTAACAGGATGTGCCTAGCTTGATCTACTAGCTTTTCTTGATAGTCGTAAAGTTTAAACGTTGCCATCCACATCACCGACTTTAAATAAATCTTCCTGCAAGCAATGTTCTCTGTTGTCTAATTGATTTTTTGCGAATACGTTATTGCTTGGGGCTAGTATGAAACCTCGTTTACCGGATTTCTCATTAAACACCAATCTTGCTACGACTTGGCAAAGACCTGCTACGTTATCGCGAATAGTTTTACGTATATCTGGTACAGCTTGCGTAATTTGTTGCCCTGCAGGCGTGTAGTTTTCAAAGTTCGTTTCCCAAGCAAGAAATACTAAACGTTTTTTTAAGCTTTGTAGGAAACGCAAACTATCGATTGTAAAGAAGTCTACACGTTGGTAATGACTCATTTCTGGTACACGTTCATTTTTACCATTACGCCCTAAGTTTGCTAACATTGATCTAAACAATTCTGAAATGTTGTCGATAGCTATTGTGTCGTATTGATTAATGATTTCTTTATTGTCTGCCAACCATTTCATTAATTCACTCCACTCTTTCCATGCTTCGTGGGTATTAAATTCTAAGATGTCGATGTTCTCATTACCTTTTAAAGGACGTTCTGATTTGTCCACATTGATATAAAGTGTTTTACCAGGAAGGAAATTCAATGTATGTGTTTTACCTGTACCTGGTTTTGCATAAATTAAATATGTCGATTTATCTGTGTTAATTTCAGTAGCGTTTGAAATGTTAAATGTCATACTCGACCTCCTCATATTCAGTTGTTTCAGTTACTGTTTTCTTTATTGCAGTATGTTTTGTCATGTCTATTACTGAATTATCTAACCCATCAAATGGCTTGGCATCTCGTCTGTTAGTTGAGTATTTAATGTCCGGAAAGTTGCCGCTAGGACGATTAGTGATATATAAGTCGTCATCTACATCATTACGTTTAATGAGATAAGTCACTGTCTCTTTCATCTACACACTCCCCATTTGAAATTTGGAACATTCTTTTATAAATTTCTGTTAAATCCTCATACAAATTGATCTTTTGTTGCATTTCTTTTCTTTGACGCTCTAATTCTTCATCACGTTCAGCTAGTTGTGACTTGAGTCGCCATTCGTTTTGCCATGCGATTTTGAGTAAGTTTAATAAATGTTCTTCTGTACTACTCATAGTTGACTACCTCCGTTTATTTTGATTTAATAAACGTAGTTCTTTCGGAAAATACGTTTACTTTTTTGACTGTTTGCTAATTGCCGTTAGCATTCAGTCTTTTTTATTTGAAAAAATTCATATTCGAAAAATACAAATGCTGCGATACTGATTAACATTGCAATACCTAATGCAGTTGTGAAGTAGATACCTGCAAATGTGAGTGCTAGTGAAAATGTGAACCATGTGAGTAATGCGATTAAGAATGATTTGTTCATCGTGTTACCTCCAATTCCTTTAATACTTCTTGTGAAAAATCTACGTGAGGAAACTTCTCTTGTACCAACTGAATAGGTATCTTTCCTCTTATTGCGATGTAGCCCTCTGATTCTAGTTGTTCATTTAATTCTCTAATGATTTTTGACGCAGTCGATTTTGATATTGGTAAAATCTGGCATAACTCTTTTGCGTTAAGATGATTTTTTATCATTATTGGTACTTCCTTTCGTGTATAATGTTGTTATCCCTTTATGAAGGGAGGTGTTATCTATAGCTAAAAAGTCAAACGTTTCTATTGATTTTGATGAAAAACAATTTGATCAAGACTTTCTAAAAGCTTTGGATAAACAATTAGCTAATTTTGATAAGAAAATGAAATGTCCAGTATGTGATAAAAAAGCGACTTTCAAGTTCAGAAATTATAAAGCTAATTGCCCGAAGTGTTCTTCTGAGATTGCTCTAAATCAAATTTGAGTCTAAATTGATTTAATTTATCAAAATCATTCTTTAAAGCTACAATGTCTTTTTGAATTGTCTCCAGCAATTCATCTAGTTCATTGCGGTTTTTTATATTTATTTTTAATTCAAATTTATTCTTTTTTCGTTTAAACATTTGATTTCCTCCCTTCTATAACAGGAATATTTGGAACACTTCTAGCACTATTAAAATTATTAGTAAGTAATTAAAGAAATTTAGTTTCCTATTAATATCAACTATTTCCCAACCAGTAATCTTGATGTGGTCGTTGTTACATTGAGATTTTTTGTTTTGGTCGTTCAATACTGCATGCTCCTTTCTGCTATACTCCTTATTAGGAGGTGATAATATGGAATTAAAATATGAACTTATACGACAAGTTCTATTAGTTGTTGAAAGTAAGAAAGACTTAAGAAATTTCCTAGACCTTGAAGATATATATGTCGATATAGATTCAAATAAATATTCTAAAGATGATGTTGCATACACACTGTTAAAGTCTAGAGATGCTGGTTTAATCGATGCTGAACCTATAAAAGGCTCTGAACTTTCTAGTTTTATGATTGGTCATCTTACATTCACCGGTCACGAATTTTTAAATAGTGTTGCTGATGAAAATGTATGGAAAGAAACAAAATCAAAAGCTTCTAAATTAAAAACCGTTACTCTACCTGTATTGCAACAATTAGCGGTATCAGTAATGAACAAACAATTAGGTTTAAGCTAATTTGAATTCTTTTCCTTGAATCAGTGCATAAAGGTTGTTTCTTGTTTTTGGGAATTTTGCGTATAACGATTCATAACTATCAATTAAACAATTTGATTCAAATATAGGTCGTCTATTATTTTCTTCGTCATAGTAGTAATAGATGACTTTTTTATTTTGTTCATGCATTTGTTTTCCTCCTTTAAGTTGTTTGTCAATTGTGGGTTAAATCGTTGCTAAGTTGTAATTCGTTCAATTATTATCACTTAAAGTGATACTAATATTAAATTTTTTTAGCCTTTATATAATCAACTTCGGTGTTGAATAATTTGGCTAAAGCATAAAGTTGTAATCCTTTTAGTTCAGCGTCATCTTTTTCCCATCTTATTACAGATTGCTTAGTGACACCTAATTTATCAGCTACATCTTGTTGTGTCATTTTTGAATTAGTACGCCACACTTTTACTGGAAACTCTTTAAAATCCTCTGGCATTTCGTATCACCTCCTATTGACACCTACAACTATACTATCACTTAAAGTAATATGTCAACACTTAAAGTGATATTTATTTAAAAATAGTAATAATAAGTGTTGTAAAGTAATATCACTTATGGTAAATTAGTATTACATTAAGTAATACTAAAAGGAGAAAAAACATGGAATATAAAAGTGCGAGAAAAATTTTGTCGGAGAATTTAGATCAACTTATGAAAGAGAACAACGTAACGCAAATAGAACTTTCTGAAGCAATCGGGGTAAGCCAATCCACAATCTCTAATTGGTTGAAAGAAGTTAAATATCCTAGAATTAGTAAAATACAGGAATTAGCTAATTACTTTAATGTACCGAAATCACGAATTACTGAAGATAAAAATGAAATAAAACAAAACACAATGGCTGCTCATTTCGATAAAGATGGCCTAACTGAAGAAGAAATTGAAGAAGTAAAACAATTTATTGAATTTGTTAAAAATAAAAGAAAATAAAGGGTGTTAATATGGGGAAGTATGAAGATTTGATAATAAAGAATAATCACTTACCTATAACTGAAACAAACCGATTACCTCACTTTCAATCCGGTTTTTATATGAATGGAGAAATATTCATCAATGAAAATAAATCGACAACTTCTAAACTTGAGGCATTAGCCGAAGAATTAGCTCACCATCAAATTACTTATGGGAATATTCTAGACTCTAGTAAAATACAGAATAAAAAATATGAGTTGAAAGCTAGACGTTTAGCTAGTGAAATATTAATACCATTAGAAAACATCGTTAAAGCATTTAAACATGGCGTTCATAATTTATATGAACTTGCCGAATTCCTAGAAGTATCAGAGAATTTCATCATCAAAAGTTTAGAACACTATAAGCAAAAGTATGGATTAACTACTCGATGCGGTGATTATGTAATCGCATTTGAACCATTAAGAGTGTTTGAATACAAAAATATATAAAGGAGCAACAAAAATGAAATTCAAAATATTAGGAACTGCATTACTATCTGCAACATTATTATTGACTGCATGTGGTCAAGGTGAGGACCATTCTAAAAAAGGCGATGACAAGAAATCAGAAAGTAAATCTGATAAGAAATCTAATGATCCAAAGAAAAATAAAGATAAAAAATCAGAGGACAATAAAGAGAAAGATAACAACAAAGAAAAAGACCAATCAAGTGAAGATAATCAACAAAATGAACAGTCTAATGATCAAAATAATTCTCAGAACAATTCAAATCAGAATAACCAACAAGCTCAACAGTCTCAACAACAACCTGCTCAAAACCAACAAGCAAATGCACAACAAAACAGTGGTGATCTAAATCAAGAACAAATGGAAGCTAATGCCAAAGTTGCTAAACAAAATGGTTATACAGGTATACCAAATGGAGATGTTGGCGGTGTTCCTACTTCAGATAAAGCATTTTCCAATGACCAGTTAGATCCCGAAACTGGATTACCTAAAGATGACGCAGTACCACAAGATACAGAATAATTCCACTTGGTACCTAGTGCCCCTTTTATTTTACTCTATTACGTTTGATCCGTTGAGGCTTTTTAAATTGCATAGAGTAGATTAACGCCGTGCTATTGGCAGATATAAATTAAATGGAAACATAAAGAAACCACGGATAAAAACCGTGGTGATAACAATATTGAGTATCGGAACAACTACCCTAGATAACTTCAGCCGCGCAACAGAATTCAACACCACGAGCGCCCGATATCCTGTTAACTTTATTATAACATGAAATTATATATAAGTATTTTGTTAATAGCTTGAAACTATTAATCTACCCTGTAGAAAAAAATCATAAATTTATAAAGGAGAAATATAATGAAAATAATTAATTATCAAGTTAAACTGAGAAAAATTTTTTATACCGTGAGAACTAACAGAGGTAATGTTTTTAGGAAGTCACGTCCTAAAAAGGAAAGTATCATGAAAACACGCAGAAAATTACAAAAATACGCCCGTGAAATTGATAAAAAAAGAAAGTAACTCCAAAGGAGTTGTTATTTATGAAAGAAACACATGAAGTTTGATAATTGTAATTTTAGTGGCACTTATTCTTACTGGCTAATAATGATAATTGGAAGATATTAGAAAGAATATAATTCTATGATTCAACCCGTCCTAGTGGTGGTTTGATGTAAATTAAAAAACGCCTAACTGAGTTAGACGTCAAAATTTACCATTTTTAATTGCATTAGCCCATAATGATGATTGCTGTTTATTTTTATTGTTTAATTTTTTTTGATTTTTAAGTTCTTTCATCTTATTATCGTTTTTCTCTTCAACTTTTTCAAATTGATATTTTACTTGATTAGAAAAATGTTTGAATTCAATATCATCTTTTTGCTTCATTTCTTTTAAAGATTTTAACATACAATCACCACCTAAGGAGGAATTTACTTTGAAACATTATTTATATACCGATAAAGAATTTATATATTCTTATTTAAGCCAACACGGAAAAGGTTTAAATCTATCTTACAGTCAAATGAACAAAAATACAAGTACAGAAAGCGAAGGTACAATCACTGCTAACACGAAATCCACAAATGAAATTAACGGAAAGTCAACAGGAGATTTAGGTTTAGAAATCAGTGCAGGCGTAGCAAAAGGTTCATATAAAAGCGGTGCTAATTATAAAATAAAAATCAATAAAAATTCTTTGAAAGAAACTTTAAATTTTATTAATTCGAAAAGTGAAGCTCAATCAGAATTGTATAAAATCGAATTGCACGATTATCTTTATGAAATATTTGAAAATACCGCTATGAATAAAGGTGATAAAATTTCTTTATATTCAGATAAAAAATTAACAATTGCAGAATTGGACGGTAATCATTTCAAATTTTTAGAACAATTAATGAATATTTATATAAAGTCTGAAACATCAAGTTTCATCGGTATCGATAAAAAAACTCAAGAAGAATTCAATGGTATGAAAAAAGATTTGAAACCTTTAGAAAAAATGAGTTCAATTATAGATAAATTAGTACCTGGAGATTATAAAATTATACTTGAACACGATAATCAATCTTTAATCGGTTCACTTTACAAAGGAAATTTAAATGTCCCATTTAAAGAGCTAAAATACTTTTACGCTCAAAGTAAATTAAACATCGTTGGAATAAAGGCTAGCAAAATCGAATTTAATAAATTTGAATATGAAAATGTATTTGAAGTTATACAATTAGATGCTTCATTACAAGGGCCATTATTAAATGAATTATTACCGAATGAATCAATTTATTATTTTAAACCTATTTTGATTTACAGTAATATTTAGTGATCTTTAGGGTAGTCCACCTACCCTTATTATTTTTTACCTTTTTTGAGGAGGATTGAAAGAAAATGCCAGTATATAAAGATGAAAATACAGGAAAATGGTATTTTTCTACCAGATATAAAGATGTTTACGGTAATAATAAACGCAAAATGAAACGTGGTTTTGAAAGAAAAAAAGACGCTAAATTTGCTGAAAGTGAATTCATTCAAAATATTAAGTTTGGTTATTCTGATAATCAACCATTCGAAACTATATTTTATGATCGATTAAAAAATGAAAATTTATCAACTCGCTCAATAGAAAAACGGACAACTGAATACAATACCCACATAAAGGCGAAGTTCGGTAATACACCTATTGGTAAAATAACCACAACACAATGTACAACTTTTAGAAATTATCTTATCAATGATTCAGGACTCTCAGTCGATTATGCACGCTCTGTGTGGGCAGGATTTAAAGCAGTGATAAATTATGCCAAAAAGTATTATAAGCTTTTATATGACCCAACACTGCCCGTTACACCAATTCCTCGTACAAAACCACAAGCGAAATTCATTACACGTGAAGAGTTTGATGAAAAAGTTGAAAAAATAACGAATGAGACTTCACGTAATTTAACAAAACTGTTATTCTATTCAGGTCTTAGAATTGGCGAAGCTTTAGCGTTGCAATGGAAAGATTATGACTTTGAAAAAGGTGAATTAAATATAAACAAGAAATTAAATTTAAGCAAAAAAACTATTGAAACAAATTTAAAAAAAGAAAGTTCTAAAGGAATTATTCCTATACCAAAACATATCAGAAAAATGTTAAATGATATGTATGGTCAAGATTCCAAAAACTATAAATATTTCACTGAAAATTATTTTATATTCGGCGGATATGAGCCAATGATATATATTACTTTTTCAGGTCATTTTAAAAAAGCCTTTCCAAATCTTCGTATTCATCATTTAAGACATTCTTACGCATCGTACTTAATAAATAACGGTGTAGATATGTATGTGTTGATGGAATTAATGAGACACTCTAATATTACCGAAACGATACAGACATACTCACATCTTTATACAGACAAGAAACAACAAGCAATGCGTATATTTGAATAAAAAGGTATCAAAATGGTATCAATACAAAAGAAAGAAGTTTTAAAAATGCATAATATCAAGGAAATAGTAAGTATAAATAACGACCCTTGGGAAGCCTATAATGACATCATTGATAATGGTCAACTTACTTTAAGTAATATAGAGTTTACGACTACTAATTTATGCAATATGAGATGTAGTCATTGCGCGGTTGGTTATACACTTCAAACTCAAGACCCAGAACCTTTACCAATGGACATTATTTACCGTCGACTAGATGAAATACCTCATTTACGTACGTTATCAATTACGGGCGGCGAACCCATGTTTTCAAAAAAATCTATCAAGAATGTTGTTAAACCATTATTAAAATATGCATATCAACGTGGTATTTATGTTCAAATGAATTCTAATTTAACATTGCCACAAGATAGATATTTAGATATCGCTGAGTATATCGATGTCATGCACATTTCTCATAACTGGGGTACAATCCAAGAATTTACAGATGTGGGCTTCGGTGCTATGAAAAAGCAACCACCTTTGAAAGCGAAACTCAAATTATATGAACAAATGCTTGATAACGCAAGCACGCTCTCTGACCAAGGTATGTTCGTTTCTGCAGAAACAATGTTGAATCAAAGTACTTTACCCTATTTAAATAAAATTCATAAAGAAATTGTAAATGATATGAAATGTAGTCGTCATGAAGTACATCCAATGTACCCTGCTGACTTTGCTAGTACATTAAATGTATTGTCATTAAAAGAAATGAAAGAAGCAATTCATCATTTATTAGACATTAGAGATGAAGATACTTGGATGTTGTTTGGTACGTTACCTATATATCCATGTATTAATGATGAAAATGATCAACATTTATTACAACGTTTAAGACATGCTAAAAACGTTACAATGCGAAATGATCCAGATGGCCGCAGTCGTTTAAATGTAAATGTCTTTACAGGTAATGTCATCGTAACTGATTTTGGTGATGAAAATGGGACTATCTCAAATATTCAAAATGATAAACTGACAGATGTTTTTAAGCAATGGCTTAATTCAGATTTAGCACAATCACTCAACTGTCATTGTGCTGAATATCAGTGTTTAGGACCAAATGTTTTAGTGAAAAATATGTACTACCCTAATACAGATTTTAAAGAAAATGAAAAAGCAATGCATGCTAAGCGTATTTTCTCTTAAAGTCTTTATTGTGTAGCATTTTAATTGAATCGCTATTTTAATAAGTATTAAAATAGGCCCTTATATCAATACGTTTTAACGCATTGGTATAAGGGTCTTTATTTAGGTAATTAGAGTATTATCTTTCTATATGCTGAATTTTAGATAAATACTCAATTGTATTTTTGCTTTCATCACGACGTTCTTTGCGACGAGCAACACGTTGTGGTGCAGTTTCATGGAACCATTTTTCAACTTTATCTTCTGGATATACTTGAGGTACTTGTGTTGGTTTACCACTTTGATCTAACGCAACGAAAGTTAAAAAGCTAAGAGCTGCTAATTTTCGTTCACCTTCGAACACATCTTCAATAATAATTTGCACACATACTTCCATCGAACTACTACCAGTGTACGAAACCATCGCTTCATATGATAAAATATCACCATTTTTAATTGGCAATAAAAAATCAACAGAATCCGTTGACGCTGTAACAACAGAGTTACCTGCATGTTTCATGGCAGTAATAGCTGCAATTTCATCAACGTTAGCCATTAAAGTACCACCAAACATCGTATGATGATGATTTGTATCTTGTGGATAGACTTGTCTAGATTTCAAACTTTTAGATTCTGACATTGCTTTTTTAGTCACTTGTTGTTTTGCCATTCATATCTCCCTATCTCTTAATGAATTTTGACTCCTCATCTGTTCTATAACATGATATTTAATTTGCCCAATTACCATTTTCAAATACGAGTTCTTTAGTACCATCTTCTAATATGCCATAGATAGTTAAATCTGCACTGCCAATCATAAAGTCTTCATGCACATTTGAATCATTTAAACCACTTGCTATTTTTTCTTCCGTAGTCATTTCTGTTCCACCTTCAATGTTGAAGCCGTATGCTGAACCTATAGCTAAATGACAGGATGCATTTTCATCAAATAACGTATTATAAAAGATGGTATTACGATTTGAGATTGGTGAATCATCCGGTACTAACGCAACTTCACCTAATCGTCTAGCACCTTCATCGGTATCCAATAAATCTCTTAACACGTCTTCACCTTTATCTGCTTTAAAATCAACAATTACACCATCTTTAAATGTTAAGGTAAAGCCATCAATAATATTACCATTAAAACTCAATGGCAATTTATTAGTCACATAACCGTTAACATTGTTTCTATCTGGTGCAGTGAAAACTTCTTCTGTAGGTATATTAGCAATAAAGGCTTGTTGATCACCATTGACATAACTTGTCGCATCTTCCCAAATGTGACCTTTAGGTAAGCCAACAACTAAGTCTGTTCCTTCAGATAGATAGTGTAATGCTTTGTATTGTTTTTTCTGTAATTTATCAGCATGCACACTTAAATTTTTTACGTGAGATTTCCAATTTTGAATTGGATCGTTACCATCAACTCTTACAATATCAAATACTTCATCTATAAAAGTTGAGTACGCATCTTCTACTGATTTATTAGGATATACACGTTGCGCCCAAGCTTTAGATGGGAATGCTGCTACGACCCATGGGAATTGATTCTTTTGACTTGCTTCCATATAACCCTTATACGCTTTTGAATATTGTAATTGATAGGCTTTTAATTTACTTGCATCGATGCCACTTAATAAGTCTGGATCTTCAGTTAATATTGCAAGATTCGCTGCCCCTCTTTTCACAAAGTCCATTCTAGCTTCTACATCATATGACTTAACGTCGTTATTTTCAAAGTGGTCTAATGATTCATATTCAAATTTTAATCGTTTTAAACGTGGATCAGCATACTCAACTCTAACATCTGAAGCACCCGCAATGTAGGCCTCTTCAACGACTAAATGAGTGAGTTCCAATGCCTCAACTGATGATCGAATAAATACTGGTTGCTTATCTTGAACATTCATTCCTACTCTAACTAATAGTTGTGCATATTGTCTTAACTTGTCTTGATAGTTACTCATTTAGGTTCCCCCTTATTGTCGTAATTGTCCTAGTGCATCTGCAATTGCAGTGACCTCACTAGGTGAAAATGAATCCTTTGAAGTAACAAATTGATGAATTTCACTAATCTCATCATGATTTGCCTCTTTAAATTTATCTGGATCGATGAGTGCTTTATTGACGATATTTAATTTTTGTCTAATCTCAGTAATCATCTCTTCATTAGTTAATGCCACACGTCTCACCTCTTTATCTAAGTAATCATATTCTATCAAACTAACATACTTTATGGAACTTTAATAGAAATTGAAAAAATTTGCTTTCTAATTGTTTGAAGAACCATTAAAATGGGGATATAATTACATGGTTTGGAGGAATCAATATGGTAGACGTTGCTTTTGTATGTCTTGGAAACATTTGCCGTTCTCCAATGGCTGAAGCTATCATGAGACAAAGACTTCAAGACAGAGGCATTAAAGATGTTCGGGTACACTCTCGTGGTACTGGTAAATGGAATTTAGGAGAACCACCACATGAAGGTACTCAAAAGATTCTTAAAGAACATCAAATTCCTTTTGATGGTATGATTAGTGAGCTATTTGAACCGACAGATGATTTTGACTATATTATTGCTATGGATCAAAGTAATATAGAAAATATCAAAGCAATTAATCCTAACATTCAAGGACAATTGTTCAAACTATTAGAATTTAGTAATATGGAAGAAAGTGATGTACCAGATCCATACTACACAAACAATTTTGAAGGTGTATATAAAATGGTACAATCATCTTGTGATCATTTAATTGACTACATCGTAAAAGATGCAAATTTGAAAGAGAGGTAAAATATTATGGAAAACAAATTCATTACTGGTGTATTATTAGGCGCTGTTATCGGTGGCGCAGCAACATTAGCTGATAAATCAACTCGTAATTCTTTAAAACAATCATTCTCTAATGTTAAAGAAGGCAAAAAATCTCAAAAACCTTCTAAAGTTAGTAGCATTAAAGATGAAGTAATGTATTGGAAAGATGTTATCGAAGAAATTCGTCGTAACAATCCAGAATTAGAACGTTCTATTAAAGATGCTAAAGACACATTTGTTAATAGAAAAAATGAACGTATTGGTAAGTAATGGAATGCCAAATGGACAATTTAATTGAATGTTGGCTTATCGCCAATACGTAATCTAGCTATTTTAAATAGTGAAACACTTCTATTATAATTGTCCCACTCCATTAATACGGGGGTGAGTTTAAGAATTCATTTCCAAATGAGTTCTTTCTCACTCCCTTTCTTTACAACTAATATTAAAATAAAATTGCATTTAAAATTCCATGTCAAAGGACTAAAGGAGATTGTTATGTCAAAGAAAGAAAAAACAAGTTCCAAATTCCTTAACTCTGCTAAAGAATATGAAGAGCATAAGGATGACAAAAATAGTGATAATAAAATTAAAGTAGACCGTACATATATTGAACCACAAGAATTTCAATCTAAGGAACCTAAGAAAGATAACCAAGTTTTCTTCTTATCAAGATTGAACAAACCTGCTAAATATACAAAGAATTCAAATTTCTTTTCTTATTTAGTTTATAGAATTGGCAAAGATGATGCTTCAGGATTAGCAGCACAAATGACTTATCATTTCGTTCTTGCAATGTTCCCTATGTTAATTTTCTTATTAACATTGTTACCATTCTTTAATATTGAACAAAGCCAAATTACTAATATGTTAAGCAGTGCACCTTCTGAAACATCATCAATCATAAAAGGTGTCATTGGCGATGTAACGAAGAACTCAAGTGGTGGCTTACTATCTGTCGGTTTGATCTTAGCAATTTGGTCAGCTTCAAATGGTATGACAGCAATTATGAACTCATTCAATGTTGCTTACGATGTTGAAGATAGTCGTAACGGCATTTTACTAAAACTTCTAAGCGTTGTATTTACAGTTGTGATGGGCGTTGTTTTTGCTATCGCAATGGCATTACCAACGTTAGGTTCTGCTATAAGTCATTACTTATTCGGACCTTTAGGCTTAGATTCTGAAGTAAAATGGGTATTCAATTTAATAAGAGTGGTATTACCACTTATCATCATTTTAGTTTTATTTATCGTGTTATATTCAGTAGCACCTAATGTTAAAACAAAAATTCTATCTGTATTACCAGGTGCTATCTTTACTTCTATCATTTGGTTACTAGGATCATTTGCATTTGGTTGGTATATTTCTAACTTTGGTAATTATTCTAAAACATATGGTAGTATCGCAGGTATCATTATTTTACTAATTTGGTTATACTTAACAAGTTTCATCATCATTATAGGTGCTGAAATCAATGCGATTATTCACCAACGTCATGTGATTAAAGGTGAAACGCCAGAAGAAGCTGCATTGAAACATGATGATAATAACCAAAATCATTACAACGAAGATATAACATATGAATATAATGATCATCGTGAAATAGGTAAAGATGAAGATTATAATATTGATAAAGATGCTAAAGACAAGTATCAAGAAGATCAAAGTACGATGAAAGATAAAATCGTTAATAAAATTAAAAATAATGATTCTGAAGATAAACATTCTTAATCATTAAATTAAAGGCCAAGTGGAATTGATATATCATCCACCTGGCCTTTTTTATAATTATTGAATTAAGTTATGTTGGAATGCATAAATGACTGCCTGTGTTCTATCTTGAACTTCTAATTTACTTAGAATATTACTTACATGAGTTTTTACTGTTTTTATTGTAATATGAGATGCACTAGCAATCTCTTGATTAGAATAACCTTTAGCAATTAACAATAAAATTTCCATTTCTCTATCTGTTAACATTTCGTATAGCTCAGCACGTTTTTTCATTCTGTTACGCATTTTAACTAATACTTCTGGTTCAAATACCGATTCACCATGATATGTTTTACGAACCGCTTCTGCGATATCACTAGCACTTGTGGTCTTTAAGATATAACTATCTACACCAGCATCTAGAGCTCGATACACTTCTTTATCTTCAATGAAACTTGTAAGCATCACAACTTTAATGTGTGGTAAATCCTTTTTAATTTCTGTTGTCGCTTCTACACCATCCATATCATCCATAAGTAAATCCATTAGAATCAAATCTGGTTGTAACTCATGTGCCTTTGCAATTGCATCTTTCCCAGACTCACCTTCTCCCACTACTTCAATGTCAGATTGTGTTGATAAGTAACTTGAAATACCTATTCTAACCATCTCATGGTCGTCTACAAATAATACTTTAATCGCCATACGAATCCTCCTTGTTTAATGGTGCTTTAACTTCAATACGTGTACCAGAATCTGGTAATGAAACGATATGGAAAGTAGCACCAATTTCTAGTGCACGTTCACGCATATTCTTTAATCCATAACTTTGCTCAAGTTTCTCGTCTACATTAAAACCTTTACCATTATCTTGTATACGTAACAATAAATAATCTTGTTTATTAAATAATTCAACCGTTACTCTTGTACCATTAGAATGTCTCAAAGTATTTGAAATTGCTTCTTGTGTAATTCTGAATAAATGATCCTCTATTCCTTTTGGTACTTTAAATTCTTGAATCTCATGTACTACTTTCATTGGAACTTTCTTTTGAAGGTCAATGACTAAATCTTTAATTCCTTCACCTAATGATTTATCTTTTAATCCTAGCGGTCTTAAATGAAGTAACAACGCTCTCATTTCAAGTTGAGAATCTTGAATCATTTTTTCGAGTACAGGTATTTGTTGATCTAATGGTGGTTCTAACTGTGTTTCTTTAATTGCTGATAACATCATACTTGCAGCGAATAGTTGTTGACTTACAGAATCGTGTAATTCTCTTGCTAAACGTTGTCGCTCGTCTTCAATAATTTTTTTAACTTTAACATCATTCATATTGTAATTTTCGTTAGTTAAATTTTGTGTTTTCATTCTTAATCGATGTAACTCTTGATTTAATGGAACGAGTGTATGATATATTTCTAAAGTCTCACTATACAATTCAATATTTTGGTCATTAATACCAACTGTTTCCCCTTCAATTGATCGCTCAATTTGAGTTTTAATCCAATCATTCTGTTGATTAATTTTATATGCTAGAACTGATCCGACTATAATACATAATAATATAACTATAATATTTAAGAATAAGAACACTGGAATACCGAAAATTTGTGTATAAAACATGCCTTGAAAGTAAATGATGTTAACAAAAACTTTATCAATAAATAAGAATGCCGTTAACATACTATATATCAATATCAGCATTGACCCAATGGCTCTTATATAGTGATTCATCTATATATCACCTCTACGTCGCCAATAAATGTTGATACATAGACATTAACTGTATAATTTTCTTCTTTTGTCTTTTCTTCAACATGAATATTATTATTCTCTATCTTGTATGATTTTTCATTAATATATGCGGAACCATAAAATGCCGTCGCATGGATATTAATATTATAATTTAATGGCACAATCACTTGTACTTTACCTAATATATGTCTAACAACAATTGTGTTGTTATCTTTAATATTTGCAGCTTTAGTTAAATCAATATGAATATCCCCGATTCCATGTTGGATTTGAACATCTTCCCACTTATATACATATACTGGTGTACGTTGTTCACCAAACCATTTCTGCTTAATAAATGCTGGCGACGTAACTTCTTCTTCAGTTGCTGTTACTTTTAATGGTTTAAATTTATAAATTAAGTACCTTACAATTAATATTAATAAAAATATAAACAATATGATAATTGTATATTTATTAGAAAGTAAGGTGAATGCAATTAACAAAGTACCAATCCAAAAGGATAACAACCCTCGTACTTTATGAAAATAAATATATCCTACATAGACTAATACGCACCCTAAAAGTAAAACGAGTAAAAAGCCTATTTTTTCAAAGAATATATAATAAAAATTAGCAATAATCATTAATGCTGTAAAAACTATCAACAATTCTGTTGATATATATTTATGTGTCATGATTCGCCACCTTTCTATGCCACAGCACTCATATATTGAATTAAATGACATTCTTTTTCGATAGTCATTTTCTCTTTTGCTTGTTCACTTATTTTAGTTTCAATTTGATCACAATACGCTTCAATTTGATTTAAATGATTTCTTAATGATGCAATTTCATTATCATGTACTTCTTCTGCACATCTAATATTATATAAATCTGCTATATCTATATATTTATTCTCTAATGCTAATGAAAGACTGTCAATTAGCTTTTTAAGTTGCATTCGCTTTTCATTTAAATAAGCGATATAATCTTCAATACTTTTCAATTTTTTGTCTAATTTCATTTTATAATCATCAATGTTGTATTGTAATGATGTTTTAAATATTTTATTTAAGTAAATCTCCATGTAATTCATAGAACCACCTCACCCTTGATTAGGTTCTATTATAAAACAATTCCGAAACCATCAGTAATAGGCTCCGGAACCATATCTTGTTAGTCCTTTAGTCCTAGTCTATGTAAAATGAATGACTATACGATCTAAAGGATGATAATACTTTAATCTTCAATTTTAGTTGTTAATAAAGGGCCTTCTTTTGTGACAATGACAGTATGTTCTATTTGTGCAACGTAACTTTTATCTCTTGTTTCAAATGCCCATTCATTTTTACCTTCAGTCACAAATGTTGCTTTAGAAGAAATAAATGGTTCAACTGCAATCACAAGTCCTTCTTTTAAAAGTGTTTTATCTTTAGGATCATAATAGTTCATGACATGATTAGGTGCTTCATGTAATGATTGACCAACGCCATGACCTGTTAGGTTCTTAATAACTGTTAAATCATTTTGACGTGCTGTTGCGTGTACAGCTTTACCAATATTACTCAACTTTGTACCTGGTTTTACTTTAGCCATTGCATTCTCAAATGCCATTGTAGCAACATCACACACTTTTTGTTTCATAGGATCACTTGCTTCTCCTACCACAAATGAAATACCTGTGTCGGCATAATAGCCATTTTTCAATGCAGAAACGTCAATATTAACTAAGTCACCTTCACGAATCACACGTTTTCCAGGTATACCATGTGCTACTTCTTCGTTGACACTGATACATGTCTGTCCTGGAAAATTCTCATCATGAATTGGCGCTGAAATTGCACCATGTTCTTCGAATAACACTTTAGCAATATTGTCTAACTCTTTTGTCGTAACACCTGGTTTAGTCTCGGCTTGCATTGTGTCTCTAACTTTTGCACAAATATAGCCAATCTCTTTTAAAGCTTGTAATTCCTCATCTGTTTTTACAATCATTTTTATCCCGTTCCTTTTTATTTATTATTCTATCTTATTATAGCAAAAATTTTTTGATATACTAAACATGAATGCATTGAAATGACTTTATTTTGTTTGATTAAGAAAGAGAATTTGTAAAACCGTAAATCGTTTTAAAAATTCCCTTTTCAAGGGGGACAACATGTTGAATGAAAAATGGTATAAAAATCTTATTGGTGCTCGCACTATCAAGACAGGTTTAGCTACATTTTTTACGACTGTCTTTTGTATGTTATTAAATCTTACACCAATATTTGCCATATTAACTGCAATTGTAACAATTGAACCTACTGCTAAGGCCTCAATTAAAAAAGGGTATCGCCGTTTACCTGCTACAGTTATTGGCGCATTATTTGCAGTTGTATTTACTTTTATATTTGGGGATCAGTCACCATTTGCTTATGCATTAAGTGCAACATTGACAATTTTAGCCTGTACTAAGCTGAATTTACAGGTAGGTACAACGGTCGCTGTATTAACGTCAGTTGCAATGATACCAGGTATACATGAAGCGTATGTATTTAACTTCTTTTCACGTTTACTAACCGCCTTAATTGGTTTATTGACAGCAGGTCTAGTCAATTTTATGATTTTACCACCTAAATATTATAATCAGTTAGAAGATCATCTTTACGATTCTGAAGAAAAAATGTACGCACTATTTAATCAACGGTGTCATGAATTGTTGCTTGGTCGCTTTCAATCGGATAAAAGTAATAAAAAGATTATCCGAATCAGTAATTTAAACCAAAAAATTGATATGCTAACTGGCTATCAACGTGATGAACTTACTTATCATCAGAACAAGGCAGACGATTGGAAAAAACTAAATAAATTAACTAATAGAGCTTATACTAATCGATTACTGATGACCCATTTAGCAAACATTATATATTTACCTAAAGATGCACACGTATTCTTTACACCTGAAGAAAAAATGGCAATTCTAAAAATCAGTACAAGTATTAGCCAAATCCTATGTGATGGTACATTTAGACGTGAGCGACAATCCGCTTCAACACTAAAATCTTCAGTTAAACAACTAGAAGAATTTGACCAAAATCAAATTAAAAGTCATCTTATATACGAAATATTGTTAATCTATAAAATATTAGACCATCGTTATGCATAATAAAATAGAAAGAGGTTGCGACTCGTTACAAAAGTCACAACCTCTTCTTTTATGTTATTTACTTTTATTTGCACGATCTATTAAAACTTGTTTGGCTGCTTCTTCTTCAGTATTATCTAATTCTTTGGGTTCAAACGGAATACCTTTTCTTTCACAAGCTTTCTCTAATAAATAATCAGTTACTTCATGGTTTTTAGGTAAAATTGGACCATGTAAATAAGTTCCTAGTAAATTCTTATAATGGATACCCTCTTTACGATCCGTATCATTATTACCATAACCATGTGTCACTCGACCTAGAGTACCAAATTGATGATAAGTTCTTCCCCCGTGATTTTCAAAGCCAACAATAGTTCCAAATGTATCACTTTCGATAATGATATCACCTGTTAATCGGTCTTCTCTAGATTCAGTATAAAAATCTAAAATACCTAAACCTTCTAACTCTGTACCATCTGGTGTAATATATTTAGTTCCTAGAAATTGATATCCACCACATATAGTTAATCCAGGCATACCATCCTCAATTGCTTCTTTTAATGGGGTTTTAATTTTACTCAATTGTTTTGTAGCTAGTGATTGTTCACGGTCACTTCCCCCGCCAATAAAGAAGATGTCACAATCATCAAAGGTTACACCCTCTGTTTCATTAATTTCTACAACATTCAATTTAATATTTCTTTTTTTGGCTCTTATTTTTAATGCAATAATATTGCCAATATCGCTATATAAATTTAATTTATCGGACATAAAATGATAAATCGTTAATTCGTGATTCATTATGATTGTCCTCCTTCAAAAGAACGATTCAATTGTTCTAGCATCGGTGATAATGAAGTATAGTTAGGAATCGCTACTGTAAACCCTGTAAAGTCCATTGTTTTAGCAGTTGCTTTATATATATCCCTTTCAAGGATAACAGGTACATCCACTTCAGCTAATTTTAATCTTAATTGTAATTCTTCAGCACGATTACCTGTAACGATAATCGTTTCAATATCTTGATTACTTAGTTTTTCAAAGTCCGCATCATAAATCCATGACGTATCTCTACCATCCGCAGCATTATCATTTAAACTGATAACATATACTTTACGTCCTTTTAATTGTTCGCCGACTGATAAACTTGCATTCATTCCAGCTGGATTTTTAGCTAAGTTAATCATCGCTTCTTTTTGATTTAATGAAAAATACTGCATACGACCATTGTCAGATGTATATGTTTCAAATCCTTTTTGAATAGATGTATCATTTAATCCTAATTCTCTTAACACAGTATATGCTGCAAGTGCATTATATGCATTAAAATCACCAGCAATCTTCATATTAAACGTTGCCTCTCCTATATTTAATTTAAGGAATGGTGATGTTTCGAAAGAAGATACTTCATATTTAGGTTGTTCACGTTTAAAGCCGCATTCACAATGATAATGACCAATTTGATTATAATGTATGTAATCATATTTAAGTAAACGGCCACAGTTAGGACAATATCTACTTTCATTCATTGTACTTTGTTCAAATTCATGAGCATGTGCTTTCATACCATAATAAACTCGAGTCTCACTTGCAATCTTAAGTCGGCTAACGAATGGATCATCCGCATTTAATAATAATTTGATACCTTTATCACTAATTGATTTAGCGATATTATTGACCATGATGTCTATTTCACCAAAACGGTCCATCTGATCTCTGAAGAAGTTTGTAAATACCATCATAGATGGTGTTACTTCTTTAAGTACTCTCGGTATAGAGCCTTCGTCTATTTCAATAATTGCAATTTTAGTTTGCTTTGTTGTTTGCATAATAAAGGCAGACGTAATACCTGCTGCCATATTGGCACCTTCATTGTTATGAATAATATCAATTTGGTTGGCCTTTAATGTATGTCCAATTAAGTTAGATGTTGTTGTTTTACCGTTTGTACCACTTATGAAGACAATATCATCAACTTGTTCTGATAATTTTCTTAATATATTTTGATCCACTCTACGTGCGATTTGACCTGGTAAGTCAGTTCCATTTTTACCCACGGCTCTACTGGCCTTGCGCGCTAACTTCGCTAAATGGGTTGCAGTCCATTGTCTCATTTGTTTCCTCCCTATTACTATTCACTCGCATAATTATAACATGCAGAGGGTATAACTAAAAAGATTCTCAATTAAAAAGATAAAAATGCACTCCAGATTATAATAATTATTATTTACGAATGAGAATAAGTTTGTTATACTCATTTTAGTCAACAGAGAAAGAAAATGAAAATTTTCATATGAGGTGAATACTATGTTAAATAAAGAATTATTAGAAGCATTAAATGAACAAATGAATCATGAGTATTTTGCTGCTCACGCATATATGGCAATGGCATCTTATTGCGATTCTCAATCATACGAAGGATTTGCAAACTTCTACATTCAACAAGCTAAAGAAGAAAGATTCCATGGTAAAAAAATCTATGATTATATTAATGACCGTGGTGGCCATGCGAAATTCACAGCATTACCAGCACCAAAAGTAGACTTTAATTCTATTTTAGAAACATTCAAAGACGGTCTAGCTCAAGAACAAGATGTAACAAAACGTTTCTACAATCTATCAGAAATCGCACATAAAGATAAAGATTACGCAACAATCTCTTTCTTAAATTGGTTCTTAGATGAACAAGTTGAGGAAGAATCAATGTTCGAAACTCATATCGATTACCTAAACCGTATTGGTGATGACTGCAATACGCTATATTTATATGAAAAAGAATTAGCTACTCGTACATTTGACGAAGAATAATTCAATATATAATTAGATAAGTCATTTATCATTTATAGAAGAGCTGTCAATTAACGCTTAAAGTTGATTGGCAGTTTTTTTATTGAATTTCAACAATGACTTCCACATATACGCGCCTTAAAATGAATGTTTTATAAATGTTAAGTCTTTCCCTTTTACTATCCATTATAGCTTTGATATATTAAAATATATTTTATGATTATTGATAGAAAGGAGTGGCACAATGAGTGAGAATGCATTTGTTGCACTAGACTTTGAAACTGCTAACGGTAAACGTACTAGCATTTGTTCAGTAGGTATGGTTAAAGTAATAGATAACCAAATTACAGAAACCTTTCATACTTTGGTCAATCCGAATGATTATTTCTCTGAACAAAATATTAATGTGCATGGTATATACCCAGAAGATGTGGCATCTTCTCCAAATTTTTCATATGTATTTCCCTATATGATGCAGTTTATCGATCAACTTCCAGTCGTTGCACATAATGCTGCATTTGATATGAATGTACTCCATCAAAGTATTCAAGACATTGGACTTGAAACTCCTCATCTAACATATTTTTGTTCATATCAATTGGCTAAGCGAACAGTTCAATCACATCGCTATGGCTTAAAACATATGATGGACTTTTATCAACTTGATTTTCATGGGCATCATGACGCACTAAATGATGCGAAAGCTTGTGCAATGATCACATATAGATTATTAAAACATTATGATGATTTACATAGCATGTTAAATATCTATGGCAAAGATTTAAAAGATAAAGGCTAATAATGTATTAAATATCATACATTACTAGCCCGTTATATAAAGTCATATATAGTCATATTGCGGTATGCTGATTGTTCTAGGTTACCTACTGTAACACCTATTAATCGTATAGGCACTTCAGGATCTTTCAAATCAGTATAAAGTGAGTAGGCAATATTATAAATATCTGTTTCTGAATTAACTGGATCTCTTAAACTGGTTTGCTTTGATAACGTCTCAAATTGATACGTCTTAATTTTAACAGTAACCGTTTTACCTGATTTTTGTAATTTATTTAATCTTTCAGCCGTTTTTCCAGATAATTCCCAAACCTTTCTTAATATCTCGTCATCATCATTTACATCTGTCGCAAAAGTACGTTCTGTTCCTACAGATTTACGTATACGGGTCGATTTTACCTCATTATGATCGATACCTCTTGCTTTATTGTATAAACCCCTACCCCTTTTTCCAAACAAACGTATTAACTCAAATTCGTCCTTATTATATAAATCTTGACCGTTAAAAATTTGATTATCATGCATGACTTTTTCAGATGCTTTTCCAACACCTGGAAATTCACCAATATCCAAACCCATTAAAATGTCATGCACATTATTATAATCTATTACTGTAAGGCCATTAGGTTTATTCATACCGCTCGCTAATTTGGCTAAAAATTTATTATAAGACACTCCTGCAGAGGCTGTTAATTCAGTTTGTTCTAATATATCTCTTCGAATAAAATTGGCTATTTTAGAAGCTGGTAAATCAGGTCTCACTAAATGTGTAATATCTAAATAAGCTTCGTCTAAAGATAAAGGTTCTACAATTTCAGTATAACTCCGAAATATATCCATAATTTTTTGAGAAGCTTCTCTATAAGCATCAAATCGGCTCGTTACGTAATAACCATTAGGACATAATTTATGTGCTTGCGACATAGGCATGGCTGAATGCACACCATACTTTCTAGCTTCATATGATGCCGTTGATACGACACCCCTGTTACTTGCCTTTCCTCCAACAATAACCGGCTTTCCTTTTAGTTTCGGATTATCTCTCATTTCCACTTGCGCAAAAAAGTAATCCATGTCAATGTGAATAATTCTTCTTTCTTCCATTATTTTACCACACTTTCATTTTTAGTTTAATCATACTTTTATTATAAAATGTATGACAAATATTCACGAATTTCATGCTCTTAAATTAAGGCATTAAAATAAGCCATCTCCACTTTTAAGAAAGATGACTTATTTGTTGAACTATTATTCATGATTCATTTGACTTGGCTTTTGTTGATATAAATATAATCCTTCATCATATTTTTGAATATATTTAAAATTACTAGCAAGTGCTAAAGACACTAATAAAATATCAAGCACACAATAACCAATATGAATACTAAACATAAATATCAACGATGAATATGCAAAAGTTTTGATTAATACAAGTAAAAGCGAACTTATTAATACAAGAGGCGCTAACATGATTGTGCTAAATTGCCATCTGTTAAAGCAAGTTTCAGTAAATTGTAGTAACATTGTTCCCTTTTTATATTTCATTTTAGGCTTTTCACCTTTAGAAAATAATATAAATAATACTCGATGTATCATCTCATGGAGAATTAATAAAACTAAAAATCCAGCGAAACCATAAACTAAGTTCAATATAATATTTTGTTCGATAATATGTGTCACCGTGTAAGCCCATTTATATGTAAATAATATGACAA
Source organism: Staphylococcus sp. 510 (assembly GCF_057219715.1). NCBI lineage: Bacteria > Bacillati > Bacillota > Bacilli > Caryophanales > Staphylococcaceae > Staphylococcus > Staphylococcus sp. 510. The sequence goes on along the minus strand of NZ_JBXVVK010000006.1, from coordinate 86,953 downwards.
ACATAATTAAAATAATCTGCATTAATACAAAGCGACGAATATTAATTTTATGAGGAAACAAATTAATTTTATGCACAACCAACCCTCCATTTATCTCTAAAATCAACTTTAGTATACATTGTTTATGATTGATACTAAAGGCATTTTCAAGAAAGTAAGTTGCTTGTAATATAATTTTAATAATCGTCTTGTTTTAGCAATCAACTTCTTCAAATTTCTCATCAAATGACATTATTTTCTTTCAAATATTGCCACAGTTTCGATATGCGTTGTTTGCGGGAACATATCAACAGGCGTAATTTCTTTTAATTCATATTGACGACTAAGTATATGTGCGTCACGTTGTTGTGTAGACGGATTACATGATATATATACAATACGTTTTGGATTAAGTTCTAATATTGTTTCTAAGAACGTTTCATCGCAACCCTTTCTTGGCGGATCGACCATGACAACATCTGGTCTTATTCCTTCTGATTTCCATTCTAGAATAACTTCTTCAGCTTTCCCACAGACAAAAGTCGTATTTTCGAATTGGTTTATAGTCGCATTTTGTTTTGCGTCTTTAATCGCAGAAGGAACTACTTCGACACCATAAACGTGTTTCGCATTTTCAGCCATATACAAACCTATTGTACCGATACCACAATATGTATCAAGAACAATTTCATTGCCTGTTAATTGAGCATAATCTAATGCTTGTTGATATAATTTTTCTGTTTGATGTGAATTGATTTGATAGAATGATTGATCGCTAATATTGAAGGTGACTTCATTTAATTGATCTTTGATTTCTTCTTCACCATAAAGCGTGATAGATTGATGACCCATAATCACATTTGAATGTGCATCATTAATATTTTGTTTAATACTAGTGACATTAGGATATTTTCGAACTAGTGCATCAACCATAACTTGAGCTTGTTTGAATGCCTTTCCATTCGTCACAAGTATAATCATTAATTGATTCGTATAGTGACCTGTTCTCATTACTAAATGACGAAGTAGTCCTTTTTTAGTTTTTTCATTATAAACGCTTATATTTAAATTTGATATAAGTTGTTTAACATCGTTCATCACTTGTTGATGTTGTTGATCTTGAATTAAACAACTATCCATATCTATGATGTCGTGGCTTCGTTGACGATAAAATCCCATGATTGGTAACTGATTCTTACTTAAACCAACGGGAATTTGTGATTTATTTCTATATCTCCATGGCTCTTCCATGCCAACAGTATCTTTAATTACTGTATTGGTAAAATTGGATTTTCTATGAAATAAATTAACCACCTGTTCTTTTTTCATATTGAGTTGTGCTTGATAAGACATATGCTGTAGTTGGCATCCACCACATTTATAATAATATATGCATGGCGGCTCCACTCGTTCATCACTTTCAGTAATCACTTTTATTAATTTTCCAATCGCAAAGTTCTTTTTTACTTTAATAACTTTATATTCAATCGTCTCATCTATTAACGCATTTGGGATAAATATTGGATATCTATCAATTTTCACAACAGCATGGCCTTCATGTGTTAAGTCTACGACTTGTCCTGTTAGTACATCATTTTTCTTCAATGTTTCCACTTTATTTCCCCCACATATAAAAAGGTTAGGACATAAACGCTTGCCTATCCTAACCTTGTGTTCTGTAAATATTTATTATACTTCGTCTGAATTTTGTTGATAATCCTCAGCCTTCATCTGTGGTGTTACTGTTGGTTGGTCAAGTAATTCTTCATTATGAATATCATGAGGTGTAAATACATCGATATGTCTTTCTAAATTCAAGAAATTAGCTGGTAATTTACCGCCATATTCACCATCAACATTTAATTGCATTTCTGTATATGATGAAATATTAATAGATTTTGCTTTTTCATATATCACTTTTGGATGCTTAGTATGTTCGCCTCTCGAAGCTAATGTCATGATATGACCTAATTCTGCTAAGTTAGCTTTTTCTACTATTATTAATGTATAGTAACCATCATTTAACTTTGCGTCTGGTACTAATTTTTCAAAACCTGCCATAGAATTAGTTAATCCTAGTAAGAATAGCAATGCTTCTCCTTGAAAGACTTTGTCATCATATTCGATTCTCAAATCAACAGCCTTCATTTGCGGCAACATTTCAAATCCTTTAATGTAATATGCAAATGATCCGACGATAGATTTTAGTTTACTTGGTGTTTCATATGAGACTTGTGTCAATTGACCGCCCGCAGCTAAGTTAATGAAGTAACGATTGTTCATTTTACCAATATCAACTTTAGTACTGTGTCCTTCAATAATCACATCCAGCGCACCCATAATATCATTTGGTAAATGCAACGCACGTCCAAAGTCATTAACAGTACCCATTGGAATAACACCTAATTTCGGTCGATTAGGTTGCTCAGCAATCCCATTGACTACTTCATTTAGCGTACCGTCGCCACCCGCTACGATTAAGATATCATATTGTTGTTTAAGTGCTCGCTCTGCTTCTAGCGTAGCATCACCTTCACGCTCTGTAGCATACGCACTTGTTTCATATCCAGCTTTTTCTAGTTTAATTAAAACATCAGGTAACATTCGTTTAAAAAGCTCTTTACCAGATGTCGGGTTATAAATAATTCTTGCTCGTTTTCTCATATCATATCCCTCGACTTCATATACTCATATTTAATATTAAATGATTTACACTCGAGTTGAAAGTATTTTTTAGAACTTGTTAATAATTTATTGATTAGCATCTCTGATAAATTTCCGTAACTGAGGCATCAATATATTATCTTATTAAAGTGCTTCGTTTACCTAATACATAAATGACTTTTTCATTCTTTTTTCAATTCATTGTCTCACTCATAGATAGCTCTAACCATTTTTCGTGAAAACGAATGATATTCAAAAAACTCCTACAACGAATAGTTTACACTAAACGTTATAGGAGTGAAAATCAAACTATTTATCTTTTATCTAGTTCTTGTTTTAGTAATTGGTTTACTTTTTGAGGGTTTGCTTGTCCTTTAGAAGCTTTCATAATTTGACCAACTAGGAAGCCCATTGCTTTACCCTTACCATTTTTATAATCTTCAACGGATTGTGGATTGTTATCTAATGCTTCATTAACAAATTTTAATAATGTAGCTTCGTCTGAAATTTGAACTAAGCCTTTATCTTCCATAATTTGTTTTGCATCTCCACCATTTTCTGCTAATTCAGGGAAGACTTTTTTAGCAATCTTACTGCTCATTGTACCGTCTTCGATTAATTTAATCATACCTGCTAAGTTTTCTGGTGTTAATTTAGTATCTTGTAATTCTACTTGATTTTTATTCAAGTATTCATTTACGCCACCCATTAACCAGTTAGAAGTTAATTTCACGTCAGCACCATGTTCGATGGCACCTTCGAAGAAATCAGACATTTCTTTAGTAAGTGTTAAAACATGTGCATCGTATTCAGGTAATCCTAGATCATTGACATATTTCGCTTTACGTTCATCTGGTAATTCTGGGATAGTTTGACGAACACGTTCTTTCCATTCGTCATCTACATATAAAGGTACAATATCTGGCTCAGGGAAATAACGATAGTCGTCAGACCCTTCTTTAACACGCATTAAGATTGTTTTACCTGTTGATTCATCAAAACGACGTGTTTCTTGGCCAATCTCTCCACCATTTAATAATTCTTCTTCTTGGCGTTTTTCTTCGTATTCTAAGCCTTTACGAACATAGTTAAATGAGTTTAAGTTTTTCAATTCAGCTTTTGTACCGAATTCTTCTTGACCGTATGGACGTAATGAAATATTGGCATCACAACGTAATGAGCCTTCTTCCATTTTACAATCTGAAACGCCTGTATATTGGATGATTGAGCGTAATTTTTCTAAATAAGCATACGCTTCTTGAGGTGAACGAATATCTGGTTCAGATACGATTTCAATTAAAGGTGTACCTTGACGGTTTAAGTCAACTAAAGAATATCCATCTTTATGCGTTGATTTTCCGGCATCTTCTTCCATGTGTAAACGAGTTATACCAATACGTTTTGTTTTGCCGTCTACTTCGATATCAATATATCCGTTTTCACCGATTGGTTCATCAAATTGAGAAATTTGATAAGCTTTTGGATTATCTGGATAAAAGTAGTTTTTACGGTCAAATTTAGAATTTGTAGCGATATCCATATTTAAGGCCATTGACGCACGCATTGCCCAGTCTACTGCTCTTTTATTAACAACAGGTAAAACGCCAGGATACGCAAGGTCAATTACGTTTGTATTTGAGTTAGGTTCTGCTCCAAAATGTGCAGGTGATGGAGAGAACATTTTTGAGTCTGTTTTTAGCTCAACATGAACTTCAAGTCCGATAACTGTTTCAAAATGCATTATTTCCACTCCTTATAATTTTTCATAAGCGTCATGTAGGTTGAATTGTGTTTCATATTGATATGCAACACGATATAACGTCTTTTCATCGAACGGTTTACCAATAAATTGTAATCCAATTGGGCGTCCGTTTGATTGTCCACAAGGAACAGAAATACCTGGTAAACCTGCTAAGTTAACTGGTGTAGTTAATAAGTCATTGGCATACATAGTCAATGGATCATCAATCTCATCACCTAAATCAAATGCAGTTGTTGGTGCAGTTGGACCTACAACTATGTCATATTTTTCAAAGATTTTATCAAAGTCATTTTTGATTAAAGTTCTAACTTTTTGTGATTTTTTATAAAAAGCATCATAATAACCTGAACTTAAAGCGAATGTTCCTAAGAAGATACGGCGCTTAACTTCATCACCGAAACCTTCTGATCTAGACATTTTATAAAGTTCTTCAAGTGATTGTGCTTCTTTAGAATGATAACCATAACGGATACCATCAAAACGAGCTAAGTTTGCTGATGCTTCTGATGAAGCAATAACATAATATGATGGAATACCATATTTCGTATTAGGTAATGATACCTCTTCTACTTCTGCACCTAATGATTTTAATGTTTCGACCGCATTTTTTACTGATGCTTTAACATCTTCGCTAACACCTTCACCTAAATATTCTTTAGGAAGTGCTACTTTTAAGCCTTTAATATCTTTCCCAATATCAGAAGTAAAGTCAACATCATCCACTGGAGCACTTGTTGAATCATTAGGATCTATACCAGAAATAGCTTCTAACACTAATGCATTATCTTTAACATTACGAGTTAAAGGTCCAATTTGGTCCAATGATGAAGCGAATGCTACTAAGCCAAAACGTGACACACGGCCATATGTTGGTTTCATACCTACGATACCACAATAAGATGCAGGTTGACGGATAGAGCCACCAGTATCTGATCCTAGACTAAATGGTACTAAACCTGCTGCTACAGCGGCAGCCGAACCACCTGAAGAACCACCTGGGACTGCAGTATGATCAAATGGATTCACTGTTTTCTTAAAGTAAGATGTTTCAGTAGAACCACCCATTGCAAATTCGTCCATGTTTAATTTACCAATTAAGACTGCGTTTTCATTATGCAATTTATTCATAACAGTTGATTCATAGATAGGTACGAAACCTTCCAACATTTTACTTGCACATGTTGTTTCTAAATCTTTTGTTATGATATTATCTTTAATTCCCATTGGGATACCAAACAATTTGCCTTCCATTTGGTCTTTTGCTTGTAATTCATCTAATTCTTGTGCTTTTTTCATCGCATTTTCTGTATCTAATGCTAAGAAAGATTTGATTGTAGGATCAGTTTCTTCAATAGCATCATAAATATCACTTACAATTTGTGATGGTTTAATTTCTTTATTTTTAATTAAAGTTAATAAATTCTCAACAGACTCATAGCGAATACTCATCTTAAGCGTCCTCCTCATTCATGATGGCTGGAACTTTAAATTGTCCATTTTCAGTTTCTTTTGCATTTTTTAATGCTAATTCTTGAGGAATGCCCTCGATAGCTTTATCTTCACGTAATACATTTTGTAAATCTAAAACGTGATATGTTGGTTCAACACCTTCAGTGTCTGCACTATCATTTTGTTTAGCAAAATCTAAAATACTCTCTAACGTATTGGCCATTTCATCCGTTTCTTCAGGAGAAATTTGAAGTCTGGCTAAATTAGCTATATGTTCAACTTCTTCGCGTGTTACTTTAGTCATTAAATAAAAGCCTCCTTATTACTCATTCATCACTAAATTGTATCAAATATTCATTTAAAAATCTAAGTATTTATTGAGTGATAACAATTTAAATCACTACTTCCACTTTTTCGAACGTGTTTTTAGACATTTACATTACGAAATCCAATTATCAACGATTGATTCATTTGGGTGTAACTTATTTATATGTATTTATCATATATTTCTATTAAAATACAAGATCTTATATTAATCATTTATGATTATGCAATATTTATAAGTGGTACTATTAATTAAGATTTGTAATGTAAGCGCTACATCACATTTTTGGCAGTTATTTAAAAATAAAATTTTATTTTTTCACTTTTCTAAACATTTAACTATAATGTATAATATTACATGTGACACAAATTAATACATTGATAAGAGGGAGTGGTTAATATGCTATATTTGGGGACTGCACTAAATCAACAAGTTGATGCAAATTGGCAAACTTACATCATGATTGCCATTTACTTTATTATTTTGCTCATTATAGGGTTTTATGGCTATAAGCAAGCAACTGGTAATTTAAGTGAATTCATGTTGGGTGGTCGTAATATAGGACCATACATAACTGCACTATCCGCAGGAGCTTCTGATATGAGTGGTTGGATGATTATGGGACTACCAGGTTCTGTTTATAGTACTGGATTATCAGCTATTTGGATAACCATCGGTCTAACACTTGGGGCTTATATTAATTATTGGGTTGTAGCGCCTAGGCTAAGAGTTTATACAGAAATTGCAGGAGATGCCATTACACTCCCTGATTTCTTTAAGAACAGATTAAATGACCAACGAAATATTATTAAAATTATTTCAGGCTTAATTATCGTTATATTCTTCACTTTATACACACATTCTGGTTTTGTTTCTGGAGGTAAGTTATTTGAGAGTGCCTTTGGATTAGACTATCACTTTGGATTAATTCTCGTCGCCGTTATTGTTATTTTTTATACATTTTTTGGTGGATATTTAGCTGTATCCATTACAGACTTTTTCCAAGGTGTCATTATGTTAATCGCCATGGTTATGGTACCTATTGTAGCTATGATGCAATTAAATGGTTTAGATACTTTTAGTGAAGTAGCAGCAATGAAACCAACAAATATGGATTTATTTAGAGGCACGACATTAATTGGTATTATTTCTCTATTTTCGTGGGGACTCGGGTATTTCGGTCAACCTCATATTATTGTTAGGTTTATGTCTATTAAATCTCATAAATTATTGCCAAAAGCTAGACGCTTAGGAATTAGCTGGATGACAATAGGCTTACTTGGTGCTGTTTGTGTAGGATTAACAGGTATTGCCTTTATATCTGAACGTCATATTAAAATGGAAGATCCAGAAACATTATTTATTATTATGAGTCAAATTCTATTCCACCCACTAGTTGGCGGATTTTTACTTGCAGCGATTCTAGCTGCTATTATGAGCACAATTTCATCTCAACTTTTAGTTACTTCAAGCTCATTAACTGAAGATTTTTATAAACTGATTCGTGGAGAAGAAAAGGTAGCAACACATCAAAAAGAATTTGTAATGGTAGGACGGTTATCTGTTTTAGTTGTGGCTATCGTAGCCATCGCAATTGCTTGGCATCCAAATGATACGATTCTCAATTTAGTTGGTAATGCTTGGGCAGGTTTTGGTGCCTCTTTTAGCCCATTAGTATTGTTCTCATTATATTGGAAAGGTTTGACGAGAGCTGGTGCTATTAGCGGTATGATCAGTGGCGCTTTAGTCGTGATTATATGGATAGCTTGGATTAAACCACTAGCTTCTATTAATGAATTATTCGGTATGTATGAAATCATTCCAGGTTTTCTTGTGAGTGTTATCGTGACATATATTGTAAGTAAATTAACAGCTTCACCTGGAGACTTTGTAATTCAAGACTTAGCTAAAGTAAAACAAATTGTCAAAGAAAAATAAAAAAATGCGCGTAGCAAAGGTCAATTCTTTGCTACGCGCATTTTTATTTTTAGTAATTAATTATGATAAATATGAACCTGTGGTTCTTTATCATCTTTATTTTTACTAATTAATGCTCTCGGATTATTACCATCTTTAATTCTGATTTCATACTCGTCAATATTATCAAAGTATTTATTAGCTTGTTCAGTCACATATTGTGTGATACCAATCGTTTCAGCTTGACCATAATAATCAATTGGTAAATCTACTGTTAATTGTTTTGCTTTTTTATCTACGAATTTTACTTTACCTACTGCTTGTGTGAAGTTAGAGAAATAAGATTGTAAGTTATCATTAAATTGTTTAAAGTTATTATTTAATGATTCGTCATATTTACCTGCTGTAGATGAAGGTAACAATGCAGTTGTCTCGTTAATTGTTTTCCAATCATTGATTTTCGTTTGCCCATCATCAGCAGTTGCACCAGCAATAAATTCCCCCGGTGTAATAGATTCTTGGCTACTTTGTTTATATATAGCAAAGTGAATTGGAATATCTTTTAAATCACTATTTTCTCTTAATCTAGATAATATTTCACTCGCCATTGCTTTACCTTGCTTCTCTATTTCTTTGTCATTTAACTTCTTACTATACGTTTCACCATCTTTTTCTTTTTGGTAATAATATTCACTATTCATAGCTAAACCTATGGTCATACCTTTAATATTCTTACCTTTAGTATCACTATTACCATAGAAATCCTGTTCTAAAATATTAGATAAATACGCTGGTGACTTTTCAGCTATTTTTGTTGGATTGGTTTCTCCTTGGTGAGAAGGATTAAGACCTAAATTTTCATTAGCCTTTTTATCTTTCTTATCTTTTTCACTCATTTTTTCAATTTCTTTTTTAGTATATTTAGGGTCAAGATATGCATTGATTGTCTTTTTATCTAAAAATTGTCCATCTTGATATAAATATTTATCTGTAGGAAAGACTTCTTTACTAAGTTCTAACAGACCACTCTCAAAGCCTTCACTGTTATAGCTATTTGCCATATTATCTTGTAATAACCCACGTGATTGACTTTCTTTAAATGGTAAAATCGTACGATAATTATCGCCTTGTACGTTTTTATCTGTTGCCACCTGTTTAACTTGAGATGAATGACTTCCTTTAGTATGATCTGCTTCTTGGTCAGATGATTTATCTTTATCGTTACTGCATGCGGCTAAAATAAAAATTGTCGAGATAAGTAAAATAATTGTTCGCTTCATCGACGTACCTCACTCATTGTTTATTTCATTTTGTTTTGTTGCAAATTCTTCTTCTGTCCATATTTCCGTGCCAAACTTTTCTGCTTTGGTCAATTTAGAGCCTGCATCAGCTCCAGCAATTAGTATGTCTGTACTCTTATTGACACTATTCGTCACTTTTGCACCTTGCATTTGTAACCACTGTGAAGCCTCATTACGTGTCATTTGCTCTAATTTACCAGTCAATACAATTGTCTTTCCACTAAAATCTGGATGTCCTTCAATTTCAGTAGTTTTAACACCTTTATATGTCATATTAACATCTTTATCTTTTAATTTTTGAATTAATGCACGAATGTCATCATTTTCTAAATAAGTGACTACTGATTGTGCTAATTTACCACCAATATCATGAATAGCAATTAATTCTTCTTCAGTTACTGTTAAAAGTCGGTCCATTGTTTCATATTTTTCAGCTAGAACACGACTTGCTTTTACACCTAAATGACGAATACCTAAACCAAACAATAAATGTTCTAACGACTGTGATTTAGCTTGTTTTATAGCTTCTAATAAATTTTCAACTTTTTTACTTCCCATACGTTCTAGAGGTAATAAATCCTCTTCTTCTAAATAAAAGATATCGGCAACATCTTTGATTAAATCATTTTCATATAACTGTTGAATAATTTTTGTACCTAAACCATCAATATTCATTGCCTGACGTGAAACAAAGTGAATAAGACCTTCAATTAATTGTGCTTGGCATTTGGGATTAATACATCTTAAGGCCACTTCACCTTCAATCCTTACTAACTCATGTCCACAACTTGGACAATGTGTCGGCATGTGATATGTTTCAGCATCTTCTGGTCGACGATCAATAATACTTCTCACAACTTCTGGGATAATATCACCTGCTTTTTTGACAACGACACTATCACCAATCCTGATATCTCTTTCATGTATTAAATCCTCGTTATGTAATGAAGCCCTTGATACAGTCGTACCTGCTACTCTCACTGGTTCAAGTATTGCCGTAGGTGTAACAACGCCTGTACGTCCTATACTTAATTCAATATCTAATAGTTCTGTAACGACTTCTTCTGCTGGAAACTTATAGGCAATTGCCCATCGAGGTGATTTTTGAGTGAATCCCATTTCATCTTGTTGTTCTAAATCATTAACTTTGATAACAATGCCATCTATATCATAAGGTAACATTTCTCTTTCAGCTGTCCATTTTTCAATATATTTAAGCACGCCGTCTATATCAGATACTCTCTCTCGTTCATGATTTGTCTTAAAACCTAATTCATCTAATTCATCTAAAGCACCACTTTGAGTCGTAGCTTCAAAGTCAGTAAAATCGTTAATACTATATAAGAAAATACTTAACTTTCTTTTAGCAGCTAGTTTAGAATCAAGTTGACGTAATGATCCCGCTGCTGCATTTCGAGGATTGGCAAAAGGTTGCTCCCCATTCTTTTCTTTTTCTTCATTTAAATTCATAAATGATTTTCTAGGCATATATGCTTCTCCACGAACTTCAAAATTAAGTGGTTCTTTAATTTTTAATGGAATAGCATGAATCGTTCTTAAATTTTCAGTAATATCTTCACCTGTCGTTCCATCACCACGAGTTAATCCTTGTACAAAACGACCGTTCTCATATTTTAATGAAACAGCTAATCCATCTATTTTAAGTTCGCACATATATTCTACATTACCAATATTTTCTCGAATACGTTGGTCAAACTTTCTTAAATCTTCTTCATTAAACGCATTACCTAAACTCAACATAGGTGTATCATGATTCACTTTTTCAAAGGATGATTGCGCTTCGCCACCCACTCTAACTGTAGGTGAATCTGGTGTCTTAAATTCAGGATGTTCTGCTTCAATATGAATGAGTTCATGTAATAATTTATCATATTCACTATCTGGTACTGATGGATTATCTTGAACATAGTATTCATAGCTATATTGGTTTAATAAATCATGCAAGTCATTCACACGATTTTGTAATTCACTCATCCACTAATCCTCCTTTTTCTCAATTGGTGCAAATTGTGCAAGTAAACGTTTAGGTCCTTCTGATTTAAAGATAATATCTAATTCGACAGAACCATTCTTTTCGTTAACGTTACTTACCATGCCTTCTCCCCATGCTTTATGTGTTACTTTGTCTCCAACCTTCCAATCTGAAGATGTGACTTGTTTCTTAGATGATGTTGTACGTTTACTAAATCCACGTTTTTGAGTTGGTTTTGCTTTAGGCTGAATCGTTTGTCGTTTACTACCAGAATGACTTTCCATTAAATCTTCAGGTATTTCTTTTAAAAATCGTGATGGCATATTGGATTGAGAACGACCAAATAACATACGCGTTGTTGCATTTGTAATATATAACGTTTCCTCTGCTCGTGTGATTGCCACATAACAAATACGTCGTTCTTCTTCCATTTCATGATCATCATCACTTTTTATTGCTCTTATATGAGGGAACAATGACTCTTCCATACCCATGATAAACACAATTGGAAATTCTAGACCTTTCGCAGAGTGCATAGTCATTAATGTAACACCTGATTCGGTATCCGCTTCGTCAATGTCTGCTACGAGTGATAAATCTGTTAAGAAATTAATTAATGATTGTTCTTCTAATGGTGTATTCTCTTCATAATCTTTTGGGACTGACATAAATTCATCTAAGTTTTCAAGACGACTACGTGATTCTAAAGTTTGTTCTCTATCAAGCATGTCTCTATATCCAGATTTAACTAATACTTCTTCTACGATTTCACTAATTTCAAGAAACTCTTGCTCTTTAATAAGATTTTGAATCATTTCATAAAAAGCGATACATTCTTGAGTTACCTTTTTAGATAATCCAATAAAATCAACTTCGCCTAATGCATCAAACATACTGATATTATTTTGCACTGCATAAGTTTGAATTTTTTCAACAGAAGACGGCCCTACACCTCGTTTAGGTACGTTAATAATACGTTGTAAACTAATATCATCATTACTATTGGCAATGACTCTTAAGTAACTTAATAAATCTTTAATTTCTTTACGATCATAGAACTTTTGTCCGCCAACCATTGTATAAGGAATGTTTGATTTCATAAATGTTTCTTCAAGTACACGTGATTGTGCATTGGTTCTATATAATATAGCCATATCACTATACTTTTTACCATTACGTTGATGCTTCATTATTTCACGAACAACATATTCTGCTTCATCACGTTCCGTTGTTGCTTCGTAATAATTAATTTTATCTCCGCCTGTATTGGCAGTCCATAGCCCTTTAGGCTTTCTTTCAGTATTGTTTTTAATGACTTCATTAGCCGCATTTAAGATTGTTTTAGTTGAACGATAGTTTTGTTCTAAGAAGATTGTTTTCGCGTCTGGATAGTCTTCTTCGAATGATAAAATATTTTGGATATCCGCACCACGCCAACCATAGATAGATTGATCTGAATCACCTACAACACATAAATTTTTAAACTTGTTTGCTAACAATTTAATGAGTGTGTATTGTGCTTTGTTTGTATCTTGATACTCATCAACATGAATATATTGGAATTTGTTTTGATAATATTCTAAAGCTTCTGGCACTCTTTCAAATAAATTAATCGTTGTCATAATTAAATCATCAAAGTCCAACGCTTCATTTCTTGAAAGTTGACGTTGATAGCCTTTATAGACAGTAGCAACCATTTGTGAATGAAAATCATTAGCTTCTTTTTGAGCATCTTCTGGCGTTTTTAATTCATTCTTTAAATTACTAATCGCACCAATAAACATTCGTGGTTCAAAACGTTTACTATCGATATTTTCATTTTTTAAAACGTCTTTAATCACAGATTTTTGGTCAGTTGGATCAATAATTGTGAAATTGCGTTCTATCCCAATTCGATCTGCATCACGACGTAATATACGAACGCACATTGAGTGGAATGTAGACATCCATATTACTTGTGCTTCTTCGCCTACTAATTGTTCTACTCTTGCTTTCATTTCTTTAGCAGCTTTATTCGTAAATGTTATGGCTAAAATATTGTAAGGTGATACATCCTTCTCGTCTAATAAATAAGCGATTCTATGTGTTAACACACGTGTTTTACCAGATCCTGCACCTGCCATTATCAATAGTGGGCCTTCTGTTGTTCTGACAGCTTCACTTTGCTCTGCATTCATATTCTTTACTAATGAATTCATTTACTAGACTCCTTTATCTTAACTGTTTTCAATGCTTTCTTTATATCTCGATATACAATATCACCAACAACGATTGTATCAGCAAACTCAGCCATTTCTTGTGCTTGTGATAATGATGTTATACCGCCACCATAAAATAATTGTGTTGTCGTTAGTGTGTTTGCTACCGACTTAACTTTCTCTACATCCCCATATTCTCCACTATATTCGAGGTACATTATTGGGAAACGATATAATTCATTGGTCATTAATGCATATGCATCTACATCATCTATATCTAACTGCGTCTTTGCTTCTGTTTGATGTGCAACTTTACTATCATCATTCATTACTAAATAACCTTCAAAGACGACTTCTTCAAAATTAATCACATGTCCAAATTCCTTTAAGGCTTCTAGTAGCATTCCATTATGATACTTTACATTGTTACTATTTAAGACAGTAGGCACAAAGTAAAAATCAAAACCTGGCATAACGCTCTCTAAGTTAGAAATTTCAAGAACAAGTGGTAATGGATAACGTCGTACTCTACTCATTAAATGAATGACGTTATCTTCAGTTACATTATCAGTACCCCCGATGATGATTGCATCAGTATTTGACATACCAATCGCATCTAAATCATCATCTGAAATAGACTTTGCAGGGTCTAATTTAAATACATGACGCCATTGTTTAATATCATACATTACGTGAAACTCCTTTTTTTAACATACCTTAAATTATATCATTTTTAACATGCTAGTTCTAAACAGTTAACGTGAAATTGTACAACTTATTTTTTACTTTTGACACTAAAAAAGAAACGATCGTTCACATATTATAGCCGTTAAACTTTAATAGTTACGATCGTTTCGTATTATTTTATTCTTTTGTATCGATATTAAGGCGATCTAATATCATTGTGTAGGCATCATTGCCCCATTGCAAAGAACGCTTCACTCGAGAAATTGTTGCCGTTGACGCGCCTGATTCTTGTTCAATTGTTGCATATGTGTATCCTTGTTTAATCATTTTAGCAACTTGTAGTCGTTGAGAAAGTGATTGAATTTCGTTCACTGTGCATAAATCATCGAAAAACTGATAACATTCTTCTCTATTCTCTAATGTAAGAATTGCATCAAATAATTCATTTAATGCATCCCCACGTAATTTTTCAATTTGCATCATAACAGCTCCTATATGCATATTCTTTTTACTATTTTAACTTACTAACAAGTTAAAGTGTAGTAGTTTTAATTGAATTTGTATAGGATTTCAATTTAATTTCTAAAGTTATTCTAAGCCTGCTCTTTTAAAAATAGTGTCGACTTGATTTAAATGATGTTTAGGATTGAAGCATTCATCCAATTCTTTTTTAGATAAAACATCTGTAATCTTACTGTCTTGTTCTATTAAATCTCTGAAAGGTGTTTTCGTTTCCCAAGATTTCATAGCTTTTGGTTGTACTGTATCATACGCTTCTTCGCGTACCATACCTTTATTGATTAGAGAAAGTAATACGCGTTGTGAATAAATTAAACCAAATGTTTTATCGATATTCGCTTGCATATTATCCTCGTATACTGTTAAACGATCTACGATATTTGTAAATCTATTTAAGGCATAGTCTAAGGCAATTGTTACGTCTGGTAACATGATACGTTCTGCAGATGAATGTGAAATATCTCGTTCATGCCATAACGGTATATTTTCATAAGCAGTAGTAATATAACCACGAATCACACGAGAAATACCTGTAATATTTTCAGAACCAATTGGATTACGTTTATGTGGCATTGCTGAAGATCCCTTTTGACCTTTAGCAAAAGCTTCTTCAACTTCACGTGTTTCAGTTTTTTGTAGATTTCTAATTTCAACTGCAAATTTTTCTAATGAAGTGGCTATAAGTGCTAATGTTGCGATATAGTAAGCGTGACGATCACGTTGTAAAGTTTGAGTTGAAACAGGTGCTGCACCTAGTCCTAAATGTTTACAAACATAACTTTCAATTTCTGGTGGAATGTTAGCAAAAGTACCTACCGCACCGCTCATTTTTCCTACCTCTATTTCTTCACGTACATCTTTAAAACGTTTTAAATTACGTTTCATTTCTGTGTACCATAATGCCATTTTGACACCGAACGTCGTTGGTTCAGCATGTACACCATGTGTTCTACCCATCATTAACGTATATTTGTAATTTTTAGCTTTTTCTTCTAAAACCTTGATGAATCTTTCTAAGTCTTTTTCGATGATATCATTTGCTTGTTTAATAACATAACTAAGTGCTGTATCAACAACATCAGTAGAAGTTAAACCATAATGAACCCATTTTCTTTCGTCACCTAATGTTTCTGAAACCTGTCTAGTAAATGCGACGACATCATGTCTAGTTTCTAATTCTATTTCTTTAGCACGTTCCACATCTACTTTTGCATTTTGGCGAATTTTTTGAACATCTTCTTTTGGAATATATCCTAGTTCACTCCATGCTTCAGATGCTAAAATTTCTACTTCAAGCCAAGCTTCATATCGGTTTTGGTCTGTCCAAATAGACGACATTTCTTCTCTAGAATAACGTTCAATCATTTTTTAAACTCCTATCGTATGTATATTCATATTTTAAATCACAAAATCTGTACATTAACTGCAAAATAAACTTAAAAGTTCGTCTTTGACGATTTACTTTAATTCTAACAGAATACTTATCGATTGTATAATTCTAATTAGCTTACATTCCTATTTTATTTCATATTTTAGTCAAACACAATTCCAAAATAAAAGCCACTCAAAACAACTTATTGAGTGGTCTCTGTCATATTTTATTCAGTTATCTTCTTACCAATAAAAATGATATCTTGTTTTAAAACTTCTAAGCTTCCATCTTTATTTTCTTTATAAATTGGTTTTTCAATGCGTCTTGTTGGCATATGACCATCGGCTTTCATTCTTTGTAGGCAATCAGCAATCGTCTCATTATCATTTACTTTATACTTCATGCTCAACAACACTTTCTAATTCTTCTGGTTCGTACGCTTTAAGTTTACGTTTACGTACGCCTTTAACCCAGAAACCACCGTGAATATTTCTTGGTTCATAAGCAATGATAAAGGCTTTTGGATCTAAGTTTTTTATGGTATCCATTAACTTTAATTCATATTTTCTTGGTGTGAGAATTTGCATAACCATGCGGCTTCCATCTCGTCCAAACGCTTCATAATGTGTAACACCATACCCTAAGTTACGAAGTTCATTGGGTAAATCTAACTCGTATTCTGAAGATGTCACATTAACGACAGTGTATCCAAGCGCCAATTTCTCTTCGATTTTCATACCTACAATAATACCAATAGAAAAGCCAAATGCATATGCGACAATATTTTGAATTTGATCTAAACTAGACATTACTAATCCTAGACCTACGACATAAATCAATACTTCAACAAAACTTACAATCGCAGCCACATAACGGTAACCTTTTAAAGTTAAAATGGTTCTCATTGTTAAACATGTGACGTAACACACATTGATTACAAAGATAGCAAACACCATCAACCAAGGGTTTTGAGCAATCGCTGACATATTATTCCTCTTTTCTTACTTGAAATTCAAATTATTTTAACAGGCATTTTTAGCTTTGTCACGTCAAATTTTAACTTTAGTATTATAAAATAATTAATAGCATCATTAATTGTAAAATTGATTAAAAAGTATGTTCTACATTTCGATTCGTTTATAGCTTACTTTCTAATTTTTAGGCCAAGAATAACGTGTATAAGCGAGTTCACGTTTATGTGCATTTTTAACATAATGATTTTCAATCGTTTCTTTCGCTTCGCTTGAAACCTCTTTGCCTTCTAAATAGTCATCTATATCATTATAAGTTACGCCTAAAGCTTCTTCATCAGGTAATTGTGGTTTATCCTCTTCTAAATCTGCTGTAGGTGTTTTTTTATATAAATGTGCTGGCGCATCTAAATATTTTAGTAATGCTCGACCTTGACGTTTATTCAGTCCAAATAATGGCGCGATATCAGCTGCACCATCACCATATTTAGTATAAAACCCAGTGATATTTTCTGCAGAATGATCCGTTCCCACAACAATACCTGATTGATTGGAAGCAATTGAAAATTGTACTTTCATACGCTCTCTTGCCTTTTCATTTCCTTTTTGGAAATCTGTTAATTGAATCCCTGCTTCTTGTAGTGATTTTATACTTGTATCTACTGCAGGTTTAATATTGACGGTAATCGTTTGGTCAGGGTTAATGAAGGCTAGCGCGTCTTCTACTTCATCTGCGTCTGACTGGACACCATAAGGTAGTTTTACAGCTATAAATTGACATTCTCTACCTTCTTCACGTAATTCATTAACAGCTAATTGAACAAGGCGACCAGCTAATGTTGAATCTTGACCACCAGAAATACCCAGCACTAATGATTTGATAAATGAATGAGATTGTACATAACTCTTTACAAATTGTTTAATCTCTTGTACTTCTTTTTCAACATCAATTTGAGGTTTTACCTTCATCTCTCTTACTACGATATCTTGTAAATTACTCATGGTCTTCCTCCATTTCTTTAACATGCTCAGCCACTTCAAAGATGCGTTTATGTTTATTTTCCCAACAAGCAGTACTTAAATCAACTGGATACTCTTGTGGATTTAAATAACGTTTATTTTCGTCCCAAAATGTTTTAAGTCCTTCTGTTAAATAAGCTTGGGCATCATGAACATTTGGCAAATCATAAACGAGTTGACCATTTTCAAAAATAGCATGATGTAAATCAATAGCTTCAAATGATTTAATAAATTTCATTTTAAATGTATGGACTGGATGGAATAATTTTAAAGGTTTTTCTTTAGTTGGATCTTCACCATGTAAAGTAATATAATCCCCTTCAGCTTTACCAGTTTTCTTATTAATGATTCGATATACATTTTTCTTACCAGGTGTCGTAACTTTTTCTGCATTATTAGATAATTTGATACGGTCACTGTATTCCCCATCACTATTTTCAATAGCAACTAATTTGTATACAGCACCTAATGCTGGTTGGTCGAAGCCAGTTATAAGTTTCGTACCTACACCCCATGAATCTACTTTAGCACCTTGTGCTTTCAGACTTGTTATTGTTTCCTCATCTAAATCATTGGACGCGATTATTTTGGCATCTTTAAATCCTGCTTCATCTAACATCCGACGTGCTTCTTTAGAAAGATATGCGATGTCCCCTGAATCCAAACGTATACCTATAAAATTGATTTTATCACCTAATTCTTTGGCAACTTTAATAGCTGTAGGTACACCTGATTTTAAAGTGTGGAAGGTATCTACTAAAAATACACAATCTTTATGGCGTTCTGCATATTTTTTAAATGCAATGTATTCATCACCGTAAGTTTGTACGAGTGCATGCGCATGTGTACCTGATACAGGTATTCCAAATAATTTTCCTGCTCGTACATTACTTGTCGAATTAAAACCACCAATATAAGCAGCTCTAGCACCCCATAATGCTGCATCTAACTCTTGACCACGACGTGTCCCAAATTCCATAAGAATATCGTCATTCGCTATTTGACGAATACGACTTGCTTTCGTAGCAATGAGCGTGTGGAAGTTAATAATGTTTAATAATACTGTTTCCAACAATTGAGCTTGAATTAATGGGGCTTCTACTCTCATCAACGGTTCATTTCCAAAACATATTTCTCCTTCTTGCATTGAATGAATATGTCCTGTAAATTTTAAATTTTTCAGATAATCTAAAAAGTCATCTTGATAACCAATTGATCTTAAATATTCAATATCTGTTTCTGAGAAACCAAAATTATCCATAAAATCTATAACACGTTTAAGTCCATTAAAAACAGCATAACCACCATTAAATGGCATACTTCTAAAGTATAAATCAAATACAGCCATTCTTTCATGAATACCATCATTCCAATAACTTTCAGCCATATTAATTTGATATAAATCATTTTGTAACATCAAACTGTCGTCTTCAAATTGGTACACTCGTATCTCTCCATTTCGACCATTCTTTTATTAGTATTTTATCATAATTCAATTTAACTAGGTAACAACTGAATTGCTTTTACGCCCCTCATATAAATGAATTCTATCAAAATTTACTTTCAAGTATCATATGACTTTGCCCATATATCTTAGACGTTGCGACAAATTCGTGACAATTATCATTATTGAATGTGTAAATCAATCGTGTCGATTATAATACTAATGAGGTGTTTGAAATGTTAATAGATAAAGCAACAACATTTATCCAAACGATGTATTCTGAATTAAATTATACGCAAGATGAAATCGATAATAGAATTAAAGAAATTAATCATGAGATTCTAAAAACAGGTACCTACACGCATACATTAGAAGAATTAACTTACGGTGCCAAAATGGCTTGGAGACATTCAAATCGCTGTATCGGTAGATTTTTTTGGGAGTCACTTAATGTCAAAGATGCTAGAGATATTAATGATGAAACACATTTTTTAGAAGCTATTGAAGACCATATTATCAAGGGAACTAACGACGGAAAGATTAAACCTTATATAACGATTTTCAGTCCTGACGAACCTCCTAAGATCTACAATAATCAATTAATACGTTATGCAGGTTATGAGAATTGTGGTGACCCATCTGAACGTGATGTAACGACGCTAGCACAGCATTTGGGATGGCAAGGAAATGGTGGAGACTTCGACGTATTACCCCTCATTTATCAAATCAATGACGGACCAATTAAATATTATGAATATCCTAAATCCATAATCAAAGAAGTCATAATCGAGCATGACCGATACCCTAAATTGAAAGATTTAAATTTAAAATGGTATGCAGTACCTATCATTTCGAATATGGACTTACAAATTGGCGGCATTACCTATCCTACTGCACCATTTAATGGCTGGTACATGGTTACTGAAATCGCAGTTAGGAATTTTACTGATAGCTATCGTTATGATTTATTAGAAAAAGTTGCAGAAGCGTTCGAGTTTGATACACTTAAAAATAATTCTTTTAATAAGGATAGAGCACTTATCGAACTTAATTACGCTGTTTATCATTCATTTAAATCACAAGGTGTATCGATTGTGGATCATTTAACAGCTTCTAAACAATTTGAAATGTTTGAAATGAACGAAGCAAAGCATCAGAGAGAAGTAACAGGTAAATGGTCATGGTTAGCACCACCTATTTCACCGACGCTGACTAATAATTATCATCATGGTTATGATAATACGATGCGAGATCCAAACTTTTTCTATAAACAATCAAGTGAGACAAAGTGCCCCTTCCATTAACACATCAATAGAGGTGAAGGCATGCAAATATATTATTTAGGTCCAAAAGGTACATTTTCCTATTTAGCTTCTCAAAAGTTTGTTAATCAAAATCAAATACAACATTATGACTTTGTACCTAAAGCCAATTTATACGAAGTGATTAAATATGTTTCTCAAGATACTGCTTCAATAGGTATTGTGCCAATTGAAAATTCAATCGAAGGAACAATTAATATCGTTGCTGATTCACTTGCACAGCAAAATGTTTACGCACATGGTGAATTACATTTAGATATTGATTTTGCTTTATACGGTAAAGCTGGTAGTCAAATAAGTGATATCAAGAAAGTTTATTCTATAGCACCAGCCATTAGTCAAACCTCAAATTATATTATGAAACATCAATTTGATTACGATTATGTTGATAGCACTGTTAAAGGTTTCGATATGATTAATGACCATATTGGGGCTATTGCTCCACTAGCTAGCGGAAATGATTATGATTTTGAAATTTTAGATATACATATCCAAGATTTTGCTCACAATGCTACACGATTTTTAATCATTAAAAACCATGATAATTTCGATAGCAATACGAATACGTCAATGTTTTTAATCACACCAAAATACGATAAACCCGGCCTTTTAGCGAGTATATTAAATACATTTGCTTTATTTAATATTAATTTATCATGGATTGAATCACGACCACTTAAGACTAAGCTCGGCCAATATCACTTTTTTGTTCAAGCAGATGCTCCTATATCACAAGATGTCAAAAAAGTCATAACTATCCTTAATACACTTGATTTTGAAACTAAACTTATTGGTTCATTTTATAAATAAGATAATAAAGAACGCTTCTCCCATACTTTAAGATCTAGGGAAAAGCGTTTTTGTATTATTTTATGTTTTCTACATTCTTTTTTTCTATAGACACTAAATGATCATCTTGATTCAATGTTAAATCATCGATATCTTCGAGATGTATTTTTTGAGATTTATCATTAAATGTATTGCCTGCAATAAATATTTGCGTATGTTTCACATTATTATAACTTCTAATGTGTATAGCATCCTTTTCCATTTTCCCAATAAATTCGTTGCCAATCACATTAAAATTAGAACCTGCTTGTGTCCCCATGTCTTTACCAGTATAAGGATCTGCTGCGTTTTTACCATCTTTGACACCTAAAAAACGTATGCCCCCTACACAATTTATGAACTTGTTTTTAGATATAAATGTATTTTGAGATTTTAGTGGCGTTAGTGCATATTCTTGAATGTGATCAAACACATTGTCTCTGATATGAATATTTTCATAATATCGATGATATCGACTCGCATGTGATCCTATCGCCCTATTCCAAGGTTTCATGTTAGGATCATCTGACGGTCCAAAATAACAATTTTCTATAATGGCATTTTTAGTTATCGTCCCATCGGTGGTACCAAACTTTGGAAATGCACCTGGCACTTGGATATCCAATTGTACTGCTTCCGAAAAGAATCTATCACCATCAATATCTAAGAAACCTTCAAAAGAACAATTCGCTATCCTTAATCCATTTAAGCCACATGCATCTATGGCATGCCCACCTACAATATTTTTAAAAGTCACTCCTATAAATTGAATGTCTTCTGCATGTCCCATGCATATAGCTGTATTGTTATATGGAAAATTAGAGCCATTCATATCAAATGTACCACCTTTAATATGTATATGACTATTTCCTCTATATTCATGATAGAAAATATAGGGTTTTCCATTCTTTAACAGTGCATCTTTGCTATATCTCAATAATACTGTTTCATCATCTAAAAGCAGTGTTGTAGAATCATAAATCACTAACGCTTTGCCAATATGATACGTCCCTTTTGGGATATACACCGTATGTTCACCATTTTTTGCTTTGTTCAATGCTTTTTGAATTGCTTTAGTATCTTTTACTTTATTTTGACCTTCTGCGCCAAAATCTTTCACATTTATGAACATCCAATTTCTCCTTTGTTTCATATTTAATTGTAGTCCTCTTGATAAATATATATACTATGATTAATCTTATAAAACATTTTTTAAGCATATTAGATGAATTTTTAATTAACTTAATGAAATTGAATGACAGGATTGTAAACAATAGTTATGTTTATTTTGGGAAGGATGTTATTGAATGGAGAAAAAGGCTTTAATTGTAGTAGATTACTCAGTGGACTTTATTGCACCTGACGGAAAGTTATCTTGCGGAGAACCTGGACAAAAATTAGAAACATTTATAACAGATCGCATCCATCACTATATTGAAAATAATGACAATATCTTTTTTATGATGGATTTACATTACGAAAATGATAATTATCACCCAGAATCTAAGCTATTTCCACCCCATAATATTGCAGGTACCTCAGGACGACAACTCTATGGTACTGTGGGAGAAATTTATGAAGCGAATAAACATCAAAGCAATATTCATTACTTAGATAAAACACGTTACGATTCATTTTACGGTACACCTCTAGATAGTTTATTACGCGAAAGAACAATTAACACATTAGAAATCGTTGGTGTTTGTACTGATATATGTGTGTTACACACTGCTATTTCTGCATATAATTTAGGTTATAAGATACATGTACCGAAGAATGGCGTCGCTTCCTTTAATCCATCTGGACATGAATGGGCATTAGATCATTTTCAAAACTCATTGGGCGCAGAGGTAGAAGAATAAGCTATAGTCATGCTAAAATAACTATATAATATCAATAAAATAACTAATGAATAAGGGAGACATATATCCATGACAAACACTTACATTTTTGGACACAAAAACCCAGATACTGACGCAATTTCATCAGCTATTATTATGGCTGACTTTGAACAATTAACAGGAAATGCAGGCGCTAAAGCCTATCGCTTAGGTGAAGTTGGGGCTGAAACTCAATATGCATTAAATCACTTTAAAGTAGATGCACCAGAATTATTAGAAGATAATTTAGATGGTCAAGATGTTATTTTAGTTGACCATAACGAATTCCAACAAAGTGCTGATACAATTGCCGATGCCACAATTAAACATGTTGTAGATCATCACAGAATTGCAAACTTTGAAACAGCTAGCCCTCTTTATTACAGAGCAGAGCCAGTTGGTTGTACAGCAACAATTCTATACAAAATGTACAAAGAACGTGGATTTGAAATTAAACCTGAAATTGCTGGACTTATGATTTCTGCAATTATTTCAGATAGTTTATTATTTAAATCTCCTACTTGCACTGATGAAGATGTCAATGCAGCTAAAGCTTTAAAAGATATAGCAAACGTCGATTTAGATGCTTATGGTTTAGACATGCTTAAAGCAGGCGCTTCTACTACTGATAAATCTGCTGATGTATTATTAGATATGGATGCTAAATCATTTACTATGGGAGATTACGTAACACGTATTGCTCAAGTTAACACAGTTGATATTGATGAAGTATTAGATCGTAAAGAAGAATTAGAAAAATCTATGCTAGAATCAAGCGCTGAAGAAAAATATGATTTATTCGTTTTAGTTGTAACTGATATCATTAATAGCGATTCTAAAATTTTAGTTGTAGGTGCTGAAAAAGATAAAGTTGGCGAAGCATTCAACGTTAAATTAGAAGACGATATGGCATTCTTAACAGGTGTTGTATCTCGTAAAAAACAAGTTGTACCTCAAATTACTGAAGCTTTAACTAAATAATTTTATTAGTAATAAATGTATTTGATTGTATTGAGCCTGGGACATGATTTAATGTCTCAGGTTAATTTTTTATATTAAAATTAATTATTTTTGTGGTAATCGGGTAAAGATATGTTAAGCATTTTTTCTTGAGAATATTGTTATCTCAAATCCAACTTAAGGAGGTTCAACTTTTGAATTCAATTGATCAACTATTTGAAAATAGCAAAGCTTTTTTCAAAACACATCAAACTAAAGATATTAAATTTAGAAAACAACAATTAAAGTTGTTAAGCAAGAGTATTAAACATCATGAAAACGAGATACTTGAAGCTTTACAAAAAGATTTAGGTAAAAGTAATGTTGAAGCATATGCTACTGAAATTGGTATATTGTTAAAAAGTATTAAATTAGCCCGTAAAGAGCTTAAAAATTGGTCTAA
This sequence comes from Staphylococcus sp. 510, assembly GCF_057219715.1. Classification (NCBI taxonomy): domain Bacteria; kingdom Bacillati; phylum Bacillota; class Bacilli; order Caryophanales; family Staphylococcaceae; genus Staphylococcus; species Staphylococcus sp. 510. The sequence goes on along the minus strand of NZ_JBXVVK010000006.1, from coordinate 61,920 downwards.
AACAAAACAAGTAGATACGCCACTTTATCTTTTCCCTACAAAAAGTTATATCAAAAAAGACCCTTATGGCACTGTTCTTATTATCGGTCCCTTTAATTACCCAGTACAATTAACATTTGAACCATTAATCGGTGCGATTGCAGCTGGCAACACAGCGATTATTAAACCATCAGAACTAACGCCTCATGTATCTTCAGTCATTCGTAAAATTGTTGAAGATGTTTATAAACCTTACTATATTGCTGTAGTTGAAGGTGGTATTGAAGAAACAGACCACCTTATTCACTTACCGTTCGATTATATGTTCTTCACTGGTAGTGATAAAGTAGGTAAAATTGTTTATCAAGCTGCAAGTGAAAACCTCGTTCCTGTAACACTTGAATTAGGTGGTAAATCTCCTGTAATTATCGATGAAACAGCTAATTTAAAAGTAGCTAGTGAGAGAATTGCTTTTGGTAAATTTACAAATGCAGGTCAAACATGTGTTGCTCCAGATTATATTTTAGTAGATCGAAAAGTAAAAGATGATTTTATCAAAGCATTAAAACAAACCTTAAATGAATTTTATGGAAAAAGCATTCAATCTAGTCCAGATTTTGGCAGAATTGTAAATCAAAAGCATTTTAATCGCTTAAACGAATTACTACAACAACATAAAAGCAATATCATTTTTGGTGGTCATAGTGATGAATCTGATTTATTCATCGAACCCACTATTATTGATGATATTCAAACTTCAGATTTAATTATGCAAGAAGAAATATTTGGTCCATTATTACCAATCATCAGTTATGATCAATTTGATGAAGCTTTTGAGATAATCCAGTCTCGTCCTAAACCTTTAAGCCTTTATTTATTTAGTGAAGATGAAAATTCAACGCATCGTGTACTTAATGAACTTGCCTTTGGTGGCGGCGCAATTAACGATACATTGATGCACTTAGCAAATCCCAATTTACCATTCGGCGGCGTAGGTCTATCGGGTATTGGAAACTATCACGGCAAATACTCATTTGATACATTTTCTCATGATAAATCATATACTTTTAAATCGACACGTTTAGAGTCGAGCCTATTTTTCCCACCTTATAAAGGCAAATTTAAGTATATTAAAGCATTTTTCAAAAATTAAAAAGTAGATCCCATAAGCGATATCGCTTATGGGATCTATTTTTTAGAACATGACACAAACGCCTTCTGGTGCCTGAGTTGATTGATCTTTTAAAGTTAATGTACCTGTTTCTTTATCTCTTTCGAATACCGTTAATTTAGAAAGGCCTTCTTGATGTGCACAAATTAAATAATCATCTGATTCTGTGATATTAAAATCTCGTGGGAATGCATCGCCACTTTTGACAATATCAACCAATTCAAGTTTAGCTCCGTTTTCTAACACTTTGTAAATTGCAATGCTATCATGACCGCGATTACTTACATATAAGAACTGTTGGTCATGAGATAAATGTACTGCTGCAAGTTTAGTTGCACCATCAAAATGTTCTGGAATTGTTAAATGACGTTCTAATTCTTCAAAACGCCCATCTTCATATTGAGTCACGCTAACAACATTTGATAATTCATGTACGACATATGCATATTTTCCATTTTCATGGAATGCAATATGACGCGTACCATCAGCTGCATTAAATTCTGAAACAGCATGTTCTTTCAAACCATTTTCACTAAATGTGTATGACACAAGTCGATCTGTACCTAAATCAGCTGCTACTACATATTGACCATCTGGTGTCTCGTTTAAAAAATGCACATGAGGATGTTCTTGTCTTTCATGAGGTCCAAGTGGATAGTCATGCGCTAGTTCTTGAATTAAGCTCTCTATTTCACCAGTAGTTGGATTTAATTGATAAATTCGAGCTAACCCTGCACCATAAACCGCTTCAAATAAAAACTCACCATTTGTCGATACTTGAACATAACATCCTGTGCCATTTTGAGATTCCAAACATTTATTGATTAATGTTAATTCACCATCTTCCGCTATTTTAAAACTTGCGACACCACAATTGTCTCCTTCTTTTGTAATAGCATATAGAAAATGATTATTTCTTGTTACATATGTTGATGCTTCTAGTTGATAACCAGTCGCTACTTCAACTATTTGTCCCTTTTTTTCATCTAATTCAAATTGATAAATCCCTTTCCCATTCTTCTTCGTATATGAACCAATATAACCTTTAGTCATTTCGTCAACGCCTCCTTATCACTTATCTCTATTCTATTAAAATTATATATATAAAGACAAACGTTTGGGCATGATTTTAGTCATAAACCTCTATACTTAAATTTTATTTGTTGATAACCACACATGATTCTATCGAAATACCACTTGCAAAACAGAACGTACGTTCGTATAATAGAAGTATAAATATTGAGGTGATTGAAAGATGATTACGGATTTAAATAATAATCAATTGGACTATCGACATATTCCACGCAATCAATTGGATAAAAATATCCCGAAAGGCCGCGGCATGGTTAAATGGGCACCATTTGTTATATGTACTAATTTAAGATAAACATTGATATTATAATATGTTTTCATATTAGTTATGTACAGTATGTTAGTTTTTATAAACTATTACTTAAAAATAATGTAGGAGAATTCAAATAATTCTCCTACATCATTTTTAACAACAATTATCATTTTTTTGTTGGTCTTTTTCTTTTTTGTTTTCTTCCTTTTCTTCAATTTCCACAGAGCAACAAGCTTGTTCTTTAGGTTTTAATTTAGAAATTGCTTTTTTAAATGTATTTTTTTCCATTATAACACCTCCTTTAATTGTTATTTAACAACCGCATGATGTATCGCAACAATCATTTTTATGAACTATTTCTTCGTTTTCCTCTATAAATTCAAATGCTTCCTTATACGGCGACTGTTTTAATATATTAAATGTCTTTTCACAAACAAAAGTTTTTTCGCCACGTTCAAAGATATGATCATCATCGTCTTCAATGTGTTTAAACGGACCTTTGTAAATTACAGATTGATTTTTGTCAATATATGGGCCTTCTTTTCCCTTATGAGCAATTACTGTCATACTTCTAAAATCAATACCTTCAATAGAAGTCCATGTATTTTCACGTTTATCAATTTCTATACCATAGAATCCTACATTTTCGAAAGCTTCAATAAAAGCTTTTTCCTCAATAGCACCTGAATAACAACCACTCCATAAGTTTTCATCTTGTCTTAACTTTTCTGGTACCTCTACGTTAGAAACAATATCTGATATGACTGCTTTACCACTATTCTTTAAAACACGGTAAATTTCTCTGAACAGTGATTCTTTATCCTCTGTTGAAACTAAATTTAAAACACAATTAGAGATAACTACATCTATACTATTATCCTTTATCATAGTCATTTCATTTTCTAAGTAATTAATATATTGATTAATAGATTGATAAGTATCTAAGTTGTTAGCAGGATGTTCTTGTATATATTTATCGAGTTCTTCTAAATTTAATTTTAAGTTTTGAATTTTCCCTTTATGAAAAATGACATTATCATAACCAATTCTTTCAATCATTTGATTCTGATATTTTTTAGCAAGGTTTAACATATCATCATTCATATCTACGCCAATAACTTTACCCGTTTCTCCCACAATTTGAGATACTATATAAGGAACTTTTCCTCCCCCAGAACCTAAATCTAACACAGTATCTCCTTTCTTGATCTTACCTAAAGGATCACCACAACCATAATCTTTTTCTATAATTTCATCAGGTATAATCTTTAAGTACTTTGTATCGTATTCGACTGGACAACATAAATTCTTTTCATATGTTTTAGCAGCTTTTCCATATCTATTGATTACTGAATTTTCTTGATTCATTAATTTATCCTCCTTAAACTTATAAAATCATATTAATTATTAACCCTGTAGCAATAGCTACAACTAAAATTGCGATAATAAAAGATACTACAAATTTTTTCTTGAATAATTTAGATAGTAATACAACTTCTGGAATACTTGCACCAGCACCACCAATTATTAATGCGACAACTGTCCCTAATGACATCCCTTTTGATACTAATGCTTCAGCTATAGGTAACATTGTTTCAGGTCTGATATACATAGGAATACCTATAACAGAAGCAATGAACACAGATATAATGCCGTTTCCACTTGCATATTTAGTGATAAAAGTTTCAGGTACAAATCCATATATAAAGGCACCAATAAACACACCAATAAATAAATAAGGAAGCATTGGATATAAGAATGCCCAAGCATCATTTATTGCTTGTTTAAAACGAGATCCTGTTTTATTAGCAAAAAAACCGTCTCCTTTAACATTAACTCCTTTATAGCTTTCTGCTAAATTCATTTTTGAAAATACTAAACCTGTTAAAATACTAAAAATTGCTAGTACTACAAAATAAACAACAGCTACTTTCCAGCCTAATAAAGCCCATAACATAAAAAGCATTAACGGATTCATCAATGGTGAAGCAATTAAGAAACTCATTGATGGACCAAAAGGTACTTTAGAATTTAGTAGTCCCGCAAGTATTGGAATGGTAGAACAAGAACAGAAAGGTGTAATAGCACCAAATACCATTCCTAGAATATAATTAATAGCTTGATTAGGTTTACTTAAAAATCTTTTTATTTTCTCTTCTGAAATAACTTGTTGTATTAGACTGACGATGAAACTCACGATTATGAATAGTAATAACAATTCAAAAAACAACATTAAAAACGTTTTTATAAATTCCATGATTGAATCTACCATTAGTATAATGCCTCCAAATTTAATTTATCAACATTTCTTGATTTATAAATCAAGAAAAATTGATTTAAACATTATAAAAAGAAGACACTTAAAGTATTTTACAACAAGTATCTTCATTTAAAACTACCTGTATTTGTTGTTCATTAATTCGATAATAATTCCATGTTCCATACTTTTTAGCAATAAGTATATTTGCATCGACTAATTTTTTTAAATGATAGGACAGTTTAGACTGTTTCACATCTAATAATTCTTCTAAATCACAAACGCATAAAGTCTTTGAGCCACTTTGACGAATTGACCGTAAGATTTTAAGCCTAATTTTATCAGCCAGTGCATTAAACATCTGTTCATAAAAGTCTAATCGTTCTTCTTCATTTACATTTGGATTAGCTTTGATTATTTCCATTTAATCACTTCCATTCTAACCATTAGGTAGTTACTTGAGTTTTTGAACTGCTTGTTTAAAGTTATTTGCTGTTATTTCTCCAAATGATTCAATATTGTCATTAAAGAAAGAACACTTCATATATGTTATAGCTTCATTTAAACACATGTCTTTTGAAGTCATAACTAATTTTTAATACGAAATAAAATAATCTACAGATAAATTGCCTGCATGATTTACTATCAAAATTTCTCCCTCCTCAATACACAAAATAATACATCAACTTTTTTTGATATATTAAAATTAACAATTTTTGATAATAATTTCAAATCTAAACGATTAAAAATTCTTGTCACAATAGAACTTATGTTCTATTATGCAGTTGAGGTGTTTTTATGCTAATCAATACTAATGTTCCAGATAAATATAAATATGAAACAGATTATAGAAAAATCCCAAGAGAATATTTGAATCCCAAAATCCCACAAGGACGTGGAAACATCAAATGGAGAGCTTTTGCTACTTTGCCTGAACAATTCGAAATATTAAATAAAATGATTCAAGACCAAAGCACAGTTGCAAGTCCATTATTATCTGACGATGCTTTAAGCCAACTAGATTATATAGTTAATCAAAAACTCGAGTTCAATGAAATTTGTACAGTAGAATATTGGCATAACGGTTATATAATAACTTATACTGGATTCATTTTAAAATTCAATGTATCAGAAAACGCCTTTACCTTTTTCAACACTTCCAACAATAAATATTATACTTTGTATAAGGAATATATTAGCAACATAATTTAAAATAATCTTAAAAATAATAACTAACTAAAATAAGAATGGGATAATCATAATATTTTATGTCCGACTTTTTTAATTTCAAAAACAATAGCATATATTGGACTTTTCAAAAGTTTTCATATATTTTATTATATAAAACGTTAACTTCGTCCTTTAATGATTTATTCTCTTTTTCTAATTTTTTTATTTTTCTTTTCAAGGATTCGATAATTGCACTTTTTCCATCATTTTTGACTTGAATTACATTTGTTTGAGTGTTTTGTTTACGTAATTCTTCAATTTTATTTCGAATTTCTTTATGATTATACAAAGTAGCTTTCGAAACATTTGCATATTTAGAAACAACATTAAAATTAATCTCTATATTTTCTTTTAGGAGTCTTTCTATTGTAGAGTTTACTTTTATTTCTGTGTTAGCTTTTTTTCTTCTATGTATTTCTTTCATCTGATTTTTTCTATCATAATTTTCCATAAATCCTCCTATTTTTTCATCCTGTTATTTCTACCAAAAATAAAGTTTCCATCTTTTATATTTTTTAATATGTCTTCATATTTTTCTAATAGATTGACATGCTTTTCTACATCTAGATTTGAAAATCCTATTGCTAAATCTTTACAAGGTTTCCCTGAATTACAAGTTAAACAGGGTGGCGCTTCCATATATGGACAATCACCTTTTAGTCTTGCATGACACGTACCATATGGATTGTCCATAGCATTTAATTTATGCTCTTGCCATAAAGAGTTCAACGCATTCTCAGATAGCTCACTACTATGTTTAATATTTTTTACTTTACCATCAATATCAAAGGAAAATGCGCCTTGATCTATAACTGATTCAAATGCTTTTTTTTAGTATCATCAAGAAGTTTCGCATATCTAAGTGTCATTTCAGGAGAGGCATGATCTAGTAATTCTTGAATAGTTAGAATATCAACTCTACCATTAAGTAATTTAACAGCATATGTATATCTAAATTGATGTGTTTTAAAGTGAAAAATTTCTCCCTTTTCGTCAACTATATTTTTAGTTTTAGCTAAATAATTTAAATGAGAACGAACTAAATGCTGAGTATATGGCATTCCTTTTCTCTTACCTTTGTATATAACAAATATATAATCATTAGGGTTATTGTCCTTAGTACTTTGTCTTTTAGAATTTGCAATTAAAACGGCTAATATATCGGCTAATTGCTCATCAATAGGTATTCTATGGCCTTTTACAAAAGTTTTTGCTATATCAGTAACTATAGAATATTTACCATTAATTTTAGTAAGGCAGTTATCTTTTAAAGTTAATACATCTGATATACGTAAACCCGTTTTAAATGCTATCCAAATGATAGGTATAATTTCTTCAGGTAAAGAATTTATATTTTCAAATAGTTGATCTAATACAAAATCTGGGATATAATCAATTTGATTTTTTTCGAGTTTTTCATGTTTAGGCAGATCTTGTGGCAAAAATAGAAATCTTACATCTTCTGTAGGTGCTATACTATATTTTTGCATAATTATATCATTCAAAAATCTTCTAACTAATTTAAGTTCTTCACGTACAAAATTCTTTACACTTCGTACGTTTTTACTTTTTGCATATTTAAAAATGAAATCAATATATTTCCATATGCTTTCTTTCTAGCTTATTTAAATCATTCCAATTAGGTTCTTGATTATGTATACTATTTAAAAACCTAGTCAAAACTCTTACATACATTCTGCCTGTAGCAAAATTCATATTTCCGGTCAATAACCGTTGTTTTAAATATTTTTTTACAGAAGTTCTTATATTAAGTGAAGCTATCTTTTTAAAATTTAGATAATTTCCTGTAAGTGTTTTATTATAAGTCAATCCATACATTTCTAAATTTCTTATATCCCATAAATCTTTATCCCACTCTTCTCTACTATCAATCATTTTTGAGAACAGTCTATATAATTTTTTTAAGCTTGAAGCTATAGGCGTTTTTGCTTCATAATTTCCAAAAACGATACTTTTCGATCTTTTTATAGTGGTTACATTTTGATTTTTTAACCATTTAATCCATTCAGTCTCTATACTATTAAATTCGTAATCTAATAATGAGTTTATATTTGGAAACTTTTCATTGAAGAAAGTAGCTAATTTATTAATATGTACTGCACCACCATTAAATAAAGAATTTAAAGACCAATATTCAGTAGTAATTAATTTCAGGCAGATATACTTGAATTCTAAATTTAAATACTCGTTTTGAAATCTAAAAAATATATTTTTTCTTTTACCATTATATCTATTCAAATCATCTTGAAATTGATTAAAAATCTTAAAATTAGAAATGTGCCATACATCATTTTTGTAGAAATAATCACTATAGATATCGGTATAAACAACATCCCCTCAAGATTTATACTCTTACTTTTCAAAAAGCAAAGTTCTTTTTTCAATTTGTTTTGCAAAAAATCATCTGTATTTTGGACGCTATTATTCATGTGAATCTCCTATTCAAATATTTGGAATAAATCTTTTACTTTTTCCCAATTTTCACGGATAATCTGATCATTATTATGAATATACAAATCCATAGTGGTTTGTATATTACTGTGTCCAAGTCGTTCTTGAACTTGTTTTATATTTTTACTTTTATTGTAAAAAATAGTAGCATGAGTGTGCCTTAACAAGTGAGGATGAACCATAATTCCAGTTTTCTTTCTTAAACGTTTAAATATTGAATTTACGTCATTATAATCTAAAGGTTCTCCAACATTTTTACCTTTAACTTTAATAAACAAAAATTCAGAATCAGTTGAAACTTCATATAAATAATCATCATATAAATCAATCAAAGATTGTGAAATGTATATTTTACGTTCTCCACTTTTTAATCTGGCTCCATTTTTATTTTTTCTATTTTTCAAAATAATTTAATGTCCATTAGTCAAATCATATTTAATATCATCTATGTAAAGTGACAACAATTCCCCAATACGCAATCCCGTTTCATATAATAATTGAATCATAAATTTATCCCTAATGTTATTTGACGCTTTTATTAACTCTTTTATTTCACTGGTACTCAATATTTTCCTTTTTTCTTTTGGCACTTTTACTTTTAGTGTATTTGTATATAATAAATCATTTATATTTACATGATCTAAAAATCTTTTATAAGAAGAACGATGACCTCTTTCTATTAAAATTGATTTAGCAACGTCAATTTTAGATTTTTTAGTTCTAAATAAATAATCATAAAAGTTAGTAACTACAGTGATAGTTAAATTAATAGTTTTAGCACTTTTTCCATATAATGATTTATCTTTAAATATAACTTTTTCATATTTATTTGGTGACTTTAACCACAAAACAAAATCAACTAAATCATCAAAAGTTACCTCTTTATGACCTTTATTTTTAAATTCGAGGTACACAAAATATCTTTTTAAACAATATGCATAAGTCTTTAAAGTATTCTCACTTTTATTAACACTCTCTAAATACTTTAAATAATAGGTAACATCTTCGACTGGATTTAAATTACTATCAATTATCATAAAGTTCTTTCCACTGTTAGAATACACATTTACTATTTTCATATTATACATATAATACGTAATAAAATTAGTTAAGATAACAATTTTTTCTGTTGAATATCTCGCAATATTTTTATACATATTATACAAATTAAACTCTAAAATTATTAATACATATAACCATTTGCTACCTTACCTGAACAATTTGAAACGATTCATCAATATATCATAGATCAAAATAAGGTTGATCGCCCTGTACTTTCTGATGATCAATTATCTGATTTGAATTTTCGTTTACATCAGTCCTTGCAGTTAAATCAGCCAGTAGTTGTACAGTATTATGATGACGGATACTTTAAATCTATCGAACTTAATATTGAACGTATTGATGCTATAACTTTTGAAGTTGAAGGCTATCCATCTCATTCTTCTGATAAATTCAAACTTTCTTTATTAGACATCGTGCGTATTTCCCCTACTTAATTTCTTTTCAAACTCAAGCAAATAAAAAAGCCACTGATGACAATTTCATCAGTGACGCTTTCATTAATTTAATCTTTAAATTAATTATTATTTTCGATATCTGAAACGATTTCTTTAGTTTTTCTTTCGATATCTTCAAAGTCTTTTTTGAAAATATAAGCAAATGCAACTACACCTACACCTACAACAACTATAGTGATAGCTACTAAACTAAATACAAATTTAAATAAACCTTTAATAAAGTTCCACATTAAAATTCACCTCTATATTTTATATGCATATCTACAATACATTATGATAGCATATTTATCGTTATCAATAAATACATACCCTTTTTACTATTTTTATAAGCTCTCTTTATAAAAATTTTTATGATAAGATATACCTATAAAAAAAGACGACTGATTTATTCATCAGCCGTCAGTGCAATATTATAATTATTTATGCCACCAATTATAAATTGCGCCTTTTATATAATCATATTTGCTACGCATGATATCACCCCAAAATAAATTATTTCTCAATGCTATCAGTAACTAATTACAATTTTATTATATATATAATTACATAAAATAACAATTAATGTAACATTAACATTATATTACAAAGTGTGAATTTTGATTAAGGAGTACTTTCATATGCAAAACGTTCAATCTGAAATTATGAGCTATAGAGGTTCACATTATGATTTAGGCGTACAAACCGCCAAATGGTTAAAACAAACTGACCTCTTGAAAAACAGAGAAAAAGAATGGAAAAAGCGAATTCCTAGATTTGATATAGATATTAACGAAACACATTCTATTTTTCAAACATATGCACCTAAAATTTGGGAAGAACTCATGGGTATGCAGGATGTATTAAAGTTACCAACACGTCAAATGATTTTAAACTTTGCACATTATCGTTTTACTGATTTAAAAGAGAGTGGTTGTACCGTATTTAACGGGGCGGATTATTTAGTAAGAAATTATGATTATCATCCTGCTACTTATGATGGCAGATATTTATTATACCAACCAAATGATGGCGGATTAGCACAAATTGGTCCAACATCAAGAGTAACTGGACGTATGGACGGTATGAATGAAGCTGGTTTAGTAATGGCATATAATTTTATGCATCGTAAAAAACCAGCAAATGGATTCGTTTGTTATATGGTAGGTAGATTAATATTAGAACTCTGTAAAAATGTCGACGAAGCGATTCAACTGTTAAAAGAGATACCACACCGTAGTTCTTTTAGTTATATTTTAATGGACCAATCTTTAAATCATGCCATCGTAGAAATTACACCACGAGATATCAATGTTAGATATGATACTATTTGTACAAATCATTTTGAATTACTAACGCATGAAAATAGAAATTATACTAAAGAATCTAAAGAACGATTAGCACGCGTCATTAATCAAACACATACACAACTTGATAAGCATCAAGCATTCAAATTATTTAATGATCCACAATACGACATATATAGCAAACTTTTCAACAGTTGGTCTGGTACCATTCATACATCGATGTACGAACCACAATCACTTACGGCATGGATGTCTTTAGGTGAGAATCAGATACCTTCAAGTATAGATTTTAATGCTTGGCTTAAAGTCGAAGAGCTCACGCAAAGAACATTTGAAGGCGTCATTGATACAGATTTAACTTTTGCCACACATTAAAAAAGTACAAAACGAGAACAATTAAACTTGTCTCGTTTTGTACTTTATCTTCCTTTATTTTATAACTATATCCCCATCAACTGTATAGAATTCAAGAATATTGTCACTCTTACCTACTTTACTTTCATGAAAGTGTTTATTCTCAATTAAAGCCTTTCCTTTACCTGGTTGTAATTTCAACAAAGTATTTTCTGGTTTATCTTTATAAGAATAATGAATATCACCTTTTTTAGTAGAAGCCTTGATATCGCTTCTTGGTGACATGCTATTAAAATAAATATCTCCTTCTCCTAATAGAAAAATAGAATCGCAAATATTACTATCATAAACATTTATAAACCCACTATTTAGATTTACATTATTATTTTTAAAAGTAGATTTTTTAATTAAAAATTGTGCGCTATTAGCCTTAATATCTGAATCATTAACATTTAGATTTTTTAATTTCACATAACAATTGGTACTCAGTAAATTTAAATGATTAGTAGTAATATTATCTACGTTCAAATGACCACCTTTAGATACATAAGAAAAAGCATTTAATTTTCCATTTGGCACTTCGATAACAATCTGATTGTCATCTTTTCTAAACGGATTTAAATTAATAGCGTAGCCTCTATCAACATTTTTCACTTCTGAAATTTTCAGTGTTTTATTCTTGTTAACTAAGTTTACTTTATTATCCCCATTATATTTCACTTTAAATTTAGAGCCTTTAACCACCTTAACATTAGTATATTCTGTGTTTATTGATATATTTTTAAAATTAGAGTTAGGATAGGATTTATTAATTTTCGTTTCTTCATAATTCTGTTTTTCAAAGGTGAACCAGCAAACTGTAGCACCTATAAAGAAAACAAGAAAAATGATAAGACCTGAAAACATTATCTTTCTCATCTTCGAACGCTTCCTTTAACTGTTTTAATATACCATCTCAAATATTTTAGAATGAGTCTATATATCGTTTCTAATACTTTAAATGTTATAACAATCAACATTAATCCGAGTCCTGTATATGCTATTGAAAAAAGAATATTACTTACTGAATCATGTATACCTTTATATAAAGACGATAAGACTAAAATTAAAGGTGCACAAATTAATAACACGGAAACAATAAACAAAATAACGAATATCATACATATGAAAAACACTGGAATTAATACTAAAAATACTGATAGCAAACCTAAACTTAATGAAGCCGTAACAGCTCGTAACGTATTATGAAATGTTGGTTTATATTCAGCATATTCAATCGCGCTATGCGCTTTGACCTGTTTAGCTATATCATTAGGCTCTTTTAACGCTTTAACTATTTCCGCTTCAGATTTACCTTTCAGTTCCTCTTCATAAAAGTAATGTTCATAATCATACATTTTTTTATCTTTTTCTTTACGAGGTAGTTCGTCTAATGAGACTTCTAATTCATTCAAAAATGTAATTTTATCCATAGTATTGTCACTCTTTCTATCTATTTTTTCAATTAGTTGCAATACTAATGTTCAACTATTTAGTTACTTACTAAAGAATTCAATCCGCTTCACGATATCATCTTTATATAAAATACTTAATTTCATATGATGTTCACGATCTCGATAAGTTATTGATTGATAGTTCTTACCTATTTTACTTTTTTGATAATTACTACCTAAATCATTAATAACTTCATCAATATGACTCCCAATTCTAACACCAAAATTTGTATGTATCTCTTTATCTTTAACAAGTACAATGCCTTTAACAACGTGTTTCTTTTTATGTACTTTAACTGTTAAATCATCATACTTTTTATGATTATAAAATGTGTAACGATCTACTTTAATATTTTTATTTACATTAAAATCCTTTTTATGAAATTGTTCATTTAAATGTATCCCATTTATTGATGCACTTGATAAATCAACGGTTTTTATATTTTTATAAAATGAAAGACCTATCAGAAGTAAAATGGCTAATATTAAGAATAGCGTACTAATTATCCATCGATTCTGTATGCGCAAAGATGTTCACCACTTTCAACTTATTATAATAAATATAGCATAAGGTGTATTTAGTTTCATCTCACGGTAGGTATTTGCTAAAATGAGAGAATTTTTAAAATATTTTAATTTATTTACATTATGAAAATTGGTATAATATATAAAATGATTAAAGGAGGTTTTTTCGATGACCAATTTAGAAACATATTTTAAAAACAGTCAAGACATCGGACCTTATATTGAGCAGATGCAAGACAATAAAGACAATCTCGTTTCAATTTATGATTCCTTTAAGTTACCTGAAGATGATGAAAGATTACAGAAATTAAAATCATCTAACTATTCTAAAGTATTGGTAATTACCGAAGACTGGTGTGGCGATGCCATGATGAATCTTCCAATACTTAAACATATTGCTGAAGCCCTAGAATTAGAAGTCAAAGTGTTCCATAGAGATGATGATACACATCTTATAGACCAATATTTAACAAATGGAAAATCACGTTCAATTCCTATTTTTGTATTTTTAAATGATAATTATGAACAAGAAACAGTTTGGGGTCCACGTGCTAAAGAAGTTCAATCATTTGTTACGAATTTATGTGAAGATACTTTACCAAGTAAAGATCACCCGGATTATGAAGATAAAGTTAAAGAAACACATTTAATTATTTCAAATCGATATAAAACAGATTCCACATTCTGGAAAGCAGTTTACAATTCAATTATTGATCAAATGCTTTATAAATAACACCTATATATAACGAAGCTATTTGAGTAAGATAGCTTCGTTTTCTTTTGAAATCTCCCGTTTTAACGCCTTATTCTCTCTTAAATTAAAATATTAAAAACCGGGACTATCAAGCCCCGGTAATCACTTATTCTAAATATCTCTTTTAGCTGCATATAATACATTAACAATAAATAGCACTACGATTGATGCTATAGAAATAAACCATTGCCAATGTGTAAATGAAACATCGGACTCAGTCATTTTTTGAGTTAAATATGTGAATGGAATGTATTTAAATGACTTATGAATGTCATCACCGATGTTTGGAATTAAACCTACTAGCGGTTGGATAAATGGCACAATTAATAATAAGAAAATGCCTAACGTAAATATAACAGCTGGTTTTTCAACTGCTAATGTAATTAAAAATAAAAATAATCCAAAGAATAGGAAAAAGATAAGATAGAACCAAATGTTAGTTAAAAAGTTATCTCCGTCAATACTTTTACCTTTAGTTGTAGATTCAATTACAATAATCACTATATATTGAACAAGTGTAAATAAAAATGAAATTAGAATCATTGAAATTGTTTTAGCAACAATATAGCCAATTCTACTACTCATTTTGTTCATATATAATTGAATTGTTCCTTGTGAGTAATCTCGAGTAATTGTTTTGATAATAAATAATAAACCTGCAAATAAGAATAACCAATTCGCCATGATAAATACCATTGTATAGTCCACTTTGTGTCCAGGACTATAATTTGCCATCATGACAGCTTGAAAGACAGTTAAACCAATGACAAGTATAAACGCAATGTACGTGAGCGGACTTTTAAAAATACTAATTAAATCATGTTTTACTAATTGTAAAGATCTCATTATTTATCACCTCTTTGATTAATATTAAAGTAAGTATCACGTAATGAACTTTTACGTGTTTCAATATATTTAGGATAAATATTGAGTTTTGCTAATGCTTCAAGTACATCTTTATAATTTTTTTGCGCTTTGATTATGATTTCTCCATTTTCTTTATTAGACTGTTGAACATGGAATTTTTCTGTTAACATTTCTAATGCATTTTGATAGTCTTCTGTATCGATTGAAATAATCGTACTATCTTTTGGTCCACCATCTTTCATATTGACATCTTGTACGAATGTACCATCTCTTAAGAATACAGCTCTATCACAAATGAGTTCAATGTCCTCTAATTTATGACTAGAAATCAATATTTTCATTTCTAACTGTTTAATCAATGATTGAATCGTCTTCAATACGTCAATCGAACCATCTGGATCCATACCATTTGTAGGTTCATCTAAAATAAGGTATTTTGGTTTATTCATTAATGAAACTGCTATAGCTAATTTTTGCTTCATACCCATTGAATATTTTTTCACTTTTTTCTTGATATAAGGTCTCATACCGAATGCATCAATGATGTGATCCGCATATTCTTTATCGAATCCTTTACCTAATACTTGTGCAAATAATTTTAAATTATATAAACCTGTTTTATTATCATATAGTTTAGGATGCTCAATTAAATAACCAACATTTTCATTATTAGGTAAATTAACTTTCCCCTCATAATTAATAATATTCCCATTCATTACTTTCATTAGTGTTGTTTTACCTACACCATTTTTACCGATTAATCCTACGATTTGACTGTTTCCAAAATCAAAATCAATATGATCTATAACAGTATTTTGGCCATATTTTTTTGTTATTTGTTCTAACTTCATTGTAGACCTCCTTTAAAGTGTATGTTTCTTAATTTTATTTAGTTGTAAAACGTAATTAATGATTAAAACTATAATACTTAATAGTACAAATCCATAATTTAAAAAATAAGAGTAAAATTGTGGAATTTGACTATGATTTAAAAATATATAATTAATTAAAATCAAGGTGACGGATAATAGAAATGGTAATGCGAACATAATCAAAATGATATAAGCAATATATGATACTCCCTCAGTTTTATACTCAGTACTTTTTCTAAAAGCTACTGGTATCGATAAGAAGTTCGCTACAATATAGGCATATGTAGTTGAGAAATATATTGCATTGGTTTGAATAGAATCTGATTCATAACCGTATAAAGTAATCACAATTGCACCAAATAAAGTAAAGAAGATACATGTTAAATAATTGGCGTTTAACATATCCTTCTTGGATACTGGTAAACTTCCAAAAAATAAGTTTGATCGATTCCCACCTAATCGTCGATGAAATCTAAACAAATGACCAGCATCGAGTATAGACATTATCATTAAAATTAATCCAAGCGGTATTGCCATAACAGAATTCATGAGCGGATTAGGTTTCATTATGAAGCTATATATTGGATAAAATACAATCAATGCTATATACAAAATAAGAGTCCAGTATCTTAATTTAATATTTCTAATTAATAATTGCTTCATTTTTTATCCTCACTTTCTAAAGTAAGGGGCTCATATGATTTACTCTTAAATTTTTCTAAATAAATCATTAATTCTTCTATACTCGGATTTTGAACTTCAATATCATTTCCGAATATTTCTTTAAATGTTTGTGCATGTCGTGTTAAAGCTGTATATCCAGTTTTCCTAGTTTCTCTGTAGATTAATAATTCTTCCAATTCTTCATCTAAATCATTATGATTACCTTTAATAATTTGAAATTTACTCATTAACGATTCAATTGAATCATTTAATATCATTTCACCGTCTCTGATATATACTAAATAATCAGCAATCTTTTCCAAATCTGAAATAATATGTGTAGAAATGAAAACTGTCTTATCTTCATCAATTAGTTCTTGTTGAATAATTTCTAATACTTCATTTCTTACAATTGGGTCCAAACCCGAAGTAGGCTCATCCAAAATAAATAACTCAGCATGATGGCTAAATGCAATAGCCAGTGACAATTTCATCTTCATACCATTAGAAAATTGATTGATTTTCTGATTATACGGTAAATCAAATCTTCTTAAATAATCATTAAACAAATCACTATCCCAATCTTGATAAAAAGGAGAAATGATATTTTCTAACTTTTTTATAGTCCATTTTTCATTAAAGTATGTTTCTGAATAAACAAAGCCTATTTTATTTTTTATCTTAATAGGATTCGTTAACATACTGTCACCTAAAATTGAAATGCTTCCACTATCGTATTGTAATAAATCCATAATTAATCGTATGACTGTCGTTTTCCCTGCACCATTAGCACCAATAAATCCTGTAACAAATCCTTGAGGCACATTGAATGATACGTCCTTCAATTTAAAGTTCCGTCTAGAATAATTAACATGGTTCAATTCTATAGCATTCATTATTCTTCCTCCTCATAAATTAAGGAAAGAATTTCTTGTAGTTCTTCTAAAGACATCCCAATTGTCTTTGCTTCTTTCGTCATTGATTTTGCTAAATTTTCAATCACAAAGAACTGCTTTTCCTTTAGAATTGAGTTATCCTGTTCTTTCACAAACGTTCCCTTGCCTCTAATCGTAGTAACAAAACCATCTTTTTCCAAATCTTCATATGCGCGTTTGGTTGTAATTAAACTAACTTGTAAGTCTTTTGCTAATTCACGCATAGATGGTAAATGTTCACCAGAAGAAACGTATCCTTTCAAAATGTTCTCTTTAATTTGTTGTTTGATTTGTTCATAAATGGGATATTCACTGGTGTTCTTCAAAATAATTTTCATTGATGTCCCCCTTTTTTCTGTATATAATCAATATACACACTATATACAAATTTGTAAAGTATATATATGATTCTCCTTTATACATATGGTTGGACGATAACAAATTATATATAAACAATATATACAGATTAAAAAAACAGCATGTAAACTACACACTGTTTCCAACAATTCATTTCTATATTGATTACTTTTTATGATTATTTTTACGTCGATCATTATTTCTACTTATAAATGCGCATATTATGAACATAATAGCAGCAAGCAGTAATTTTATTCCTGAAGATTCATTTCCTGTAGCTTGCAAATAATAACCTATAATGAATAATATGATTGCTAACACTACAAATATTTTAGTCATATGCTTCATTGAATTCACCTCATTATTTTAAATTATATCAAACTATCAGTTTTTACTAAAATTCATTCAAACGTTATATTGATTGCGATATATATATCGCGATGTTACTATATAATTGTATCCACAAATTATACTACACAACCCCAAGTCTGGTACCAGCAGGCTTGGGGTATTTTGTGTATGGTCATCTATTTATCTTTCCAATTAATTTCTAACCAAACTCGAAAGATAACAAGTAGGCCACCTGTTAATAAAGTTATAATTCCATCTTGCCACCACGTCATTATACTACACCTCCCAAATGCAAAGTGTCATAAATGTCGATGACCTATACTTATCTTAACATAAAACAGAACACATGTTCGTATATTTTGCTGAATAATTAATATTAATTAAATCTTTAATAACAATACTTTATCTTTGGACAATTTCAAGATACTATAAGGATAATGACTTTAATTTAAAAAAGAGAGGTTATTCAATATGAACCCATTAGCCCAAAATTTAAACGAACAACTAAAACAGTCAAATCCTGAAATCTTTTCTATGCTTTCAGATTTAGGGCAAAATATGTTTTATCCAAAAGGTATTCTTTCTCAATCTGCTGAAGCAAAGAGCACAAAGTATAATGCAACAATTGGTATGGCAACCAATGACAACGGTAAAATGTATGCCAATGCTCTAAATCAAATGTTTAATGAACTGTCACCAGATGAAATCTTCCCATATGCACCACCTCAAGGTATTGAAGAATTGCGTGATTTATGGCAAGAAAAAATGTTAAAAGATAATCCTGATTTAACTAAAGAGGTCATGACAAGACCCATTGTTACCAATGCACTTACGCATGGACTTTCACTTGTAGCCGACCTATTCATCAATTCAGGTGATACTATTTTATTACCAGAGCATAACTGGGGAAACTATAAATTAGTATTTAACACACGACACAATGCAAACATCGACACATATCCAATCTTTGATGAAAATGGTCACTATACTACGAAATCTTTAGTTAAATCTTTAGAAGCTTATAATAAAGATAAAGTCGTAATGATTCTTAATTATCCGAATAACCCTACTGGTTACACACCTAATAATGAAGAGGTACAAACCATTGTCAATGCAATTAAATCATTAGCAGAAAAAGGAACACAGGTGGTAGCTGTGATTGACGATGCGTACTATGGATTGTTTTACGAAGATGTCTATACTCAATCTTTATTCACTGCATTAACAAATATTCAATCTAAAAATGTACTTCCAGTGAGATTAGATGGTGCAACTAAAGAATTCTTTGCATGGGGATTCCGTGTAGGATTTATTACATTTGGTGTAGAAGACGCATCTACTAAAGATGTATTAGAAGCCAAAACTAAAGGATTAATACGTAGCAATATTTCAAGTGGCCCACTACCATCTCAAAGTGCTGTTAAACATGTACTTAAAAATAATGTTCAATTTAATAAAGAAATTGAACAAAATATAACGACATTACGAGAACGATATGAAGTAACAAAAACAGTCGTATATGCGGATCAATATCAATCTTATTGGCAAGCATATGATTTTAATTCTGGTTACTTTATGGCAATTAAAGTTAAAGATGTAAATCCTGAAACATTACGTCAACATTTAATTGAGAAATATTCAATTGGTGTCATCGCATTAAATGAAACTGATATTAGAATCGCATTTAGTTGTGTAGAAAAAGATGATATTCCACATGTATTTGATTCAATCGCAAAAGCAATTGATGATTTGAGATAATATAACAAAAAGGTTAGACCACAAATTGAGTTGGTCTAACCTTTTTTCATCTTATTCAATAAATATATCTAGATAAAAAACAATAAAATAAATCCTACAATTGCTAATGAAAATGGTCCATAAGCTTTTAAGTTATCTTTAATTTTTAATCCTATAAAACCATCTATTAATTGGACTAAAGCCATTAAAAATGTCATAGCAAATAAAAATAGATGATTTATAAAGAATAGTGTTGCGACGCACAATAATGCAATTGAAAAACTTCTAGCAAACGCATAAAGTGCATTCACTTGTTTAGTTTTAATGCATGCATCGACAGCATAAAATAAACTTACTAACGAACTAATACATGTAAATATTGCGATAACAAAATACATAATAACTCCTCAAATTCTCTATTTTATAGTCAACATGTTATTAATATAATTTATTATATACTCTTTTAAGCTATAAGTCTTTTCTTTTCAATTTTAATTTACAAAGTATGAATCCCAATAGCAGTAAAACAATACTAGTGTTTCCTTTTTCATTCGTTTGTTTCTTTCCTGTATTTGGTAATTCTATTTTGTCTTTTTGTATCTCTTTCTTAATTACATAATGTGTTTTTACATTTTCAATTTCACTTTCATTAAGTAATTTTTCTTGTTTATTATTATACAAATCATACACTGTTCCTTTAAATTTCGGAATTATAAAATGAATACTTTCACTTTCATCACTATTACTAAATGTACTACTTACTAACAATTCTTTATAATTTTGGACTATTTGATAATCAATGGTAACTATACCAGTTTCACTATCTATTTGAATCCCACTTATTTTGTGATTAAGGTTCCATTGATCATCAGCTTTTGTCGCAATAATTTCAATATTACTATTATGGGATGAACTTATAAATTGTATTCTCATTTTATCTGTTTTCCCATTTGGTTTAATAGAAATTGAACCTTTCTCTTTATCCCATATAATTATAGGTGGCATAGGTTTACTTTGTTTCACAGGAACATTAGCAACAATTTTTTCACTCGGATCACTGTTACCGAGGGTTTCACTTGCTACGACTTCACTGCCATTTTGAACACCTTGATAGCCCACTGTTAATGCGCCGTTTGCGGTGTCTATACTAATACCTACAGGCTTTTCATTTAACGCCCACTGATTGCCTATTTTTGTAGCTATGACAACTTTCGGATCGCCATTAGGATCTACATAATGGACTATCATCTTATCCGCATTACCTTGTGGTGTTACTGTTACACTAGCGTTCGCTTCATTTGATGTATTGACTGGCGCCATCGGTGTTGCTTCTTTTACAGGGACATTCGCTCTAGTTTCGGTACTTACATCACTATTACCGTGACTCTCATTTGCTGTGACTTCGCTACCATTTTGAACACCTTGATAGCCTACTGTCACTGCTCCACTTGTATTGTCTATACTGATGCCTGTTGGTGTTTCATTTAATGTCCATTGATTGCCTACTTTTGTGGCAATCACTTCTTTCGCATCTCCGTTTGGCGCGACATAGTGTACTGTCATCTTATCTGAACCACCTTGTGGTGTTACCGTTACACTCGCATTTGCTTCATCTGATATAATGACTGGCGCCATCGGCGTCGCTTCTTTCACAGGGACATTCACTCTAGACTCTGTACTTGCGTCACTATTTCCATGCGTTTCACTCGCACTGACTTCACTACCATTTTGAATACCATGGTAACTGACTGTCACTGCTCCACTTGTATTATCTATACTGATGCCTGTTGGTGTTTCATTTAATGTCCATTGCGTTCCAACTTTAGTTGCAATAACCTCTTTTGGATCTCCGTTTGGCGCGACATAGTGTATCGTCATCTTATCTGCATCACCTTGTGGTGTTACTGTTACGCTCGCATTTGTTTCATCTGATGTAATGATTGGCGCCGTTGGCGTCGCTTCTTTCACAGGGACATTCGCTCGTGATTCTAAACTTGTATCACTATTCCCATGTTTCTCACTTGCGCTGACTTCACTTCCATTTTGAACACCTTGGTAATTCACTGTCACCGCTCCATTTGTATTATCTATACTGATACCTACTGGTGTTTCATTTAATGTCCACTGATTGCCTACTTTTGTCGCAATTACTTCTTTCGCATCGCCATTCGGTGCTACATAGTGCACTGTCATTTTATCTACATCACCTTGCGGTGTTACTGTTACACTCGCATTTGTTTCATCTGATGTAATGATTGGCGCCGTTGGCGTTGCTTCTTTCACAGGGACATTTGCTCTCGCTTCTGCACTTGCATCACTATTACCGTGACTTTCATTTGCTGTGACTTCGCTACCATTTTGAACACCTTGATAGCCTACTGTCACTGCACCACTTGTATTGTCTATACTGATGCCTGTTGGTGTTTCATTTAATGTCCATTGCGTTCCAACTTTAGTTGCAATAACCTCTTTTGGATCTCCGTTTGGCGCGACATAGTGTACTGTCATCTTATCTGAACCACCTTGCGGTGTTACTGTTACACTTGCATTTGTTTCATCTGATGTAATGACTGGCGCCGTTGGCGTTGCTTCTTTCACAGGGACATTCGCTCTAGACTCTGTACTTGCGTCACTATTTCCATGCGTTTCACTTGCACTGACTTCGCTACCATTTTGAACACCTTGGTGATTGATTGTTACCGCACCATTTGTATTATCTATACTAATACCTGTTGGCGTTTCATTTAATGCCCATTGACCTCCTGTTTTTGTCGCAATCACTTCTTTTGGATCGCCATAGTGCACTATCATTTTATCTGCATCACCTTGCGGTGTTACTGTTACACTTGCATTTGCTTCATCTGATGTAATGGTTGGTGCCATCGGTGTCGCTTCTTTTACAGGGACATTCGCTCTCGACTCTGTACTTGCGTCACTATTTCCATGTGTCTCACTCGCACTGACTTCGCTACCATTTTGAACACCTTGATAGCCCACTGTCACCGCACCATTTGTATTATCTATACTAATACCTGTTGGCGTTTCATTTAATGCCCATTGACCTCCTGTTTTTGTCGCAATTACTTCTTTCGCATCTCCGTTTGGCGCGACATAGTGTACTGTCATCTTATCTGAATCACCTTGTGGTGTTACTGTTACACTCGCATTTGCTTCATCTGGTGTAATCACTGGCGCCGTTGGCGTTGTTTCTTTTACAGGGACATTCGCTCTCGCTTCTGCACTTGCATCACTATTACCGTGACTTTCATTTGCTGTGACTTCGCTACCATTTTGAACACCTTGATAGCCTACTGTCACTGCACCACTTGTATTGTCTATACTGATGCCTGTTGGTGTTTCATTTAATGTCCATTGCGTTCCAACTTTAGTTGCAATAACCTCTTTTGGATCTCCATTCGGTGCAACATAGTGTACTATCATTTTATCTGCATCACCTTGTGGTGTTACTGTTACACTCGCATTCGCTTCATCTGATGTAATGACTGGCGCCGTTGGCGTTGCTTCTTTTAATGGTACATTTACTCTAGCTTCTGCACTTGCATCACTATTACCGTGACTTTCATTAGCTGTGACTTCACTTCCATTTTGAATACCTTGGTATCCTACTGTCACCGCTCCACTTGTATTATCTATACTGATACCTATTGGTGTTTCATTTAATGTCCATTGATTGCCTGTTTTTGTCGCAATCACTTCTTTTGGATCGCCGTTTTGTGCAACATAGTGCACTATCATTTTATCTGCATCACCTTGTGGTGTTAACGTTACACTTGCATTTGCTTCATCTGATGTAATGACTGGCGCCGTTGGCGTCGCTTCTTTTACAGGGACATTCTCTCTAGCTTCTGCACTTGCATCACTATTACCGTGACTTTCATTTGCTGTGACTTCGCTACCATTTTGAACACCTTGGTATCCTACTGTCACTGCACCGCTTGTATTATCAATACTAATACCTGTTGGTGTTTCATTTAATGTCCACTGATTGCCTACTTTTGTGGCGATCACTTCTTTCGCATCTCCGTTCGGCGCGACATAATGTACTGTCATTTTATCTACATCACCTTGTGGTGTTAACGTTACACTTGCATTTGCTTCATCTGATGTAATGACTGGCGCCGTTGGCGTCGCTTCTTTTAATGGTACATTCGCTCGTGATTCTGCACTTGTATCACTATTACCATATTTCTCTGTAGCAATAACCTCGCTACCATTTTGAACAGCTTGATATCCTACTGTCACCACGCCACTTGTATTATCTATACTGATACCTTTAGGGCTTTCATTTAATGCCCATTGATCTCCTGTTTTTGTCGCAATTACTTCTTTCGCATCTCCGTTTGGTGCGACATAGTGTACTATCATCTTATCTGCATCACCTTGTGGTGTTACCGTTACACTCGCATTTGTTTCATTAGGCGTTATCGTTGGAGCTAATGGTGTATCTTGTTTTAAAGGAACATTTTTTCTTACTTCATCACTCGAGTCACTATTCCCGCTTGTATCATATGCGGAAACTTCACTCCCGTTTTGGACACCTTGATAATTGACTGTCACTGAACCGTTTGTATTATCTATACTAAAACCTGTCGGTGTTTCATTTAATGTCCATTGATCTCCTGCTTTTGTTGCGACAACTTCTTTTGGATCTCCATTTGGTCCAACATATTGCACTGTCATTTTATCAGTGTCTCCTTGTGGAGTAACTGTTAAGCTTGCATTTTCTTCATTAGTTGTCATTACAGGTATTGAAGGTGTAAGGCGCTTAAGTTTGGTTTTTTCATGTTCTATTTGAGTAGTAATTTGATTGATAAAATCTTGGTTTTTTCTATCTGCCATTGGCACATTATTATTGGCTTCATCTAAAATAGCTTTGGCTTCATTGATTGAATCCAAATATTGTTTCGTATCATTATATTTATTTCTTAAGTCTTCCTTATACATTAATATTGCAACTTGTTGTTGTTCTACTTTATCTATACCAGATTTTTGTCTATCATTTCCTCGGAATGACGCATCAGTTCTATAGGTTACATTTCCGTCTAAATCTACAATACTTGGTTTAACGGCAGGGAAATCAACAGTATACGTTATCGTCTTAGTAGTTCCAGCAGCTACTTTTCCAGCATTGAGTGTTAATAAACCCGTTGCCTCATTATAGTTCGTACTCGCATTTGTTGCAGAAACAAATTTTGTTCCTTGTGGTAACGTTACTCGATAAATGGTTTCATTTGAACTTGTGTGTCCTTTATTTTCAAGAATTACTGAAATTGTACCACGTGCATAATTAGAAGTTGATGAATCACTTGTAAAGTCGTAATTGATTTCAGTTACTCTAGATACAACATAAGCACCACTATTTACATTAACTCTACTAACAGAACCACCGTACATGTAATTTGGATTATCTCCAAAACCATAAGCACTATTTGTTTGGTTAGAGGTTAATGTGTACGAATTTGAAATTGGAATAAAGGATAACCTTACTCTATCAACATCACTTGGAACATTGACCATGAGATTCAGTTTTCCAGTTGGATATTTACCCATACCATTTATCTGTTTATCAAATAATACTCGATTACCGTCTGGTATTGTTATTTTAGCTTTTACACCTGGCCAAGCATTAATTGTTGCTAAAGCTGAAGATATAAAATCTACGACTAATTCTGAATTAGGTGCAACATCAATATCTTGATAAATACCGGCTACTCTAGGGTCAGGCACACGTCTGTCAAATCCATCTGTTGTTCTGGCTAATACGACGCCATAAGGTGCTGAACTATCACTCATAAATGTTGGATAATTTCTTACTTTAGTAGTCATTACTATAGGAAATTCTTTATCTGGATCTGTAGATAAACTCGTCCATCCAATGACATCTTTAACAACCGTTAGACTTGTTTTTTGATTTGGTAAATTTCCTCCAGAAACTTGATCAAAGTGTCCGTTAATCACACCGGTATTAGTTTCATTGTATTTTAAAGGGTCATTATTATTTTGATTTGGTACTGCCCTAAATGATGCACCTTCTGATTGTCGCACTACTTGAGAATGTTGATTATTACTTGATGGCTCTGTGTTTGTTGCAGGTATACCTTTATTACCATTTTGTTCTTTTGTAATTTGAACTTCATTGTTATTCTTTTTTCTTTTTAATTTAGCAGCACTGTTAATGAAATTTCTGTAATATCCGTCAATTTCTGCTTGAGTAGATTCTTTTTGTAAAAATTTTTCAGCATTAGTAATATCATAGTTAAATTCTTTTATTGATTCATCTGTCTTATCATTTAAATTTATTTTTTTATATTGTTGAATTAATTGTTTTAATTGCTCATTATTACCACTATTTGATTGTTCAGAAGTCACCTGCTTATTATCCATTACTGGCGTTGCTTCGTTGCTCGTATTATTTGGAGTTGTTTCGTTGTTTGTATTATTTGTAGTTGCGTTTAATATTTCAGTATTTTGGTTAAGCTTTTTCTCATCTTGCTTATCTTCAATCACTGTACTATTTGTATAGCTGTTATCTATTTCAGTAGGTTGATTGAATTCTGCTGCATTTGCCATGTTAGTATGTCCAAATATTAAATACAATGAAGCTACAGTAATACTAGTCACGCCATACCCTTTTAACTTTCTAATGGAAAAATAGTTTATTTTTTTATTTTCTTGGTTGTCTTTTCTAGGGTGTTTCAATTATGACTTCCTCCTTATTATTTAATTGTCAAAATGAATAATGCGTTAATTCAAATCAACATGTCGTTTCTGAATTAAAACATTTCTTTATAAAAATCACAATAAATAATATAACATTTGTGGATTGGTACCTCAACTATTTTATTCTATAAAATATTTTGATATTTTAATTGAATAAGTTGTCATTATTTATGATAAATAGCTTAAAAACGCATCAATTTCAATAAATAAAAAAACTTTCTAGCGAAATGGATCACTAGAAAGTTTTAATTATCTTTATGTCTAATTTATGAAGTTTTTTTCAATTGTCCAATGCGATGGCGTGAACTTACATCATACCAGGCATGCCGCCACCCATTCCAGCTTGTTCTGATTGATCTTTTTCTGGAATTGTTGCTACAACTGCCTCTGTTGTCAAGAACATTGCAGCTACACTTGCTGCATGTTGTAATGCTGAACGTGTTACTTTAGTAGGGTCTACAATACCTTCTTCAAGCATATTAACCCATTCATTTGTTGCAGCGTTGAATCCAACACCTGCATCTGCATTTTTAAGACGTTCTACAATAATAGAACCTTCCAATCCAGCATTTTCTGCAATTTGTCTAACTGGTGCTTGCAATGCTTTTAAGACAATATTAACGCCTGTTTCAACATCGCCAGTTGCATCAATATCACTTACTTTTTTATAAATATTTACTAACGCTGTTCCACCACCAGCAACGATACCTTCTTCAACAGCTGCTCTAGTTGAGTTTAAAGCATCTTCAATACGTAATTTACGTTCTTTTAATTCAGTTTCACTAGCAGCACCTACTTTGATTACTGCAACACCTCCGGCTAATTTAGCAAGACGTTCTTGTAGTTTTTCTCTATCGAAGTCAGAATCAGTTTCTTCAATTTGTGCTTTGATTTGGCTAACTCGTGCATCGATATTATTTTCATCACCGTCTCCATCAACAACTGTCGTATTATCTTTAGTAACTTCAACCTTATTAGCACTACCTAACATATCAATTGAAGCATCTTTTAATTCTAATCCTAAATCATCTGTAATGACTTGTGCACCTGTTAAGATTGCTAAGTCTTCTAACATTGCTTTGCGACGATCACCAAATCCTGGTGCTTTAACTGCTACTGCTGTAAATGTACCTCTCATACGGTTTAATACAATATTAGTTAATGCATCGCCTTCCACTTCATCCGCTACAATTAAAATTGGACGATTAGATTGAACCACTTGTTCTAATAAAGGTAAAATATCTTGGAAAGAAGAAATTTTCTTATCGGTAACTAAAATGTATGGTCGTTCTAATTCTGCAATCATTTTATCTGAGTCAGTAACCATATATGGTGATTGGTATCCTCTATCAAATTGCATACCTTCTACAACTTCTAATTCAGTATTGAAACCATTAGATTCTTCTATAGTAATAACACCATCGTTGCCCACTTTTTCCATAGCTTCTGAAATATATTTACCAATTTCTTCATCTGCTGCAGAAATAGCACCTACTTGAGCAATTTCATTTTTATTTTCTACTTTTTGAGAAATTTCATGTAAAGCTTCAACTGCTACTTGAACTGCTTTATCAATACCTTGTCTTAAACCTACAGGGTTTGCACCGCTAGTCACATTTTTAAGTCCTTCTTGAATCATTGCTTGTGCTAGTACTGTTGCAGTGGTAGTACCATCACCAGCAATTTCATTTGTTTTGTTAGCTACTTCTTGAACTAATTTGGCACCCATATTTTCATATGGATCTTCTAACTCAATTTCTTTTGCAATTGTGACCCCATCATTTGTAATTAATGGCGCTGTATATTCTTTATCTAATACAACATTGCGTCCTTTTGGTCCAATTGTCACTTTCAAGGCATTTGCCAATTTATCTACACCACGTAACATTGCTTGACGTGCGTCTTCTGAGAATTTTAAATCTTTAGCCATTATGTCTAACCTCCAGTATTGTCAATCTTCTTACTTTTTTATAATACGTTTATTTTATGCTTCAATAATTGCTAAAATGTCGTCTTCATTTAATACGATGTATGTTTCATCGCCACGTTTAACTTCTGTTCCTGCATATTGTTGGAATACAATTGTATCCCCTTCTTTTACTTCAGGAGCAACTCTAGAACCATCATCTAATAAGCGCCCTTTTCCGACTGCTTTAACGATGCCTTCATTTGATTTTTCTTTAGCACTATCTGTTAATACGATACCACTTTTAGTTGTTTGTTCTTGTTCTTTTCTTTCAATAATCACACGATTTCCTAATGGTTTAAGCATGATTGTTCCTCCTTGTTGAGTACGGATTTTAGCACTTAAACTTTTAGAGTGCTAAACTACTTTTATAATAATCAAATTTGGTCAATATTTCAAGCAGGACGTCTTTGAATTTATTTTGTACATAATGATTTTTTACGATAAAATAAACTATAAACAGAAAATCGGAGGTCCAATATGAAAAGATTTTGGGTGTCATTATTAACAGTATTAATTTATGCCTTAGCTCAATTTTTACCAGGCATGTTATTACGAAGTGGATTAATCCAACCAGAAAAAGGTATGGAAACAACTCAATTTATGATATATACACAAGTATCATTATTTATAGTCGCAGCTATATTAATCATATTAATTAACTTATATATTAAAAATCCTACTCGTCTCGAAGCAGGTGTTAAAGAATCCAAACGCTACATCATCAGTTGGGCATTACTTGGATTTTGTATCGTCATGGTATATCAAGTTGTTGTGAGTTTAATTTACACACTTGTTTTAGGACAACAACAACAAAGTTCTAATACTGAGCGATTAATGGCTATTGCTAAACAAATGCCAGTCTTTATTATATTAATTTCAGTTGTTGGTCCAATTTTAGAAGAGTTTGTATTTAGAAAGGTGTTATTTGGTGAATTATACAACGCCATCAAAGGTAATCGTATCGTTGCCTTTTTAATAGCTTCTATTGTAAGTTCACTTCTTTTTGCATTAGCACATAATGACATTAAATTTTTACCTATGTATTTCGGTATGGGAATGTTATTCTCATTAGCTTATACATATACAAATAGAATCGCTATACCAATCGGCATTCACATGTTACAAAACGGTACTGTTGTCATTATGCAAGTCTTCGGTGGTGAAGCACTTAAAAAAGTACAAGAACAAGCCAACTTTATCATCCATCTTATATTGAATTAAATATAAATTAATAGAGCCAGTCACATTTTCAGTGATTGGCTCTATTTTTTAATATCATTTTATTGTGCACCTTCATCTTGCTTTCGTCGTTTTAACAGATATGCAATGATTACACCAATGAAAATGGCAATAATACTTGTACCTAACGTCATTAATAATCGATTTGTTTTCTGCTCTTTTTGATAACTTTCTTTCTGTTGATTTGATGTACTTATTTTATCATCGCTATGATTTTCAAAAGAACTTTTATCACTCGATTCTTTATCTTCAGGTTTCTTTAAATCAGGCATTGATCCTATATCGCCTGTTATTAAAGCTAGAACTTGATCATCTAAGTTTTTATAGTACTTCTTTGAATCCAATGGGTTAAAATACTGAAATCTAAAATAATTAGATGATTGTTGTAATGAATTTAAATATTGATTTCCACTAAACGTTTCTTTTCTAAAAATATTGTAAATATCCCTATCTGAAATAACACCATTAGAATTATCAAGTTGATGAATTTGATTAATCACAAATGGGTTATATTTGTATGAACCTTCTGCTAAAGAATTAAACCTTCTTATTAGCGACTGCTGATTTGATGTACGCTCAAAGCCTTTTTGATTGTTGAAAATTGATTCCGGTCTTTGCCACATAAAACGATTACTATCATAATTAGATGTATTAGATTGTGACTGATCGTATGAATTTGATTTCCGCACTGGTCCTAAAACTTGATTTTGAGAGTCGTATCGAGGCATTAATTGCACAGAATTATTATTAGAATTCTGATATTGGCTATTGCTCACGTTATTATTATTTGCATTTTGCCAATGATTGGGTCTTTGATTATTTGATTGACCATGATGAGTCGAACCTGTTCCATTGGCTTGATGATTTGAATTATTTTCACCGGGGTATTGTGAGTTTCCATCTTGAGATGACTGCTGACCTTGATTTATAGGTGGTTGCTGATTGCTTGGTTTTTGATGTTGATGATGAGTTTGTCCTGAACCTGGTTGCGTGCTTGGTTTATCATTGTTTTGATTAGAATCTGGTTTGTCTTGATTGTTAGATCCATTGGGTTTGTCTTGACCATTTTGGTTAGACCCTGGTTTATCTGGATTGGTTTGTCCATTTTGATTGGAATTTGAACCATCATCTTTATCATTTGGCTTGTCATCTGGCTTAGTACTTGGATTATCTTGATTTGAGTTTGAATCTTGATTACTATCTGATCCATCATTTTGGTCATCATTTGGTTTATCTTGATTATTATCAGTCTGATCCTGATTATCTTGATTCCCAGGCTTATCATTATTATCAGAAGTACCATTGTTTGAATCAGTGTTATCATTTGAATTTGAACCATCATTTTGTCCCGAATTTGGGGTGTCCTCTTTACTACCATCAGATGTATTACTACTATTATCAGGATTAGTTTGATCTTGGTCAGATTGATTTGAGTCACTTTGATTAGAATCAGAAGATTGAGATGTATCCTTTTTATCATCAGTTGATGGTTCAGCATTATTTTTATCATTGTTGTTCTGATTTGAATCATTTGTTTGAGTTGTATCTGATTGAGGTGGCTTATTTGAATTTTCAGCCGCAAAAACCGACGGACTTAGAAATGATGTGCTTAATATTAATGCAAATCCAGGTAACATTAATTTATGTTTTAACTTTTTCTGCATCAAAAGTCACCTCCTATTATTATTTCTTTACTAAATCAAGTATATATAAAGTAACCAAATAATGCATTGATATATGTTTATTGATAAAAAATATTAATATTTTTGAAATTTTCCAGTAATTATTAGTTTACTTTATCGAGTATAATATTTATACTAAAGATACAAATAGTTATTAACTATAACAAAGGAGATTGAATATGGGTTTATTTAATAAAAAGAACAATGACGTTTCATTTAACGATGCTATGGAGCAAAGACGTACAATATACAATTTAGAAAGTACTATTTCAATTGAAGATTCAGAGTTAGAAGAGTTAATTGCACATGCAGTTAAACATGTACCTTCAGCATTCAATTCTCAATCTACTCGTATCGTTTTATTATTAAATGATAAAAATGAAAAATTCTGGGAAAACACAAAAGCTATTTTAAAAGAAACAATGGGTCCAGATCGTGATTTTGAACCTACACGTCAAAAAATTGATAACTTCAAACATTCATATGGAACTATTCTCTACTATGAAGATCAAGATGTTATTACAGGATTACAAGAAAAAATGCCAAACTTCTATGACAATTTTGAAATTTGGTCTAATCAAACAAATGCAATGCATCAATATGCCATTTGGACTGCATTAGCTACTAAAGGTATTGGCGCTTCATTACAACATTATAATCCAATCGTTGACGAAGCAACTGCAAATGAATTTGGCATTCCAAAAACATGGAAATTAGTAGCTCAAATGCCTTTTGGTAATGTTCGTGAGCAAGCTGGTGAAAAAGATATTAAACCAGTTGAACCTCGTTTCCTTATTAAAAAATAATTGATTGAATTTAACACTGAGTGGGCGTAAATTTCTTACAGAAATTACCCCACTTTTTTGCTATCTAGATATAATTTTAGTATCTTATAATTAATCAATTAAGAGGAGTGATATATATGAAAGTTCAACTATTTCAAATATATATCGAATATGGTCAATCTGAGAAAAATATGGCAAAAATTGAACAATGGTTTGAAGATAAATTAGAAAACGACACAGACGTTGTAGTAATCCCTGAAATGTGGAACAACGGCTATGCATTAGAGAAATTAAATGATCTAGCGGATGTTAACTTAAAAATTAGTTTGCCATTTATTACAAATCTAGCACAAAGGTATCAAGTTGATATTGTTGCTGGCTCTGTATCAAATAAAGTTGATCAATCTATTTATAATACAGCATTTACAGTATTATCTAATGGTAATTGTATAAATGAATATAATAAAATCCATTTAGTTCCAATGTTAAGAGAACCCGATTTCATGTCACCAGGTGTGAATGTTCCTGAACCCTTTGCTTTATCTGATGGCACTTTGGCTACTCAAATTATATGCTATGATCTTAGATTTCCAGAATTACTGCGATACCCCGCTCGTAGTGGTGCAAAAGTAGCATTTTATGTTGCACAGTGGCCAACAGTAAGATTAAATCATTGGCTCGCTTTATTAAAAGCACGCGCAATTGAAAATGACATGTTCATTATTGGTACAAATAGTTGTGGCAATGATGGTCAAACAGATTATGCTGGGCATTCAATTGTCATCAATCCTAATGGCGAAATTATTGGAAGTTTAGATAGCGAAGAGGATTCTTTAAGTGTAAATATAGATATTAATGAAGCTATAGAACAACGACAATCAATTCCAGTGTTTGATAATCTTAAACTTGATTTATATAAATAGAAATTGAATCTTTCCCACTCGATGCAATTTAATTGAGTGGGTTTTGTTGTATATAAGAATAAGCCGTGAGCTTGGGAGGGGCTCACGGCTTTTGATAACTTATTATTAAGGGAATGTTTTTACAGTTATTTTTTCAATCTATTTTTTGGGGATGTTATTAATTATGAAAAAATTTTAGTGAATTTATCTCTTTTTATAATGATAAATTGAATGTTGTTTTACGATAGCTTACATGTTAGAAAAATACCTAGTTAAAGGTAGCTAAGAATAATACGTAACACTGAGTCCAAGGAAAACTACAGTCATATTAGTAAATGTTTGGTCACCTACTAATGTTGTAAGTTATTAAGTTGAGATGGCTTAATAACTCACCTATTATACGAAGAAAACAAAGTTACAATGAATTTCTACTATTATTTAGTGAATTTTTTTACTGTATCTAAAATCCATTTTACAAAATCACCAATTGTTGAAATGATATCTGCAGTCATTGAAATCACTCCTTCCATTTGAATTATTGTAAATCCTAAATACTCATCTTAACTAACTTGAAAAAATTATTTTTGGAATTTTTTCACAGTGTTAATGATTAATTTTACTAAATCACCGATTGTTGAAATGATATCTGCTGCCATTGAAATCACTCCTTCCTTCTAGTAATGGAACTAGAATTACTTTGACAAATAATTCTAATAAGTAGATTAAGCAAATTTTCAACTCTATTTCCATCACATCTCTGTGATATGAGTCTATTAAAACATGGTTATACCTCTTTGACTTAAAAAATTCCTAACTCGCAATATTTTATACTAAACTGTAAGCCTTTTTATGATAAAATACTTTTTAGAAAGTACATTATACAGTTAAGTATTTATTTTTGACAGTTAGGCATAAAACACAAAATAAGTTGCACAAAATTGTATAATGATACTTAAGGAGAGTAGTGAACAAGTGAAAATAATAGATACAAAAATTGATCAATTTGCCAACTACTTACAACGTAGAAATAACTTGGATCGCATACAATTTCTAAAAGTTCGTTTAGGTATGCAAGTTGTAGTAAGTAACATAGCGAAATTTATAGTAACATATGGGTTAGCGATAATATTTCATATTTTCTGGTATACGTTAACTATGCATTTAGCATATATGATTTTAAGGTTTTACGCGCATGGCGCACATGCTAAATCATCTTTACTATGTCATATTCAAAACATCATTATTTTTCTATTGATGCCATGGCTTATCGTATATTTATCAATTGGTAAATTTGAAATGCTTATCTTTGCATTAATTGGTTACTTAATAGTAATTATCTATGCACCTGCTGCAACAAAGAAACAACCTATACCTAAACGCTTAGTGAAAAAGAAAAGAATACTCTCCATTGCAGTTTACATGTTATTAGTCATAATATCGTTTATAATTAAAGAACCATATTCACAATTAATTCTATTTGGAATTATTGTTGAATCAATTACATTATTACCTATCTTTTTCCCTAAGGAGGATTAACATTATGGAATTTTTAGTCAATTTATTTTTTAAATTTTTCACTTCAATCATGGAATTCGTTGGTTTTGTAGCTGGAGCAAATCCATGTGCAATGTTTTATGATGAACCAGAGGTCCCTTCTGAACTAACTAAGTTATATGAATAATATACTTTTAGAAAGTGTGTAAGATATGGATGTTCTGAATTTCTTACCTTTTGCAGCAGTACAATCTGTACTGCTGTTTTGGATAGTAAAAATAATATTAGACATTAAATATAATTTTAAGGATTATTTAATTGTTTTATTAACTGTTATACCTTCTATTTTGATGTACAACTATATCGGTAACAGCTCACTTTTATTTTTAGTAGCAGTTGTTTTTTTATTTTACTATAGAAAGATAAAATTATACTCAATTATGGTTGTATTAATCAGTAATCTTGTTTTATATTTGACTAACTTTTTAACAGTTAGTCTTTATTTGACTATTAATAAATATATATATTCTAAAATATTACTATTAACAATTCATTTGAGTACATTTTGTTTGATTGCACTTTTGCTAGCATTTTTATTAAGAATTTTAATAAAAAAACTTAGAGAATCCTATCTTTCATTAAATAAAACCTATATCACTCTTATATGTGTGGTATTATCTATTTCATTTATGTTCTTTTACATAATTTCTCAAACAGATATGAGTGCACCAAATAGTTTGAGATTATATGCTATTATTTTTGTTGGTTTAATTATCTTTTTAAGTATTATTGTTTTCATTCTTTCAATGTTCACTTTACGTGAAATGCGTTATAAACGTAATCTTCAAGAGATTGAAACGTATTACGAATATACTTTAAAAATTGAATCTATTAATAATGAAATGCGTAAGTTTCGACATGACTATGTCAATATTCTATCAACGATGTCTGAATTTATTCGTGAAGACGATATGCCAGGCTTACGTCAGTACTTCAACGAACAAATTGTACCGATGAAAGATAACTTAGAAACACGTTCACTTAAACTTAACGGTATTGAGAAGCTCAAGGTGCGTGAAATCAAAGGGCTTATTACGACGAAGATTCTTCAAGCTCAAGAAAAAGAAATCGCGATTAGTATTGAAGTCCCTGATGTGATTGAACGCAT
The DNA here is from genome assembly GCF_057219715.1 of Staphylococcus sp. 510. NCBI lineage: Bacteria > Bacillati > Bacillota > Bacilli > Caryophanales > Staphylococcaceae > Staphylococcus > Staphylococcus sp. 510. Next base: position 25,775 of record NZ_JBXVVK010000006.1, on the reverse strand, counting down.
TGATATGAATACGATAGAACTAAGTCGTATTATTGGTATTACGTTGGATAATGCGATTGAGGCATCAGAATCATTAGAAGATGCCCTTATTCGTATCGCCTTTTTCAAAGAGGATGAATCTGTAACGCTTATTATCATGAATAAATGTAAAGATAGTATTCCTCGTGTTCATGAACTGTTTGAAGAAGGATTTTCTACAAAAGGTGATAATCGAGGTTTAGGGTTATCTACACTTAAAGAAATCACTGATAATAATGATAATGTATTATTAGATACAGTCATTGAAAATGGCTTTTTTGTTCAAAAAATTGAAATTATCGATAAAGAATCATAAGGATGTGAAATCATGAAAATATTCATTTGCGAAGATGATCCAAAACAACGAGAAAATATGGCGTCCATTATTAAAAATTACATTATGATTGAAGAGAAGCCTATGGAGCTTGCTCTCGCAACTGATGATCCTTATGAAGTGCTTGAGCAATCCAAAAATATGAATGACATCGGTTGTTATTTCTTAGATATACAACTTGAAGCAGATATAAATGGTATTAAATTAGGTAGTGAAATTCGAAAACATGATTCTGTAGGTAATATCATTTTTGTAACAAGCCATAGTGAATTAACGTATCTCACTTTCGTTTATAAAGTCGCTGCAATGGATTTTATATTCAAAGATGATCCTGCAGAACTGAAAACACGTATTATCGATTGTTTAGAAACAGCTCACACAAGACTCAAATTATTATCCAAAGAAAGTAATGTAGAAACAATTGAGTTGAAACGTGGTAGTAATTCAGTTTATGTACAATATGACGATATCATGTTTTTTGAATCATCTAGTAAATCACATCGTTTAATTGCACATTTAGATAATAGACAAATCGAATTTTATGGTAACCTTAAAGAATTAAGTCAATTAGATGACCGTTTCTTTAGATGTCATAATAGCTTTGTGATTAATCGGAGAAATATTGAATCCATTGATTCTAAAGAGCGTATTGTCTATTTTAAAAATAAAGAACACTGTTATGCATCTGTTCGTAATGTCAAAAAGATATAATTCCATTATTAATATAAATAAACAACCATCCGTTAGTCTTAAACGGATGGTTGTTCTATTATGCATGATCAATTTCATCTAAAGTAGGAATACTGTCAATGGCACCATATTTTGTCGTTACTTTTGCTGCTACAAGATTACTGAAATGTAAGATTGCTTCACCTTGTTGTTTAAACAATCGCTCTATAGACATATCTTGATGAGTTAATATTTGACTTATCACGGCTCCTATAAAGGCGTCTCCAGCACCAGTCGTATCGATGGCTTTGACTTTAAAGCCTTCATGATGTTTTACTGTCCCATCTTTTAAATAAATTGAGGCACCTTTAGCACCTTGCGTATAAATTACCGCTTCAACATGACCTACAAATAGCGATGCAATCGCTTTAGATTCATCATGCTCTCCCGTAATAAATTCAAGCTCTTCATCTGAAACTTTTATAACATGTGCTTTAGGTATAAATGTCAGTATAGCGTTACGACAATCCTCTTCATTATCCCATAAAGGCAATCGGACATTAGGATCAAAAACAATAGTTCCTTGTTGCTGTTCAAATTTCTCAACCATTGCTAAATGTGCTTGTTTCATTGGGCTATCTACTAAATCAACAGAGCAAAAATGTAAAATATCACCCTTACCCATGTCTATATCTTCAATATTTTGAGCTTCATATAACATATCTGCAGATGGTTTTCGATAAAATGAAAAATCTCTTTGCCCATCTGCCTTTAAACTTACAAAAGCAAGTGCTGTATTCGCCTCATTTGTTCTTTTAATATAACCAGTACCAACACCAATATTTTGTAGTGTTTCAACGATAATATCTCCAAATGCATCATTGCCAAGTTGCGTAATCATTTCAGCTTGTGCACCTAACTTTTGTACTGTACAAGCAACGTTACAAGGTGCACCACCTACTTGACGTGAAAATTGTTCCACGTCTTTAAGTGCAGTATCAGTTACTGTTGGCATAAAATCGATTAGCGCTTCACCAATTGCGAATAAACGTCTCATGAAAGATCACCTTTCAAATTATATTTCGTAAATTGTAAATAAACTTGTCCTGATTCAGTAGAAGTTTTAATACCGGTTGCTTCTTCCGCAGGGAATATTCTTGAAGTTAATACACGTTCACCATCATTACAGAAAATTTCTATACTTGATGTATCTACAAATATGCGTAACTGAGTTAGTGTTGAATCCAATTTTGTACTACGTGTAGTACCTTCCACATTACCTGGTAACAAACCACTATCAGTTCGATCAAGCGTCACTTTATTGTCACGCTTATTATAAGAAATCATTGTCGATTGATATCTTGATGTTCTTAACTCAAAATAAACTTCAGAAGCATCATTTTCTAAAATATCAATGATTAATTCATACTGTTTACCCTCATAAGGATGTAACTTCGTTGTAAATTTATTAGCGTAACCTAAAGCAGTTTCTTTGTTATATCTTAATTTTTCTAGACTTTGAATAGGTCTTTGTTTCAACTTACCATTTTCAACAGTTAATACTCTTGGAATAGTTAAACAATGTGCCCAACCTTCTTCATCTGTAGGATATGTTGTTTCTGGTAATCCCATCCAACCAATTAAGATACGTTGACCATTTTTATCGAGAAATGTTTGTGGAGCATAAAAATCAAAACCTCTGTCTAATTCTAAAAATGATTGATGATCAAACTCTAAAGTATCTAGATTTAAATCACCCATGATATAGCCAGATTGATAAATATTACGATATTTATCTTCCTCACTATCAATGCCTTGTGGACAGAACATAATGATATCATGGCCATCCAGTTCAAAATAGTCAGGACACTCCCACATATAACCAAATTGGTTTAATGATGTTTTAATTTCTCCTTGGAAATGCCAATTCACAATATCTTTCGAACTATATAATAATAATCTACCAAATTCATCCATAGTTTGGGCACCCAAAATCGCATAATATTGGTCCTCAATTTGAAATACTTTTGGATCTCTAAAATGACTTGTATAGCCTTCAGGTTGTTGGCTAATAACAGGTTTAGGAAACTTCTCTACTGAACCGTCAGCTTTCATTCTAGCTATCATTTGTGATGAATGTCTTTGCCAATTATGATCACGGTGATTTCCAGTGTACATATAATATAAATGACCTTGAAATTCAAAAGCACTTCCACTATAAACACCATGACTATCAAATTTAGTATCTGGACTTAGTATGACTCCTTGAGGTTCGAAGTGAACCAAGTCGTCACTCGTATAATTAAACCAATATTTCAAACCATGTACTGCGCCTAATGGGAACCATTGATGTGAGACATAATACTTTCCATTAAAATAAATTAAACCATTGGGATCATTTAATAAACCCGTTTCTGGTTGAATATGGAAAGTTTGTCTATACGGAGATAATTGTACTTGTTGTTTTAAATTTAATAATTTATCGCTATCAACCTCTTCTATTCGTTGATAACGTTCTTCTTTAGTCCATTCAGTCATTCATATCCCCCTATTTTATAATAATCGTTTAAGTAAATGGGGTTAAGTTTATAAATAATAAAGAACCCTTGATACATATACTTATGTTTAAGCATGATGTTTGCACCTAAGATCGAAACTTTATGCTATATCAAACACGTTCATGTAAATGTATGTCTTTATACTTGTTCTCCCCAACTTGCATTGTCTATAGAATTTGTTTTCTAAATTCTATAGACATGGGTCACTTGACCTAGTAAGTATGATGTTTATATTTTATCATTTATACTGGTATCGGTTCCATATAAATTGAATATATTCTTTATAATTTCACTGGTATCACGATGGATTCTTCAATAGATTCTCCCTTAATCAATTGTCTAACTTCAAGCATCGCACGTTGTCCCGCTTCATAATAATTAAACTGTATTGTTCGAATAATTGGAGAAACAATTTGTGTCATAGGATCTCCACCAAATCCATGAATTATTGTTGGTTTTAATAATTGATCTGAATTAAAACGATATTTATGAATTGCCAACGCAATGGCATCAGTCGCACCAATAATGACGTCAGCATCATTAATCTTTGTTAACGTTTGCTTAATATCTTTTAATGCTTCTTCATATTTAAATGAGGTTTCAAATATATCTGGTTTAATTTGATATTTTGATAAGCCATCGATTAAACCACTTTTCCTATGTACACCTACCGCAATATCTTTCTCAGTAACACTAAAAAATACAACACGTCGCGGTTGTCTTTGACCTACCCACTCACCCACTTTTAATCCTGCTTGATAATCATCATGCGTGATGCTATGTAAACCAGGATATGCTTGTCCAACAATAATGACAGGTACATTAGCTTTATCAATCACTTCCAAATGTTTATCAGTAATATCAGTTGCCATTAAAATAATTGCATCTACTTTACTACGAGATAACGTTTCAATGGCTTCAATTTCTGCTTCCATATGTAATCCAGTATAGTTAAGTAACAGTTGATAGTTATGTTGTTGACATTGATTTACGATACCCTTCACTGTTTCATCAACAGCATAAGAGTTCATCCTTGGAATGATAGCACCTATAATACGTGTTTGAGTTGCTCTTAAACTTTGCGCGAATTGATTCGGTTGGTAGTCATGTTCATTAATGATCCTACTTAGTTTCAAACGTGTCTTTGGACTGACAGATCCATTATTTAAATACCTAGAAACCGTACTCTTTGATACTCCTGCTAATTTTGCGATATCCGATATATTTTTCATAAAAGTTACTCACCCATCATATTTTGGAAAACTTATATCTATTCTATCATAAATGTAATCGCTTAAAATACTAATTTCTAGTTGAATAAATAGAAAAAGAGCACCCATGATGGATGCTCTATCTATATTTATCATTATTTTACGCCTTTTGTACAGTAATTGTCCAAGACGCATCACCAAGTTGTTCATAATTAGTAACAGGGTAACCATTTTCTGCCGCCCAATTAGGGATTGCCTCAGTCGCCTGTGTACAATCAAAATCAATTTTTAATTCATCACCAGAATCTAATTCAGTCATTTTCTTTTGAGCTTCTATTAAAGGGAAAGGACAAACCATCCCAACTGTGCCTAATTCATATACCATAATAACTCCTCCTTAAGTCGTTTGTGTTTGTTGTTTAACTGTTGTTTGTTGTTTTTTAGTCGATTGTTGTAGTTGTTTCATTGGCTTAATAAAAATAAAGTAACTCATAAACCATACACCTAGAATCATTGAACCTAGACCAATCCAGCCTTGCCAACTCATTGTCGCCGTTTCAACTAAGCCATTACCGATTGAACAACCACCTGCAACAGAGGCTCCAAAGCCCATTAAAATGCCACCAATTGCACTATTTCTAATTGTTTTCTTATCTGGTAAACGCCATTTAAATTCTTTTGATCCTTTAGCAGCAATGTAAGAACCTAGGAATATACCTATAACTAAAAATGCGCCCCAATCAATGAGTTGTGTATTTCCAGTAATTAAGAAATTAACAATATTTGCTGAAGGTGTCGTAATTCCTAATCCATAATCTCTACCAGTAGAACTACTCATTGGCCAAGCTAATAAAGCGATTAAACCAACTGCAATAGCCGCTACAAACGGATGATATCTTCTTTCAAATAAATAATGTCTTACGCCTGAATACTTCTGTTTTAATTTAGGGACTGCTACTTTAGGCTTTTTAAGTGTTTTTGTCACTAATATTAAAGTAATTAACGTTATTAGTATTACTAAAATCCAATTGGGAATATGCAATGTATCTGCCATACTTGCATTGACATTTGTAGGTTGATTAATTACTTTTAGGACTGGTGACAAAACACCTGTCTTAGTAATTGCACTTGTTAATGCATATAAAATGAGTGCAACCCAACTACCTATTAAACCTTCTCCTGCTCTATAATATGTTCCAGTAGCACAACCACCTGCTAATACAATACCTATGCCAAAGACAAAAGAACCAATGATTGTACCAACAATTGGAAATGTGTGTGCTGGAACATTTACTATACCTAAACTTGTTAATATTAATAAACCAATACTTTGAACTGTAATAGCAACAAGCAATGCATAGAACATTTTATTACTTTTTTGAACATACATATCTCTAAAACCGCCTGCTAAGCAAAAGCGTGTTCGTTGCATTACAAATCCTAATAGTACGCCGACGATCAAACCGCTTATAATCATCCAAACCACGTTATCACCCTTTTCCGATATAAATACTAAGTTATTTTACAGGATAAAGTGTTATATTTCAAGTTCACTATCATAATATGTTTCTTAATTCTACACATTTATCAATGAAATGCTTTATTTAAAATAAAAAAAGAGTACATCTCGATAAGATGTACTCTTGCTCATCACTTTTTTAATGTGCTTGTATTTCATCGATATAATGAACTAATGCTTGCAATTCATTTGCTTTAAAATGACTAAATTTATACCAAGTTTGGTTATAGTAAATCAATAATTTATGTCCCAGTAACCCCTTACGTATTTGGTAACGAATAATTTTTTTAACATCAATTTCTAAATTTAGAGGATTATGATTTGTATAATAGGACTTGAACACTAATGTATGACCGTTCAATACCAATTGTCCTGGAATGTATATTAATGTAGGTAAATGTGCTTTATACATACACCCTATTTGAATCAATACTTTATCATTCATAAAAAGTCCCTCCAAATGATCAATATGCTATTTCATTGATTCATCATAATTTCTCATAAAGAAAAGTAAGGACTGTAATTCAATACCTAAATCAATATGATGTACTTGTACATCAGTTGGCGTACTCACTCTCGCTGGTGTAAAATTCATAATACCTTTAATACCAGATTCAACCAGCTCATCTGTAACACTTTGGGCAACCTGTTCAGGTGTTGTAAGAATGACTACATCAATATCTTGATTTGATAACGTATGTTTTAAAGTCTTGCTATCTTTTACAACAACACGGCCTACTCGTTCGCCGATGACATCTTGATTTACATCAAATGCTTCTGTAATGGTCATTTCATCGTGAATTGAGAAGTTATATGTTAATAATGCTCGACCTAAGTTACCCACACCAACAATTGCAATTTTAATATCATTGCTACCACTAATTTCAGCTTTGAAAAATTCAATTAAACTATCTATATTATAGCCATATCCTTTTTTACCTAATTCGCCAAAATATGAAAAATCTCTACGAATCGTAGCTGAATCTATTTGTAATGCTTCGCTAATAGCTTTAGAATTAACACGGTCAATACCTTTAGATTTTAGATTACTCACAAATCTATAATATAACGGTAAACGTTTTAAAGTTGCTCGAGGAATTTTAACGTTACTTGCCATTTTATTTGTCTCCCTTCGACGCTAAACGGTTTTAATTTTATGTATATATGTTTGCAACAATAAAAATCCAAATAATTGTTCACAATGAATACTTGCTAATTATACATTAATAAAATTTAAAAATAAATATCCTAGTTTCAAGACACAGCTTAATACTGTAAAATAAATATTAATATGATAAACAAAAAATTTAAACATATCAAACTATATGTATAGTTTATAATGATATCGCATATTTAGAAAGGTGAAGTCGGATGATACTTTTACAACTTAATGACATCTCTAAATCGTTCGATGGTGAAGATATCTTTACTAACGTTGATTTTGAAGTGAAAACTGGTGAACGAATAGGCGTTGTTGGACGAAATGGTGCCGGTAAATCAACACTTATGAAAATCATTGCTGGCGTTGAAGATTATGATAGTGGTCACATTTCAAAGATTAAAAATCTTAAGATGGGCTATTTAACACAACAAATGACGTTGGACTCTAACGCCACTGTGTTCGAGGAAATGTCAAAACCATTTGAACATATTAAAAATATGGAACTATTAATCAAACGTGAAACAGATTGGTTAGCTGCCCATGCAAATGAGTATGATACACCTACTTATCAATCACATATGGAAAAATATGAATCTTTATCAAATCAATTTGAGCAATTAGAAGGTTATCAATATGACAGTAAAATTAAAACAGTTCTTCATGGATTGAATTTTAATGAAGATGACTTTAATAAGCCTATTAATGACTTTAGTGGTGGTCAAAAAACACGATTATCACTTGCACAAATGTTGTTAAATGAACCAAATCTATTATTACTTGATGAACCTACCAACCATCTCGATTTAGAAACTACAAAATGGTTAGAAGATTATTTGCGTTACTTTAAAGGGGCAATTGTCATTATAAGTCATGATAGATATTTCTTAGACAAAATCGTTACACAAGTTTATGACGTCGCTTTAGGTAGTGTTAAACGATATATTGGTAATTATGAACAATTTATTCAACAGCGAGATAAATATTATGAAAAACGTATGCAAGAATATGAAAAACAACAAGAAGAAATTAAACGGTTAGAAACATTTGTAGAAAAAAATATCACAAGAGCTTCTACAAGTGGAATGGCAAAGAGCCGTCGTAAAACATTAGAAAAAATTCAGCGTATTGATAAACCAATGATTGATGCAAGAAGTGCTAACATTCAATTTGGATTTGATAGAAATACCGGAAATGACGTCATGCATATCAAACAATTAGAAATTGGTTATGATGATACACCTATTACTAAACCTATTAATTTGGAAGTATCCAAAGGTGATCACATCGCTATTATTGGGCCAAATGGTGTCGGTAAAACCACTTTAATTAAAACCATTGCTCAAAGACAACGTCCACTCGGTGGCGAAGTCACATTTGGTGCTAATTTACAAATAGGTTACTATGACCAAAAACAAGCTGAATTCAAATCAAATAAAACCATTTTAGATTATGTTTGGGACCAGTATCCAAATATGAACGAAAAAGATATTCGAGCAGTATTAGGCCGTTTTTTATTCGTACAAGACGACGTCAAAAAAATTATCAATGATTTATCTGGTGGCGAAAAGGCAAGATTACAATTAGCCTTGTTAATGTTGCAACGTGATAATGTACTTATTTTAGATGAACCTACCAATCACCTCGATATAGATTCGAAAGAAATGTTAGAACAAGCTTTAGAACATTTTGCAGGTACTATTATCTTTGTATCCCATGATAGATACTTCATCAATCAATTAGCCAATAAAGTATTTGACCTAGATCATGATGGTGGAAAAATGTATCTTGGTGATTATCAATATTATATTGAAAAAACAGAAGAAGCTGCAGCCTTAAAAGCTAAAGCAGAGAGTGAAATTGAGTCTGCAAATCACTCAAATACTAAACAGACTACAGCGTCATCATATGAAAACCAAAAGCAGCGTCGTCGCGAACAACGCAAAATAGAACGTGAAATCGAGCAACGTGAAGCCATCATCGAATCATGTGAAGCAAAGATCGAAGACATTGATCATCAACTTACACAACCCGACGTTTATAGCGATCCTGTAAAATCCAATGAACTAGCTGAATTAAAATCGAATACCGAACAAGAATTAGAACAAGCAATGCTTGAATGGGAAGAATTACAAGAAAAATTATAAATAACTATTATTTTTCCAGACACTAGAAAGTAGATTTTCTACTTTTTAGTGTCTTTTTTCTGATTTTTAATTGATTATTATTAACATTCATTTTCGCCTATCTGATAGCTATCCACAGAGTTATCCTAGTTATCCACAGGTAATATGTAACTAAATTTTAGAGTTATTCAGATAAAAATTTGCTATATCCACAAATTTTAACACCACTTATCCACAAGTTGTGCACTTATTGTTGATAAGTACGCATGTTCCCTATTGACATATCTTCTGACTTCTCATTTTTATCATTGATTGTTTCAAATTAAATGATATGAAATAATTAAAAAAACAATACATTAAGGAGTTTTTAAATGAATGACCCACAGTTGTTTTTATTATTTGTTTTAGGCGTTATTATATTAACCACAGTCGTTAGTATCATTACTTCTATCATTAATAGACGACAGTTCATTAATAAAATTAACGGCTTATGGTCTAATCAAGAAAAGTTAGAAAAATTTATCAGGCCAAATGCGAAATATGATTATCAATTTCAAACCTATTTTGATAACTATGATGATCGTCAACTTATTGATAACAAGACATGGTCTGACTTAAATATGGATGCATTATTTCAAAGTATGAATTTCAATTTCACAGCACTTGGGGAGATGCGTTTATATGCAACATTACGTAGAATGTTTAAAGTGAACAATAAAATATTACTCAATCGTTTTAAAGAAGATACTTCTTTTAGGAATCAGGTTTCATTACGGTTAGGTCTAGTTGGTAAAAGTGTCTATCCACATTTTCCCGATCAACTCACACCTATTAAATGTCAAAAAATATTCATGCTTGCCCCCTTATTACCAATAATCGCTTTAATTTATACGTGCTTTGATGCGTCAAATGGTATTCTGTTATTCATCATGGCATGCGTGATTAATATCATTTTATCGGTCAGTTTAAAACGAACATATGAACAAGATTTAAAAACCATTTTTTATACTGCTAATATTTTAAAACAGTGTAAAAATCTTACTGATATAGAGGGAACACCGCAAATAGACGTTAATTTCAATCACTTTAAAACTGCAAGATATTTAAGTGGCATATTAGCTAAAGTCGAAAGCGTTGACTTTGCATCAGCCTTTGTTTTATTAATTAAAACTATATTTATGTTAGATTATCTTATTTTTCACACAATTCAACATAGTTACTATAAATATTTAGATGAAGTATTAAAATGCTACGATTATATTGGCCAATTAGATAATCATTATGCAATTGCCTTATACCAAGAGACATTAGAAGCATACTGCGAACCTGAAATAATTCAAAATAGTAATACTCTACAGCAATTATGTGAGTTTAATCAACTTGTACATCCATTAATTAACCATGCTGTTCCAAATGATTTAAATCTCAATCGAAATATTTTATTAACCGGTTCGAATGCATCTGGTAAATCAACCTTCATGAAGACTGTTACGCTTAATCTTATTTTGGCTCAAACAATTAACACTGCAACAGCCACTCAATTTAAATATGTACCTGGATTAGTCTACACGTCTATGGCTAATGCAGATGATGTCTTATCAGGAGATAGCTATTTTATGGCTGAATTGAAATCCATTCGCCGTTTATTCAATATTTCAACGGATAATCAAGTATACTGTTTCATTGATGAAATCTTTAAAGGAACCAATACTACAGAACGTATTGCCGCTTCTGAATCAGTATTAACTTATTTATCTCACTTGCCAAATTACTATGTATTAGCTGCAACACATGATATTGAATTATCAAATTTATTAAATATATCTTATACAAATTATCACTTTAATGAATCAATTAAAGATGATTCCATTGCGTTTGACTTTAAAATCAAACCAGGTAAAGCAAATACAAGAAATGCAATCGAATTGCTAAGATTGACACAATTCCCTACTGATATTTATGAACGTGCCAAACAACAAGTTAAGTATATATAATAAAAAGTCAGTAGTGTGAGATTCTATTTAATCTCGCATTACTGACTTTATAATTATGATAAAGATTCAATTGAAAAATCTTCAATATCGATATTATTTTGTCCATTCATTGCCATATCTCCACGAATGCCTGCTAAATACAAGAAATGACCTGCTGCACCAATCATCGCTGCATTGTCAGTACATAATTTTGGTGTAGGAATGGTTAATTGGATTTGATTATTTTCACACTGTTTAGAAATACTTTCTCTTAGTCCACGATTACTTGCTACACCACCAGCAACAATTAATCGCTTAACGTTATACGCTTTGCAAGCATGTATCGCTTTAGTTGTTAACACTTCAACAACACTATTTTGGAAGCTAGTTGCCACATTTTCTGGCACAATGTCTTGCCCTTTTTGACGTTGATTATGCAATTGATTAATAACTGCACTTTTTAGTCCACTAAAACTGAAATCATAACTTTCTTTTTCTAACCAAACTCTAGGAAATTGATACGTATCTTCACCTATAGCTGCTAATTGATCTATTTGAGGTCCACCTGGATATGGCAAGTCAATTGTACGTGCTACTTTATCATATGCTTCACCTACAGCATCATCTCTTGTTTCACCTATCACTTCAAAATGGAGATGGTCTTTCATATAAACTAATTCTGTATGACCACCTGAAACGATTAATGCCATTAATGGAAATGTTAACGGTGTTTCTAAATGATTCGCATAGATATGTCCTGCAATATGGTGAACGGGTATTAATGGTATATCATATGCAAATGCAAGTGCTTTCGCTGCATTAATACCTATGAGTAACGCACCTATAAGTCCAGGTCCTTGCGTTACAGCGATAGCATTAATATCGTTCATAGTCACATTTGCAGTTTGTAAAGCAGTGTCTATAGTAGTTGTGATTCCTTCGACATGATGACGACTAGCAATTTCAGGTACAACACCACCAAAGCGCTTATGACTTTCAATTTGGCTTAACACTGTATTGGACAATATTTCCGTACCATTTTTAATAATACTTACACTTGTTTCATCACAACTTGTCTCTATTGCTAAAATTAATGTCTGTTGATTATTCACGTAAATTCACCCACATGACTAATGCATCCTGCCCTTCTCCATAATAATTTTTTCGTTTTCCACCATATTGAAAACCTAAATTTTGATAAACATGTTGAGCCACTGTATTATCCACTCTAACTTCTAAACTCATCACTTCACATCGATGTCTCGCATAATTCATGACATATTTTAATAATAATTGTCCTAAACCATATCCTCTAAATTGCTCTGCAATCGCAACTGTGGTTATTTGTGCTTGATCAATGACAACCCATAATCCTAAATATCCAATAATCGTATGGTTAAATTCTATGACGAAATAATTAGCAAACTCATTCTTTTCAATTTCATGATAAAATGCATCGATTGACCATGAACTATCATTAAAACTAGATCTTTCAATGTCAAAGACTGCTGGAACATCATCTTTACTCATTTTTCTAATATTTAATTGTTCTTCTGTTGGTCTATCCAATTTCTTTCCGCCTCAGTTATTTTATGATATTTAGGAACAAAACTATGGATTTCAGTTGGCTGGCTAATTAAATTTTTCATGACTGATGCTTGTGGTAATTGATTAATGCCCTTAGCATCTAGCAAATGTTCTAATTTAACCGTATCTTCACCTATAAATACATGTGGTTGATCAAGTTCATGTAATTTCAGTTTCAAGTCGTTAATTGAAATATATTGATCGTCTAATACAGTTTCTAATATTCCATTTTTTCTTTGGTAAATTCCTGCATAAACCGCTTCACGTCGGGCGTCAAAAATGGGTACTAAAAGTTTGTTTTTTTCGCTAACAGTTGCTGCCAAAGCTTTTAATGAAGAAACGCCATACAATTTACAATTTAATGCATAGGCAAGTGTTTTAGCAGTCGTCACACCAATTCTTAATCCAGTATATGAACCTGGGCCTTCAGCAACTACGATGCCATCGAGATCATTTTTTGAGATACTACTTTCTTTAAATAAACGTTCAATCTCAGGCATTAATTGTACTGAATGATTCGTCTTTGAATTATTGGTTATTTCAGCTAAAACATCATTGCCATCTGTTAATGCGACAGATAAAGGCTGATTGGACGTATCTATCAATAATAATTTCATTGTTCTAACGCCTCCTTCATTGCTTCATAATGTTCGCCTTTAGCTTCTATCGTAATGTATCGACTCATTTCATCAATAACTTCAATATTTATTGTCAGTGATTCATCAGGTAGTAAATCCTCAATAAATTGGCTCCATTCAATCACTGTTAAGCCATTATCTTCAAAGTACTCATCAAATCCTAAATCTTCTTCTGAATCTTCTAGTCTATAGCAATCCATATGATGTAACTTTAAATGTGTACCTTTGTAAGATTTAATAATATTAAATGTTGGTGAATTGATTGTTCTCTTAACACCTAAAGCTTCACCTATAAATTGCGTGAATGTTGTTTTACCTGCACCTAAATCTCCATTCAGTAAAACTAAATCCCCAGCTTGGACTAATGCCACTAATCTAGCCGCAAATTGTTTCATCTCGTTTTTATCTTTAATACTAATCATAGGTCATTCTCCTATTTACTTTTTAACTACACAATAAATATATTAACTTAATAAGTGTAACAAATTTTGTCTTATATTTCTTCGTAAATATTTTCAACAAAATAGATTTGTAATTGTTAGAAAATTCTAAATTATTATTGACATCATTTTCACCTTATAGTAAATTAGGTTTATAAATTTTAAAACAATTCAAACTATTTAGAATAAATAACCATTCAACGAAGGGAGTATAAATAAAATGAGACATTATACAACACAACATTCAACGACAACTTCAAATATTATTATTTTATTATACTCTCAAGGGCTCGAACTTTAGTAATTTTTTCATTTACTAAATGTTTAAGTCCTATTTGTAATTGAATGGGACTTATTGAACGTCCCAATAACCATTGGGACGTTTTTTATTTTCTTATAGTAAAAAATACGGGGGAATTTATTATGCGAAGCGACATGATCAAAAAAGGAGATCAACAAGCTCCAGCAAGAAGTCTTTTACATGCTACGGGCGCACTTCAAAATCCAACAGATATGAACAAACCTTTCGTAGCTATTTGTAATTCATATATTGATATTGTTCCTGGACATGTTCATTTAAGAGAATTAGCTGATATAGCAAAAGAAGCGATTCGTGAGGCAGGTGCCATTTCATTTGAGTTTAATACAATTGGTGTAGATGACGGTATTGCGATGGGTCATATTGGAATGAGATATTCTTTACCTTCTAGAGAAATTATTGCTGATGCTGCAGAAACTGTAATTAATGCCCACTGGTTTGACGGTGTATTTTATATTCCAAACTGCGACAAGATTACACCAGGCATGTTACTAGCAGCTGTTAGAACTAATGTACCTGCAATTTTTTGTTCAGGTGGTCCGATGAAAGCTGGATTATCTGCTCAAGGTAAAGCTTTAACATTATCTTCTATGTTTGAAGCCGTTGGTGCTTTTAAAGAAGGTTCTATTTCTAAAGAAGAATTCTTAGATATGGAACAAAATGCCTGCCCTACTTGTGGTTCATGTGCAGGTATGTTCACTGCCAATTCAATGAACTGTCTCATGGAAGTACTTGGTTTAGCATTACCATACAATGGTACAGCATTAGCAGTTAGTGACCAACGTCGTGAAATGATTCGTCAAGCTGCCTTTAGATTAGTAGAAAATATCAAAAATGATATTAAACCTAGAGATATTGTTACCAAAGAAGCGATTGATGATGCCTTTACACTGGATATGGCTATGGGAGGTTCTACAAATACAGTATTACACACATTAGCAATTGCTAACGAAGCTGGTATTGAATATGATTTGGAACGTATTAATGAAGTCGCTAAAAAAACACCTTACTTATCTAAAATTGCTCCAAGTTCTTCATACTCAATGCATGATGTTCACGAAGCAGGTGGCGTTCCAGCAATTATCAATGAATTAATGAAAAAAGAAGGTACCTTACATCCAGATAGAATCACAGTCACTGGAAAAACTTTACGAGAAAATAATGAAGGTAAAGAAATTAAAAACTTTGATGTTATCCATTCGCTTGAGAAGCCATATGATAAAGAAGGTGGTTTATCTATCTTATTTGGTAACCTGGCTCCTAAAGGTGCAGTTATCAAAGTTGGTGGTGTAGATCCTTCAATTAAAACATTCACTGGTAAAGCGATTTGCTTTAATTCACATGATGAAGCAGTTGAAGCCATTGATAATCATACAGTACGAGAAGGACATGTGGTCGTTATCAGATATGAAGGACCTAAAGGCGGCCCAGGTATGCCTGAAATGTTAGCCCCTACTTCTTCTATTGTCGGTAGAGGATTAGGTAAAGATGTAGCATTAATTACAGATGGTCGTTTTTCAGGTGCAACACGAGGCATTGCAGTAGGACATATTTCTCCTGAAGCAGCATCTGGTGGGCCAATCGGACTTATTCGAGACGGTGATGAAATCACCATCGATTTAACAAATCGTACACTTAATGTTGATTAACCTGAAGAGGAATTATATCGTCGTAGAGAACAATTAGAACCATTTAAAGCAAAGGTTAAGACTGGTTATCTTGCACGTTATACATCATTTGTCACAAGTGCCAATACTGGTGGCATCATGCAAGTACCTGAGAATCTTATCTAAATAATAGGAGTTGATTTTAATGACTAAACTTAGTGATATGTCAGAACATAATACAGCAACGTCGAACCAACCTGTAGATACCATGAAAGTTGCTGAATCTAGCAAACCTGAATATATGAAGAGTCAGACTATAAATGAGATGCGTCCTGGTTCTGAAATATTAGTTGAAGCACTTCAAAATGAAAATGTCGATTTTATCTTTGGTTATCCAGGTGGTGCCGTATTACCTCTATATGACACATTTTATGATGGTAAAATTAAACATATTTTAGCAAGACATGAGCAAGGTGCAACACACGCTGCTGAAGGATATGCACGAATTTCTGGTAAAACTGGTGTGGTTGTTGTAACAAGTGGTCCTGGAGCTACAAATGCTATTACAGGTATTACTGACGCTCATAGTGATTCATTACCATTAGTAGTCTTTACAGGACAAGTAGCGACACCAGGTATCGGTAAAGATGCTTTCCAAGAAGCAGATTTATTATCAATGACCGCTCCTATTACTAAACAAAATTATCAAGTAAAAAAAGTTGAAGATATTCCTAGAATCGTTCACGAAGCTTTCCACGTAGCTAATTCTGGTAGAAAAGGTCCGGTAGTCGTAGATTTCCCTAAGGATATGGGCGTATTATCTACCAATGTGGGTCTATCTGACCATATCGATTTACCAGGTTATCAAGTTAATACTGTAGCTAAATCAAATGATATTAACACGTTAGTTAAATATTTAAATCATTCTAAAAAGCCTTTAATTTTAGCAGGTGCTGGTGTCAATCATTCAAAATCTAATAAATTACTGACTCAATTTGTTACTCAACATCAAATTCCAACTGTCACAACACTGTTAGGGCTCGGGGCTATTCCATACGAACATCCCCTATTCTTAGGTATGGGAGGTATGCATGGTTCATACGCAAGTAATATGGCATTGACCGAGTGTGATTTATTAATTAACTTAGGTAGTCATTTTGATGATCGACTCGCCAGTAAACCAGATGATTTTGCACCTAATGCTAAAGTGGGTCATGTAGATATTGATCCATCAGAAATCAATAAAATCATAGCCACTGATTTAGGTATCGTTGCAGATTGTAAAAATGTATTAGAACAACTTAAAGCTTCTCAAATTAATGTTCCATCACACGATGAATGGTTACAATACTGTCAATCAAACAAATCCAATCACCCATTTAAATATGAAAAAGATGATAAAGACATCTTTTGTAAGCCACAAGAGGCTATTGAATATATTGGTAAAATCACAAATGGTGATGCTATTGTCACAACAGATGTGGGTCAACATCAAATGTGGGCAGCTCAATTCTATCCATTCAAAAGTCACAGTCAATGGGTTACTAGTGGAGGTCTTGGTACGATGGGATTCGGTATTCCATCTGCGATTGGTGCACAACTCGCTTCACCAGATAAAACAGTTGTTTGTTTTGTCGGAGATGGCGGATTCCAAATGACGAATCAAGAGATGGCACTTTTACCAGAATATGGCTTAAACATTAAAATTGTCCTCATTAATAACGGTACATTAGGCATGGTTAAACAGTGGCAAGATAAGTTCTTTAATCAACGTTTTTCACATTCAGTATTTAATGATCAACCCGATTTCATAAAAATGGCTGAAGCATATGGCGTCAAAGGATTCTTAATTGATCAACCAAATCAACTTAAATCTAAACTTGATGAAGCATTTAATTACGAAGGACCTGCCCTTATTGAAGTTCGTATCTCTCCAATTGAGCCAGTTAATCCAATGATTCCTAGTGGCAAAGCTAATAACGAGATGGAGGGATATTAATGAAAAGACATTTAAAATTTGAAGTTATGAATCAAGTAAGTACTCTAAATAGAATTACAAGTGCATTCGTCAGATTGCAATATAATATTGAAGAATTACATGTCAAAAAACGTGACGATAATCCTAATATTTCAGATATGGAACTTATTGTTAATATTGAAGATGAAGACGTATTAAATATTTTATTAAATAAATTACAACAACAAATAAACGTTTTAAATGTAGAACAATACTCTGCTTAATATAAATTATGATTAAAACATCGATGCGCTAGTGTTCTATAAAAGCATATTAACCGAACAGCTATCATCCTATGTTTATCACACACTTTAATTTTCGGAATATTACTAATTTTTAATTATTTTGGAGGAATGTATTATGACAACAGTTTATTATGATGAATCAGTAAAAACAGACGCTTTAGAAGGTAAAAAAATTGCTGTGATTGGATATGGTTCACAAGGCCATGCTCACGCACAAAACTTAAAAGATAACGGATATGATGTTGTTATCGGTATCCGTCCAGGACGCTCTTTTGATAAAGCTAAGGAAAATGGTTTCGATGTATATCCTGTGGCAGAAGCAACGAAACAAGCTGACGTTATCATGGTTTTAATTCCAGATGAAATCCAAGGTGATGTATATAAAAATGAAATTGAACCTAATTTAGAAGCTGGTAACGCACTTGCATTTGCTCATGGTTTCAATATTCACTTTGGTGTTATTCAACCCCCTGCAGATGTCGATGTTTTCTTAGTTGCACCAAAAGGACCAGGTCACTTAGTTAGACGTACATTTGAAGAAGGTAGTGCAGTGCCATCTTTATTTGGTGTTCAACAAGATGCTACAGGTCATGCAAGAGATATTGCATTAAGTTATGCAAAAGGTATCGGATCTACAAGAGCTGGTGTAATTGAAACAACATTTAAAGAAGAAACAGAAACGGATTTATTTGGTGAACAAGCTGTACTATGTGGCGGTATCCATAAATTAATTCAAAGTGGATTTGAAACATTAGTTGAAGCTGGTTACCAACCAGAATTAGCCTATTTTGAAGTATTACATGAAATGAAATTAATCGTTGATTTAATGTATGAAGGCGGTATGGATAATGTCCGTTATTCAATTTCTAATACTGCAGAGTATGGTGACTATGTATCTGGACGTCGTATCATCACTCCAGATGTCAAAGACAATATGAAAGCTGTATTAACAGATATTCAAAACGGTAAATTTGCTAATAGTTTTGTTGAAGATAATAAAAATGGATTTAAAGAATTCTATAAAATGCGTGAAGAACAAGCTGGTCATCCAATTGAAAAAGTGGGCCGTAAATTACGTGATATGATGCCATTTATTAAATCAAAAAGCATTGAAAAGTAATAGTAATGGATTAAGGAGTTGATTAAAATGAGTAGCCATATTCAAATATTTGATACCACTCTTAGAGATGGTGAACAAACACCAGGCGTGAATTTTACATTCGATGAACGTTTAAAAATAGCACAACAACTTGAAAGATGGGGTGTAGATGTTATCGAAGCTGGCTTCCCTGCTTCTAGTACAGGGAGTTTCAAATCAGTGGAAGCTATTTCTAAAGCCTTAACAACAACTGCTGTTTGTGGTTTAGCTAGATGTATTAAGTCTGATATAGATGCAGTTTACGAAGCAACAAAGCATGCAGCTAAGCCTCTAGTACATGTTTTTATTGCGACATCCCCTATTCATCTAGAACATAAATTGAAAATGACTCAAGAAGAAGTTTTAGATTCTATAAAAGAACATGTTACTTATGCTAAACAATTGTTTGATATCGTTCAATTCTCACCTGAAGATGCAACACGTACAGATATGGACTTTTTAATAAAAAGTGTACAAACAGCTGTTGATGCTGGTGCAACTATTATTAATATTCCTGACACTGTAGGCTTTAGTTACCCAAATGAATATGGACAAATTTTTAAAACTTTAACTGAATCCGTGCAATCTGATAATGAAATTATATATAGTTCACATTGTCACGATGACCTAGGAATGGCGGTTGCAAATAGTCTAGCTGCTATTGAAGGTGGTGCGAGACGAATAGAAGGTACTGTTAACGGTATAGGCGAGCGAGCAGGTAATGCAGCACTAGAAGAAGTCGCTTTGGCACTGTATGTTCGTAAAGATCATTATGGCATAGAGTCACAAATTGATTTAAAAGAAACTAAGAAGACTTCTGACTTAATTTCTCGCTATGCAGGTATTCGTGTACCAAGAAATAAAGCGATCGTAGGACAAAATGCATTCAGTCATGAATCTGGTATACATCAAGATGGTATCCTTAAACACCGTGAAACATATGAAATTATTACACCTCAATTAGTTGGTGTTAGTACTACTGAATTACCTTTAGGAAAACTTTCAGGTAAACATGCCTTTGCTGAAAAATTAAAAGCACTGGGCTATGACATTTCTCCTGATGATCAAATTAATTTATTTAAACAATTTAAATCTATTGCTGATAAGAAAAAATCAGTCTCTGATCGCGATATCCATGCTTTAATTCAAGGCTCAGAACATGAACAAAGTGCGATTTATCAACTAGAAGCATTACAACTTCAATTCGTTTCTAATGGTCTTCAAAGTGCAGTCGTTGTGATTAAAGATAAAGATGGCAATATTTATCAAGACTCAAGTATTGGTACAGGATCCATTGTTGCAATTTATAATGCTGTTGACCGTATCTTTAAACGTGAAACAGAATTAATCGATTATCGTATTGATTCTGTTACGGAAGGTACAGATGCTCAAGCAGAAGTACATGTTAATCTTGTTATCGATAATAAAGAAGTTAATGGTATTGGTATTGATCACGATATTTTAAAAGCTTCTTGTAAAGCTTATATTGAAGCACATGCAAAATACGTTGCAGAAGCTAAAGAGAAAGAAGGTATCCAATCATGACCTATAACATCGTTGTTTTACCTGGAGATGGCATAGGCTCAGAAATACTAAATGGGAGTTTAGAAGTTTTAGAAAAAATCAGTGAGAAATATCATTTTGAGTATCAAGTAGATACACATCATTTTGGAGGAGCTGCCATAGATGCCTATGGCACGCCTCTAACTGATGAAACATTAAAGGCTTGTCAAAATGCTGATGCGATATTGCTAGGTGCTATTGGAGGTCCGAAATGGACAGATCCTAAAGTACGTCCAGAACAAGGTTTATTAAAATTAAGAAAATCACTTAATTTATATGCTAATATTCGCCCTACTATAGTGACTGATGGTACAAGTCATCTTTCACCTCTTAAACAAGATAGAGTTGAAGGTACAGATTTAGTCATAGTTAGAGAATTAACAGGAGGTTTGTATTTTGGTGAACCACGTGAGTTAACTGATCATCATGCATTAGATTCTTTGACTTACACGCGTGCTGAAATTGAACAAATTGTTAGAGTCGCATTTGAAATAGCACAACAACGACATAAAAAGTTAACGTCTGTCGATAAAGAAAATGTACTTGCTTCAAGTAAACTTTGGAGAAAAACGGTTGAGGAAGTCAGTCATGACTATCCAGATGTAGAAGTAGAATATTTACTCGTTGATGCCTGCAGTATGCATTTGATAACACGTCCAACACAATTCGACGTCATCGTCACTGAAAATTTATTTGGAGACATCTTAAGTGATGAAGCTTCTGTCATTCCAGGTTCTTTAGGATTATCTCCATCAGCTAGCTTTGGCAAAGATGGAACAAGATTATATGAACCTATTCATGGCTCAGCACCTGATATTGCGGGCCAAGATAAAGCCAATCCTTTTGGAATGATATTATCATTAGCAATGTGTTTACGTGAAAGTTTCAAAGAAATTGAGGCAGCTAATGAATTAGAGAACAATGTTTATCAACTCATTAGAGATGGAAAATGTACAGCTGATTTAGGCGGAACGTATACTACATCACAAATTATTAAATTTTTAAAAGAATTTTATACTTAAGGGAGGCGTCATCTTATGGGACAAACACTATTTGACAAAGTATGGGATAAACATGTCTTACATGGAAATGTAGGTGACCCTCAATTATTATATATAGATTTACATTTGATACATGAAGTAACATCACCGCAAGCGTTTGAAGGATTGAGAATTCAAAATAGACGCTTACGTCGTCCCGATTTAACATTTGCTACATTAGATCATAATGTCCCAACAATAGATATATTTAATATCAAAGATGAAATAGCAAATAAGCAAATTACAACGTTACAAAAGAATGCAAAAGACTTCGGTATACACATATTTGATATGGGATCAGATGAACAAGGTATCGTGCATATGGTTGGTCCTGAGACTGGATTAACACAACCAGGAAAGACCATAGTATGTGGCGATTCTCATACTGCTACACATGGGGCATTTGGTGCCATTGCTTTTGGTATCGGAACTAGTGAAGTAGAACATGTCTTTGCTACACAAACACTTTGGCAAACTAAACCCAAAAATTTGAAGATAGATATCAATGGAAACTTACCTAAAGGTGTTTATGCCAAAGATATTATTCTTTATCTTATTAACCAATTCGGTGTAGACTTTGGTACTGGTTATGCTTTAGAGTTCACTGGTGAAACAATCAAAAAGCTTTCAATGGAAGCTAGAATGACCATATGTAATATGGCTATTGAAGCAGGTGCTAAATATGGAATCATGCAACCAGATGAAACTACATTTGAATATGTAAAAGATAGACCATATGCTAACAATTTCGACCAATCCATATCTGAATGGAAACAACTATATTCTGATGAGGATGCTATTTTTGACAAAGTCATTGAAGTAGATGTTTCTGATTTGGAACCTCAAGTCACTTGGGGTACTAATCCAGAAATGGGCGTTAATTTTAATACTCCCTTCCCTACAATTAAAGATTCTAATGACGAACGTGCTTATCAATATATGGGACTCGAACCAGGACAAAAAGCTGAAGATATCGACTTAGGATATGTCTTTTTAGGATCATGTACTAATGCTAGAATTACTGACTTAATCGAAGCTAGTCATATTGTGAAGGGCAATCATGTACATCCTAATATTACAGCTATTGTTGTACCAGGATCTCGAACAGTTAAAAAAGAAGCAGAATCTATGGGACTCGATAAAATATTTAAAGAAGCGGGCTTTGAATGGCGAGAACCAGGTTGTTCAATGTGTCTGGGTATGAATCCAGACCAAGTACCTGAAGGCGTCCATTGTGCATCTACAAGCAATCGTAACTTTGAGGGCAGACAAGGTAAGGGAGCAAGAACTCATCTCGTTTCCCCTGCTATGGCCGCTGCAGCAGCAATTAATGGGCGATTTTTTGATGTTAGAAAGGTGGTCGTATAGATGGATATCAAACCAATCACAACATATACAGGGAAAATTGTCCCTCTCTTTTACGATAATATTGATACAGATCAAATTATACCTAAAGTTCATTTAAAACGTATTTCAAAAACTGGTTTTGGTCCATTTGCGTTTGATGAATGGCGCTATTTACCAGATGGAAGCGATAATCCAGACTTCAATCCAAACAAACCCGAATATCAAGGAGCTAGTATTTTAATCACTGGCGATAATTTCGGTTGCGGTTCAAGTAGAGAACACGCTGCTTGGGCATTGAAAGACTATGGTTTTAGTATCATCATTGCTGGAAGTTATAGCGATATCTTTTATATGAATTGTACTAAGAATGCGATGCTCCCTATCGTATTAGATAAACCTTCACGTGAACATCTTGCAACATTCAACGAAATCACAATTGATTTACCAAATCAAACTGTATCATCACCAGAACAAACCTTCCACTTTGATATTGATGAAACTTGGAAGAATAAACTAATCAATGGTCTTGATGATATTGATATTACTTTACAATATGAAGATTTAATTGAAAAATATGAAAAAGCACATTAAGGTGGGAATATTATGACAGTAAAAACAACAGTTTCAACCAAAGATATTGACGAAGCTTATTTACGTCTTAAGAATATAGTTAAAGAAACGCCTTTACAATTAGATCACTATTTATCTCAAAAGTATGATTGTAAGGTATATTTAAAAAGAGAGGACTTGCAATGGGTACGTTCCTTTAAATTACGTGGTGCTTATAATGCTATTTCAGTCCTTTCTGATGATATTCAAAGTAAAGGGATTACATGTGCTAGTGCTGGAAACCATGCTCAAGGTGTCGCCTACACAGCTAAAAAACTTAATCTAAAAGCTGTCATTTTTATGCCCGTCACTACGCCTTTACAAAAAATTAATCAAGTTCAATTCTTTGGAAATGGCAATGTTGAAATTAAATTAACTGGTGACACATTTGACCATTGTTTAGCAGAAGCGCTTGAATATACTAAACAAAATAATATGACATTTATTGATCCATTTAATAATGTTTATACTATTGCAGGTCAAGGTACTTTAGCTAAAGAAATGATTACACAATCTCGCGAGGAAAATATCAATTTTGATTATTTATTTGCAGCTATTGGCGGTGGTGGTTTAATTTCAGGTATTAGTACTTATTTTCATGATTATTCTCCACAAACTAAAATCATTGGAGTAGAACCTGCTGGAGCTAGTAGTATGTATGAATCTGTAGTAGTTAATAACAAAATTGTAACATTAGAAAACATTGATAAATTTGTTGACGGTGCATCAGTCGCTAGAGTCGGTGATATTACATTTGAAATTGCTAAATCTTACGTACATGACTATGTACAAGTGGATGAAGGTGCAGTTTGTTCAACAATTCTAGATATGTACTCTAAACAAGCAATTATTGCCGAACCTGCTGGAGCATTAAGTGTAGCAGCATTAGAAGACTATCGTGAATCAATCAAAGGAAAAACAGTAGTTTGTATCGTAAGTGGTGGTAATAATGATATTAACCGTATGAAAGAAATTGAAGAACGTTCATTATTATACGAAGAAATGAAGCATTATTTCATTCTTAATTTTCCACAAAGACCTGGTGCACTTAGAGAATTCGTTAATGATGTACTAGGACCACAAGATGATATTACTAAATTTGAATATCTAAAAAAATCATCTCAAAATACTGGTACTGTTATTATAGGCATTCAACTAAAAGATCACACAGATTTACAACAATTAAAAGAAAATGTAAATCAATTTGATTCTTCAAACATTTACATTAATGAAAATAAAATGCTATATTCATTATTAATTTAAAACGGACGAAGCTATGTAAACGTGCATGGCTTCGTTTTAGTTTATACTTTGAACTATTAGCTCGACTAAGCTCGTTGCACTCATTCTTCAATTCATCGTCTAAACGCATTTACTCTGCGTTGACTTTCTTTTTTGGGCATAAAAAAAGAGACTTTACGGTCTAAATTATATTTGCGCGGCATGCGCTATTGATCTTAATAGCTCATGCTATTAAGTAAGTAAAACATGTGATTTTCAATCACTGTTTTGCTTTAGAACGTTAGTCTGCTACCTTCGGCGCTAAGGAGCTTTTTCAACTTGAGAGAAATACGCTTATACTTCTTCATTTTCATCTCTCCCTTACTCACTTAGCTCGACTAAGCTCGTTGCACTCATTCTTCAATTCATCATCTAAA
>NZ_JBXVVK010000005.1:0-178781 GCF_057219715.1 Staphylococcus sp. 510 | reverse complement strand
CTTCTGCCGATAATCCTGCTTTTGGGACGCCGTTAATCGGTTTCCAAAAGCACAAAAACTTTATGTCTCAACCTCAACAATTAAAACGTTAGAATAAACGTAATAATATAATGCCTATAGCAATACAACTTAAGCCAATACATTTTCTTAGTGTGATTCTGTTTTTGGGTGTGCCCAGTAAACCAAAGTGATCGATAATTACGCCCATTAACATTTGTCCGAGCATACCAACAATGGTAGTTAAAGCAGCGCCTAGAAATGGCATCAGTATCACATTGGAAGTAACAAAAGCCATACCTAAGATACCACCCACAAAATAAATTGATTTGATATGACCCAAATCCGGATGTGTTTGGTTGATTTTTAAGCTTCTATGGAAAATTAATGTCAAAATGAGTAATGCGATTGTACCTATCGTAAACGATACTAATGAAGCAAAGAATGATGAATGGACTTCTTTTGCTAACGCACTATTGATTGTCGTTTGGATAGGCGGCGCACATCCGAAAATAAAGCCAACGATTAACCATATATATAAATTCGAGTGAGATTGACGTAAGAGTTTGTCTTTAGGAATTTGATTCATAAGTAAAATACCTATAAGTAAAAGAACTATACCCACTGCTTTAAACAAGGTGAATGGTTGTTGGCTTGCACCAAACAAACCTAAAGTATCAATGGCAACGCCCATGATAATTTGACCAGCTACTGTAATGACAACGGTAAGTGCTGCGCCTAATCTAGGTAATAATAATAAGTTACCAGTTAAGAAACATACGCCTAATAAGCCACCTACAAACCAGTGATAATTAAAGGTTTGTTCTGTAAAGAATTGAGGTGTGAGCATATGAGGGTTAATTATTAAATTCAGAATGATTAAACATAAGGTTCCCACACCGAAAGACACTGTTGAAGCATAAAAAGATGAACGTGTGTATTGACTTAGTCTTGAGTTTACGGATGTCTGTATAGGAATTAACATACCGACAAAGATACCTAAAAAATAAAGTAAAGCCATAATTGAAGTCACTCTTTTCTCGACAGAATGAATCAATTATATCGAAAAAGACACTATTATAAAATAGTAGATGATGTATAAATCAAATGATTTATTTACATCTATTCAAACAAAAATGCCCTATACCCAATGTGATGAATATCAGAGGGTATAGGACGTCGATCAATTATTTATTTTCAAAAAGGATTTGTGTATTTTTGGATACAATATAAGCAGCATACACTTTGTGGATTGTGCCGACATTTGATTTTAAAATATCTAATTTTAATAATTGATCCATACTTTCTTTTACAACCTGTTCAGTTAGTGTGCTATCATTTTCGGGTATTTGTAACTTTATTGGTTTGTCTAAGTTACTTTTAAAAACAAGGTCTAATGTAGTTTTCATAAGCATTCTCCTATACTAATGATTGTGTTCTAATGGCTTCAACTTTATCAAATGATTCGCCAGTCAAGCGTTCGATAATCGTTGAAAATGTTTTGATTTGTTCGTCTGTTGTAGTCGGTTTTAAATTTGAAAAACGTCGTTTATGTTGGATTGCTTTACCTTCTGAATCATAAGTAATACGAGTTAAAACAACCACCAGTTGATTCACTTCATTCATTGTTGTAACCTCCTTTCACTATATATATCGAAATAAAAATTAAAAAGGGTCACAATTTAATAAATAAATTTAAGCAGATTACTTTAATGTTACTTAATCATGTTTTATCATTAAATAAGAAACTTAATAAGGAGGACGTATGAATCAAGTAGAGCCGATTAGAAGAACAGAAGATATACAAAAAATGTATAGTGTGTTGCGATCTCGTTCTCAAAGAGACTATTTATTATTTAAATTTGCTATACATACAGGAATTAAATTGTCGGAATTGTTAAATATGAGTGTTCAACGACTGAAATCAATTGAAAGTGGGAATATAAAATCAACTTGGATTGATGATGGAGAACCAACGATTCAAATTTTATTACCACCTGATTTAAGAAATGAGTTACAAGACTATATTGAATATTATCAAATTAAAGATAATGATCTTGTTTTTCAGTCAATACGGACAGGTAAAGGGCTATCACGACAACAAGCTTATCGTATTATTAACAAAGCGGCTGAAGAGTTAGACATACCACATATTGGATTAACTACATTGAGAAAAACCTTTGCATATCACGCATATCAATCGGGAATATCGATTTCAATAATCCAGAAATATTTAGGGCATCAAACAACCAATGAAACAATGAAATTTATCGGTATTAAAGATAAAATGCATAATCGTACTGTCATTGCGTTAAATCTATAATATAAAAAAGGAGGCTTTTGATGGGCTTGATATACCTAATGGTTCTACTGTTAGCCATTATGGGTTTGGTGCTATTAACTATGTCACATAGCAAATTGAATGCTTTGGCCAGTTACGTTGCACTCAGTGCCCCCATAATTACATCAATTTATTTTATCTCGAAGATACCACAAATTGTGCAACAACAATTTATAGCAGTTCAAGTGCCTTGGATGACTTCGTTAGATATTAATATTGACATGAGGCTAGACGGACTTAGTTTAATGTTTGCTTTAATTATTTCATTAATTGGTGTAGCGGTATTTTTCTATGCTACACAATACTTATCACCTCAAACGGATAACCTACCTAGATTCTTCTTTTATTTACTATTATTCATGTTCAGTATGTTAGGCATTGTACTTTCCAATAATACAATTTTAATGTATGTCTTTTGGGAATTAACTAGTGTGTCATCGTTTTTACTTATTTCATATTGGTACGATAACGGTAATAGTCAATTAGGTGCTATTCAATCGTTTATGATAACGGTATTAGGTGGATTAGCATTACTAACAGGATTTATTATGCTGTATTTGATGACAGGTACAAACACGATTACGGATATTTTAGATCAACGTCATCATTTGATTAACCATCCTTTATTTATACCAATGATGTTGATGATTTTATTAGGTGCTTTTACGAAATCAGCACAATTTCCATTTCATGTATGGTTGCCTAAAGCGATGGCAGCACCGACGCCAGTCAGTGCATATTTACATTCAGCTACTATGGTGAAAGCAGGTATTTTCTTATTATTCCGCTTCACACCTGTCTTAGGACTAAGTGATGCTTATATTTATATCGTAACTTTTGTAGGATTGATTACGATGCTATTTGGTTCATTAACCGCATTAAGACAATACGATTTAAAAGGTATTTTAGCGTATTCTACTATCAGCCAATTAGGTATGATGATGTCAATGGTAGGTATTGGTGGCGGTTATGCACAACATCCATCTGATTCATTAACAGAGTTTTATGTTTTAGTTTTATTTGCTGGTTTATTTCATTTAATGAATCACGCCATATTTAAATGTGCTTTGTTTATGGGTGTAGGTATTATCGACCATGAAGCGGGAACAAGAGATATTCGTTATTTAAATGGCATGCGTAAGCTTTTCCCTAAAATGCATATTGCTATGTTAATCGCTGCTTTATCGATGGCAGGGGTACCATTTTTAAATGGCTTTTTAAGTAAAGAAATGTTCTTCGACGCATTAGTGAAGGCTAGTCATTTAGAGCAATTTGGCATCATGCTCACAGTAATTGTTGTCGCAATAGGTGTCATCGCAAGTATCTTTACCTTTACGTATGCACTTTACATGGTAAAAGAAACATTTTGGGGCAAATTTAATACAACTTATTTTACGAAAAAAGATATACATGAACCTTGGTTGTTTAGCATGCCTTCATTAGTATTAATGATACTTATACCAATCATATTCTTTATTCCGAACCTTTTCGGTCAAAATATGAGTTTACCGGCGCTTAGATCGGTTACAGATGCAGGCTCAAAAGTAGATGCGATAGCGCCGCATATTTCTCAATGGCATGGGGTTAATTTACCACTTATTCTAAGCGTGACTGTCATTGTTTTAGGCGTTGTGTTGGCCTTATCAATAGATTGGAAGTCATTGACACATCGTATCATTAAGCATGCGTCGATAACTAAATCGTATCAACACGTTTATCGACAATTCGAGTTATATTCTGGATACAGTATTAGAATGTTGATGAAAAATAAACTCAATCACTATATCATCATTACATTACTTATCTTTGTTGCCATCATTCTATATGGATACATTAGTGTCGGATTCCCACATGTACATCAATTACATGTGTCTCAATTCGGACCGTTAGAAGTTATTTTATCTATAGTGACATTAGTTATCGGAATTGTACTCGTTTTTATTCGTCAACGTCTTACAATGGTTGTGCTTAATGGTGTTATTGGCTTTGCAGTAACATTATTCTTTATTGCAATGAAAGCACCCGATTTAGCTTTAACACAACTTGTGGTTGAGACAATTACAACTATTTTATTTATTGTAAGTTTCTCTAGATTACCAAACGTTCCAAGAAATAAGCCGAATATGAAAAAGGAAATTGTGAAAATCGTTGTGTCACTCATAACTGCAATGACTGTGGTCTCATTGATTTTTATTACACAACAAGCAGACGGTATGCCAACGATTTCTAAATTCTATGAAAATGCAGATAAATTAACAGGTGGTAAAAATATTGTTAATGCTATTTTAGGTGATTTTAGAGCATTAGATACATTGTTTGAAGGCCTTGTACTTATTATTGCAGGTCTAGGGATTTATACATTACTAACTTATAAAGATCGGAGGGGACAAG
Organism: Staphylococcus sp. 510; assembly: GCF_057219715.1. Lineage (NCBI taxonomy): Bacteria > Bacillati > Bacillota > Bacilli > Caryophanales > Staphylococcaceae > Staphylococcus > Staphylococcus sp. 510. Next base: position 174,052 of record NZ_JBXVVK010000005.1, on the reverse strand, counting down.
ATGAAAGAGAATGATGTCGTATTACGAACGGTAACTAAAGTCGTCGTATTTATACTATTAACGTTTGGGTTCTATGTTTTCTTTGCAGGACATAATAATCCAGGCGGCGGCTTTATCGGTGGTTTGATTTTTAGTTCTGCTTTTATTCTGATGTTCCTTGCATTTGATGTTAAGCAAGTGCTTATCAGTTTACCGATCGATTTTAAACAGTTAATGATTATAGGTTCTTTAATTTCATTGGCGACAGCTATTGTCCCTACATTTTTTGGTAAACCGTTTTTATATCAAACTGAAGCCAATATCGCTTTACCCTTATTAGGTCATGTACATGTTACAACAGTCACACTCTTTGAATTAGGTGTGTTATTAGCAGTTGTGGGTGTCATAGTTACAGTGATGTTGTCGATAAGTGGGGGTAAATCATGAATCTTATATTATTATTAGTGATTGGCTTTTTAGTATTTATCGGTACGTATATGATTCTATCTATTAATTTAATTCGAATTGTCATAGGTATCTCCATTTATACCCACGCAGGTAATCTCATTATCATGAGTATGGGGCGTTATGGTGGACATATGACAGAACCATTAATAACAGGAGGTAAGGCTTATTTTGTTGATCCATTATTACAAGCCATTGTTTTAACAGCTATTGTCATTGGATTTGGTATGACTGCCTTCTTACTTGTATTAATTTATAGAACATATCGAGTAACTAAAGAAGATGAAATTAACGTATTAAGGGGTGAAGATGATGATGAGTAATTTATTGATTTTACCCATGTTACTTCCATTTCTTTGCGCTTTAATACTTGTCTTTATCAAAGATAAAAGTAAAGTATCTAAATTCTTATGTATTGGCACAATGTTGGTAACAACAGTCATTTCGTTAGCATTATTAATTTATGTGATGAATGAAAAACCAATTACATTAGATTTCGGTGGATGGAAAGCACCATTCGGTATTCAATTTTTAGGCGATTCATTGAGTTTACTTATGGTCACTGTATCATCGTTTGTCATTACATTGATTATGGCTTATGGATTTGGTCGTGGAGAGCAACGTGTGAATCGTTTCCATCTTCCATCGTTCATACTATTTTTAGCTGTAGGAGTTATTGGCTCATTTCTAACTTCAGATTTGTTTAATCTATACGTTATGTTTGAAATTATGTTGCTTGCTTCTTTTGTGCTTGTCACATTAGGACAATCTGTTGAACAATTACGTGCAGCAATTATTTATGTCGTATTAAACATTATCGGATCTTGGTTTTTACTTTTCGCGATTGGTTTATTGTATAAAACAGTAGGAACACTTAATTTTTCTCATATTGCTTTAAGATTAAATAACATGGAAGATAATCAAACCGTGACGATGATTTCACTTATATTCTTGGTAGCATTCAGTTCGAAAGCGGCACTAGTTATCTTTATGTGGCTACCTAAAGCATATGCAGTATTAAACACAGAATTAGCCGCACTTTTTGCAGCATTAATGACGAAAGTCGGTGCATATGCATTAATCCGCTTCTTCACATTATTATTTGACTCTCATGCAGGTGTCACGCATCCGTTACTTATCTTCATGTCATGTCTAACAATGATTATTGGTGCTTTTGGCGTTTTAGCATACAAAGATATTAAGAAGATTGCTGCTTATCAAGTCATATTGTCGATTGGTTTTGTCATTCTTGGTTTAGGTACACATACATTTTCAGGTGTTAATGGTGCGATTTTCTATCTAGCTAACGATATTGTTGTTAAGACGTTATTATTCTTTATTGTAGGTAGCTTAGTTTATATTTCGGGTTATCGTCAGTACCATTATTTAAGTGGACTTGCTAAACGCGAACCATTCTTTGGTATAGCATTTGTTATTATGATTTTTGCGATTGGTGGGGTGCCACCATTTAGTGGTTTCCCCGTTAAAGTTTTGATTTTTAAAGGTGCCATCGAAAATGGTAACTATATTGGTCTGGGATTAATGATTGTAACCAGTCTTATTGCAATGTATAGCTTATTTAGAATCCTATTTTTAATGTACTTTGGTGACCAAGATGGCGAAGAAGTTGAATTTAAGAAAATACCAAAACATCGTAAAGGGATTCTAGGTATTCTTGTAGTAGTCATTTTATTAATGGGAATTGGAGCGCCACTAGTATTAAATGTCACTGAAAATGCGACTAAGATGAATATAGACGAGCATCAGTTCCATCAAATAGTGAATACGCATTTGAAGGAGGGAGATAATTAGATGAATCAAGTCGTTCTGAATATTGTTATCGCGTTTTTATGGGTTTTATTTCAAGATGAGGACGAATTTAAATTCACAACCTTCTTCTCTGGGTATTTAATTGGTGTGATCGTCATCTATATTTTACATCGTTTCTTTGGACAAGAGTTTTATTTGAGAAAAATATGGGTTGCCGTTAAGTTTTTAGTCGTTTACTTATATCAATTAATTACATCTAGTATTAGTACAATCAATTATATTTTGTTTAAAACGAAAGATATGAATCCTGGATTGTTAACGTATGAGACCAATTTAACTAACGATTGGGCAATTACCTTTTTAACGATTTTAATTATCATAACGCCAGGTTCAACGGTGATTCGAATATCAAAAGGAACAAATAAATTTTTAATTCATAGTATTGATGTAACGGATAAGGACAAGAAAAATTTACTACGAAATATTAAACAATATGAAGATTTAATCTTGGAGGTGACACGATGATACAAGCTATGACGCAATTTTTTATTATTGCAGCTTTGGTTATTTTTGGTATTGCATTATTGGTTTGTCTTTTGAGATTAATTAAAGGGCCGACTACTGCTGATAGAGTCGTGTCATTCGATGCGACGAGTGCCGTTGTCATGTGTATTGTTGGTGTCATGAGTGTGATTATGGGTACCGTTTCATTCCTAGATTCAATCATGTTAATAGCCATCATCTCATTTGTAAGTTCGGTGTCTATTTCTAGATTTATTGGAGGGGGGCGCGTTTTCAATGGAAACAGTAAAAGAAATCGTTAGTCTCATCTCTTCAATATTCATCTTTCTAGGTAGTGTGATTGCATTAATCAGTGCGATCGGCATCGTGAAATTCCAAGATGTATTTTTGAGAAGTCACGCTTCCACGAAAAGTGCGACGCTATCAGTATTATTAACGATTGTTGGCGTGTTAATCTATTTTGTAGTGAATACAGGATTTTTCAGTGTTAGGTTATTATTATCACTGATCTTTATTAATTTGACATCACCAGTAGGCATGCATTTAGTCGCACGTGCGGCGTATCGAAATGGTGCATACATGTATAGAAAAGATGATGTACCAAGACAGTCTTCCATATTGTTAAGTCAAAATGAATTCAACTCACCTGAAGAATTGAAAACGCGTGCTAAATTGCGTGAACAACGAAGAGAAAAATTATATTATAAAGAGAATCAAAAGCTTAATAAATAAATGCTATGAATAAAATAAAGCTATCGTGTATCCGTATAGAAGGATGTGCGGTAGTTTTTAATTTGTATTAGAAAAAGATGATAGTTTAAGGTGCGATTTATTTAAGTAATACTCAAAATAGTGATAAAATATTGTACAAGGAAAATTATGAATTTAAGTAGTAAATTTATTGAAAAGGGATAAAAAGATATTTTATGTGTTTGGAACTTTAAAGTATAACTTTGGGATAACGAGTACTACGTAGTTAAAAATGTATTGCATTACTTTAACATTCCAAAATCATAAAATTTGATGATACTAGTTAACTTTTCAATTCATGTTCAAATGATTGATGTATGGATAACCTAACATTGTGATAACTGAGTTGAGCCCTCCTCATAACATCTATATTAATAAAGTCAATTGTGATATAACAATCTGATAAATCTTATTATTTAAGGATTGCTTCTATATTAATTAACCTCTAGAGTACATCAATTCCTATACGTGTTACTTAATTTTCATTCCAAAACAATTCATTAAAGAGGTGAAAGTTTGGAAATATTTGAAACATTACTTATATTTATCGGCGTCGTTATTATTAGTTCTTTCGTTCATACGTTTATGCCGAAAGTACCACTAGCGTTTATTCAAATCGCTTTAGGTATGTTGTTATTTATTACTCCTATCCCTGTTGAGTTTAATTTTGATTCCGAATTATTTATGGTTGCATTAATCGCACCGCTTCTATTTGTAGAAGGCGTTAATGTCTCACGGGTGCACTTAAGAAAATATATTAAACCTGTGATGATGATGGCGTTAGGTCTAGTCATTACAACTGTCATTGGTGTAGGTTTTTTCATTCATTGGATTTGGCCTGAACTACCTACGGGTGCAGCTTTCGCGATTGCTGCTATTCTATGTCCAACTGATGCAGTAGCGGTACAAGCAATTACGAATGGTAAAGTATTACCAAAAGGAGCAATGACTATTTTAGAGGGCGAGTCATTGTTAAATGATGCGGCAGGTATCATTTCATTTAAAATTGCAGTTGGTGCATTAGTAACAGGTACATTTTCTATTATGGAATCCGTGGAACAGTTTTTAGTTGCTTCATTAGGTGGGGCCATCGTAGGTTTGCTCATTGGTATGGCGTTAGTTCGATTTAGATTAACGTTAATGCGTCGAGGCATTGAAAACATTAATATGTTTACATTTATACAATTATTGACGCCATTTGTTACATACTTAGTTGCAGAGTTATTTCATGCATCAGGTATTATCGCTGCTGTAGTGGCAGGACTCGTTCATGGATTTGAACGAGATAGAATCGCACAGACACGAACGAGATTGCAAATGAGTTATAACCATACATGGAATATTTTAGGATATGTGTTAAATGGTTTTGTTTTTTCTATATTAGGATTTTTAGTACCAGAAGTGGTAATTAACATCATTAAAACTGAACCACACAATTTACTGTTTTTAATTGTTATTACTGTACTAGTAGCATTAGCTGTTTATCTATTTAGATTCTTATGGGTTTACGTATTATATCCTTATTTCTATTTAGCTGTCAGTCCATTCCAGAAAATGATTAGCCAAGATGACGACGGTAATAATACAACGGAGAAACCACCCAAACGCAGTTTGTATGCACTTATTATGACGTTATGTGGTGTCCATGGAACGATTTCGTTAGCTATCGCATTAACGTTACCCTATTATTTAGCTGATCATCATGCATTTGATTATCGTAATGATTTGTTATTTATTGCATCAGGTATGGTGATCATCAGTTTAGTTGCGGCACAATTATTACTACCATTTGTTACTGCTAATGCGCCTGAAGTGAAAGTGGGTAGCATGAACTTCAAAGAAGCAAGAATATACATTTTGGAACATGTCATTGATTATTTAAATCAAAAATCAACTTTTGAAACCAGTTACCGTTATGGCAATGTCATTAAAGAATATCATGACAAATTAACATTCTTGAAAACGGTAGAGAAAGACGATGAAAACTCTAAAGAACTTGAAAGACTCCAAAAGATTGCGTTTAATGTGGAAACAAAAACGCTTGAACAGTTAGTAGATGACGGTAGTATCACAAATAGTATTCTTGAGAACTACATGCGATATGCTGAACGTACACAGGTATATAAACAAGCATCATTAATCCGTCGTTTAATTGTATTATTTAGAGGTGCACTATTAAAACGACGCGTGAAGACAACTATTAACTCTGCTTCATCTTTAAGCGTGACAGATAACTTGTTAGAATTAGTTAAAATCAACAAAATCGTTCACTATAATGTAGTAAGACGATTAGGACAAGAAGCCAACAATGATAACAAGTTAGAGGTAGGTATGATTTGTGATGGTTACCTCATGCGTATAGATAACTTAACACCAAACAATTTCTTTAATTCTCCTAGTGAGGATACATTGACTCGTATTAAACTTAATGCATTACGTGAACAACGTCGTATTTTAAGAGAGTTAATTGAAGATGAAGAAATTACAGAAGGTACAGCTTTAAAACTTAGAGAATCAATTAATTATGATGAGATGGTTATTGTGGATAGTATGACATAATCATATTATAAATAGGAAAGCTCGTGAGGTAAGACCTCACGAGCTTTTTCCTGTATATAAAGCAGACACTCGTAAAACTCATCGGGTGAAATATAAGTTCTACGACCGACATTTATGGAGAGAATAGGCCATAAATGTTGAATCATTTGAGATTGAACCATCAGTGCATGGGTTCTATACAACCTGTTCAACAGCGTCCTATAGTGAAACCCAATTCAATCTCAACGTTATAGGGATGATTTTATAACTTTGACAGATATATGGTTTGAAAAGGAAACGTATTTCAAGCCACTTTATGATATCTTGTCAGTTTAAAACGATTTGGTAAAGGGGGATGAAATGATACCTTTACCATTGGGGAGTTAAGATAATGTATAAGCCCACTACATAAATGAGATGAGATAGACTAACACCACCATACCGTGCGTGAGAGAACGATTTTATATTTTAGGAGGATAATATAAAATTTCACGCACGATATGAGACTATTAGTTATAACATAAAGACTTAATAGGGTGGCTGAGTGTGATTCAAGTTATATCTTATTCACTCAGCCATCGGTTCTATTAAGTTGTTGCGGTAGTTACGCAAGTAGCATTATTTCATGCTACCATGTATTGTATCGATATTAGATTTCATCATTTTATAATAAGAATCACCTTTTGAGCCTTTTTTACCAATTGAATCAGTAAATACTTCTCCGTATATATCTTTATGTGTTTCTTCGGATAAGCTTTCCATCGCTTTTTTATCTACACTTGTTTCGACTAATAGATGTTTAATGTGATGCTCTTTTACAAATTGAATAGCGTGTCTCATTTGTGAAGGCGTACCTTGTTTTTCTGTGTTGATTTCCCAAATATATCCAGGCTTCACATCATATTGCTTTGCAAAGTATTTAAATGCACCTTCACTAGTAATCATGGCACGTCGTTCTTTTGGAATATCATTAAATTTGTCTTTACTTTCTTTATTAAGTTTTTCTAATTTAGATAAGTATTGATTTCCTTGATGTTTATAATCTTTTTGATTTGATGAATCATATTTGTTTAAACTATCTTGAATCGTTTTGACATACTTAATACCATTTTCAATACTTAACCATGCGTGAGGATCTAATTTATCTTTGTTGCCTTCTTCTCCGTTTAGATATATAGGTTTAACATCTTTAGAAACGGCGATGACTTTTTTATCATCCATCGATTTGCCGGCTTGTTCTAATGCTTTCTTGAACCAGCCATTACCAGTTTCTAAATTTAATCCGTTATAAAATATAACATCTGCATCTGTTAACTTTTTAATATCCTTAGGTTTGACTTCATATTCATGTGGATCTTGTCCAACAGGAACAATGCTATGGACGTCAACATGATCGCCACCGACATTTTTTACCATGTCATAAAGGATAGAATTAGTTGTGACAACTTTTAATTTATGACCGTCAGCTTGTTGTTTATCTCCATTAGATTGACTGCAACCAACCAAGACGATAAAAATGGCTAGCAATAAGGGAATGATTTTCTTCATTTAAATTACGCCTCTTCTCTGTTTATTTTTAAATGTTGTGATACCTAATGTGATAACGTAAATCGCAAATGTGCAAAGTACAATAGCTGCACCACTTGGTACGTTATATATGTAACTGAAATAAAGTCCGATAATTGAACTGATTACACCAATGAAGCTTGCGACTGCCATCATGCCATATAAATTCTTGCAAATAAGAAAGGCAGTTGAAGCGGGTGTGACTAGGAGTGCAACGACTAAAATAATGCCTACGGTTTGGATACTTGCAACCGTTACTAATGCAAGGAGTAGCATGACAAAATAATGTATTAGCTTAGTATTTAAACCATTCATTCTACTAAATGTGTTATCAAACGTAGAAATCATTAAAGGTCGATAGAATATAATGATGAGACTTAGTACAAATAGTCCGATGATCACGGTAGTCCAAAACGTTGTATGCGTGATGGCGAGTAAATTACCGAATAAAATATGGTATAAGTCAGTCGTACTATTGATGACACTGATTAAAATGACACCTAGTGCAAGGAATGCCGTAAAGCTAATGCCTATAGCTGCATCTGGCTTTGTTTTACTCTTAGAAGTAATAAATCCGATTAACATACTTGCAATCATTCCAGTTATTAACGCGCCAATAAACATTGGTATTCCAAATAAGAATGATAATGCTACTCCTGGTAATACAGCATGACTCATCGCATCGCCCATCAGTGATAATCCTCTTAATACAATTAGGCTACCTACAGTGCCACAGACAACACCAACGATCATTGAAATGATTAGTGCTCTATTTAAAAATTGATAATTTAAAAGATGTGTGAAAAAGTCATGCATATTTAGGCACTTCCTTTCGAAGATGCATCAATGTGACTAGTCTGAGAAATAAATGTGTCATTTAATAGTGTGTCATTATTCATTGCATCTTCAGCATCACCAAAATAACGAAGCGTTTGATTGAGCAACATAATACGATCGAAGTATTGAGAAGCCTTAGATAAGTCATGATGAACAATGAGAATCAACTTGCCTTGTGATTTTAATTGCCTAATTTTATTCATTATGAGTTGCTCGCTTTTAAAGTCAATGCCGACAAAAGGTTCGTCGAATAAATAAAGTTGACTTTTAGACATGAGTGCGCGTGCAACAAGTACACGCTGAAGTTGACCACCACTTAATGCAGAAATCTGTTTTCGTTTTAAAGATTTTAAGTCTAAATCATCTAATAATTGATTCAATTGAATTTTGGTCTCATGTCTAGGTTGATTAAACCAACCGATGTCGCCATAACATCCTGAGAGAATCACTTTTTCCACATTGATCGGAAAATCCAAATCAATATTTGATTTTTGAGGTATGTATGTCATGTATTTCAATTGAGTATGTATCGGACGTTGATAAAGTAATTGTGTGCCAGTTGCTTGGAAATCTCCTATTAATGACTTCAGTAAAGAAGACTTTCCAGCACCATTAGGCCCCATAATACCTATCATTTCACCAGTAATAGGAATTTTAAAACCAATATCTTTTAAAATATGCTTATTACCTAAAAAAAGATTTAAATTACTAACTTCGAGCAAATATTAATACCTCCTAATTAAAAGTTTAGGTTAACCTAATTTATTTTATAATAAACCGAGAAGTTTTAACATGTCAAGTAGATTCGTGATACAATAAAGTGAATATGTGTGAGGTGAAATGATGTTAACTGAAGAAAAAGAGGATTATCTCAAGGCAATATTAACGAATGACGGCGATGTATCCTTCGTATCAAATAAAAAATTATCTCAATTTTTAAATATAAAACCACCATCAGTTAGTGAAATGGTCGGGAGATTAGAAAAGTCAGGCTATGTAGAAACAAAGCCATATAAAGGTGTTAAATTAACAGAAGAAGGTTTAAATCACACTTTAGATATCATTAAAAGACATCGGTTACTTGAATTATTTTTAATAGAAATTTTGAAATATAATTGGGAAGAAGTGCATCAAGAGGCTGAAATTTTGGAGCATAGAATTTCAGATTTATTTGTTGAACGTTTAGATAATATTTTAAATTATCCAGAAACGTGTCCGCATGGTGGTGTGATTCCTAGAGATCATCATTACAAGGAAAAATATACAAAGACAATACTAGAATTTGAACCTGCTGATGTTGTCACAATTAAACGCGTTAGAGATAAGACAGAGTTGTTAGTTTATCTTTCAAGTAAGGATATTTCTATAGGTAATGATGTTGAAATTGTATCCAAAGATGACACGAATAAAGTTGTCATTATTAAGCGCAATGATGTGATTACAATTTTAAGTTATGAAAATGCTATGAATATTTTTGCGGAAAAATAATACAACACAAACTTGAGCCCTAAACTGTATCATATGGTGATTGAGATTAAATACCTTAACACCATATTTTTCAGAAGGGCTCAAGTTTTTTACTGTTTTATTATCTTTTTTTGAAAGTAGGTTGATCATTTAAGATTTGAACAATAGTAATTTGATTAATATGTACACGGTATATAAATTGATTGTAATCCAAATTGTGCTATAGATGACTGTAGGCACTTTACTAATATCAGTTAAGGTACTGCCGTCCCAACTTTGTTTAGGTCTTTGGAATGTCAGTCTGAAAATTGTCCAAGACGATTGAAGCACTTCACCAAGTAATACGCCTAAAATAAAATGATAACTAGAACTAACAATTTGATGAATAACAAGTAAGTCATCGCTTTGGAATAGGAAATACAAGAGCATTGTCATAGCAATAATAATTATTATAGGTGATAATTTACGGGATGTTAAAATCAGAAAATAAATAAAAATTCCTAAGTACAGGAGTATGAAAAAGCTTGGATGATTATAAAATATTGTGATAATACCTATCCATAACATCATTGGAGGCATGATATAGCCACCTAATGTAGTGAACCATTGTCCAAGATAACTCTTAGATTGAGTAATTGCATAGCCCTGTTGTAAGGTAGCTTCTCTTTCAGACGGCCGTGTCACAATAACTAAATCTTTAGCATGACCACCGGATAATTTATTAAAAAGTACATGTCCGAATTCATGAGTTAATACTGGGATATAGTTAAGTATAATTGCAAAGTATCGATAGTAAGATTTATAGCGGTTTTGATGGACGATAATGTAGATGATACTTATGACTAATATGATATACATATTTAAATGAATATGAGTGGTTAAGAATGATTCGAATTGTGTCATATTAAGGCTCCGTAATTAAAATTAATCAATCGACTCAAAGTCACACTGATTTTGTAAGTTATTATCTATTATACGTTAATATCTAAAAATTATCCTTTAGACTTAAGGCGTAAATTGTACGAGTGATGAAGGTTTTTTGGATAATCATATCTTGATGAATGTTGATGTGTTAAAATAAGCGTACATTTTGGTGAAAATTAAAACAATGACTAGATTTGATATAACTTGATATATCAGTTGAGATGACTGATCAAGTAGGATAGGAGATTTATTTTATGACATTAAAAGGTCAGCACAATAATAAAAAGGTTGATATATTAGGCGTGAATTTTGACCATACTACGATGTTGCAAATGGTTGAAAATATTAAAACATTTTTTATGGCACAGACGACAGATAATTTATTTATAGTTACGGCTAACCCTGAAATTGTTGACTATGCATCAGAAAATCATGACTATCAACAACTCATCAATAGTGCTGATTACGTCATCGCTGATGGTACAGGTGTCGTGAAAGCATCAAAACGATTAAAACAACCGTTACCACAAAGGATTCCAGGTATAGAATTATTAGAAGAATGTCTGAAAATGGCACATGTAAACCAACAAAAGGTTTTTATTTTAGGATCAAAGAATGAAATTATTGAAAAGGCAGAGCAACAATTAAAAGCTAAATATCCACGCGTGACATTTGCACATCATCATGGTTACATTAATTTAGAAGATGAAACGGTCATTAAGCGTATAGAGACATTTAATCCGGATTATATATTTGTTGGTATGGGTTATCCTAAACAAGAAAAGTGGATTGCTCACCATAGTAAAGCATTTCAACATACCGTAATGATGGGTGTTGGTGGTTCATTTGAAGTGTTTAGTGGCGCCAAAAAAAGAGCACCCAAATTCTTTAGGAAGTTAAATATAGAATGGATTTATCGTTTATTAATTGATTGGAAACGTTTAGGAAGATTAAAGAGTATCCCTAAATTTATGTTTAAAATTGCTAAACAAAAAAGACAACGTTAATAATATAAGTTTATAAAAAGGCAATCTTGGGTTGAGTGATTAACCCAGGATTGCCTTTTTATTGGTGTTTTAAGTTGATTATTTAACGATAAATCGAGATGCATCTAAGTCTCTTCTAAATGCTTTTTGTTCATTTTTCGATTTTTTCTTGAATTCTTTCAAGAACTTTTCATAATTTGGTAAAACATCATCTAATTCGCCAAACTCTTTAAGTTTACCGCCTTCAATCCATGCGATTTTCGTACAAAATTCTTTAACTTGACGGATATTATGACTGACGAAAAAGATGGTTTTATTCGCTTCTTTAAATTCATAAATTTTATCTAAACATTTTTGAGTGAAAGTTTGGTCACCAACGGACAATGCTTCGTCAATAACTAAAATATCAGGGTTAACTGTAATGTTAATAGAGAAACCAAGTTTTGCACGCATACCACTAGAGTATTTTTTTACAGGTTGATATATGAATTCACCTAATTCACTAAATTCAATGACTTGAGGCATTAATTCTTTGATTTCTTTACGTTTGAATCCCATACATAACATTTTGAATTCAATATTTTCAGCACCTGTTAATTGGCCATTTAATCCAGCATTGATTGCAATTACACTAACGTCACCTTTGCGGTCGATTTTACCTGATGTAGGGGACAGTGATCCGCCAATCATATTGCTTAATGTAGATTTCCCTGAACCGTTAATACCAACAAGACCAATCACATCTCCTTCGTGTGCTTGAAGAGAAACATCATCTAATGCGAAGAATGTTTTGTTTTTATTTTTAGGTATTAAGGCATCTTTAATACGGTCTTTATTCGTTCTATATATACGATATTCTTTAGTTACATGTTCTATATTTACCGATACGCTCATAATTAGTCCTTCCTTAATTACATTTATATAGATTATAATATACTACTCATCAGTTGTTAAATTTATTAACCTAGTGTAAAGTGAGTAGAAGATTTTGTTTAAAATTGAGTGAAAGTTAATCTAACACGATAGACTTTGTCTAATTATAGACAATCAATGATATTATTGTCATTTTAAGGTGCTTTATTATGTTTAATAACTTAAATGATTGTATAATAAGATGAGAATTTAATAAACTAATATCTTTTACTTAGTTATATAGTTTGGTATATTTTATTCAATTAAAATAAATTTACATATTAAAAAACAATGAGTTTGAGATATGAATATCATCATTTCAAAAGTATTTGTTTAACTTAATTTCTACTCATAACATGAATAGTGTGGATTGAAAGACAAATAGTTTTCAAAATGATAGATTCCATCTCAACATCAATTGTATATACATTAAATGTTTGAAAGTGTGGTTTAATTCAATGTCAGCAGTAGTTACTGTATTTAAAGAACACATCAAAAACTTTTATTTAATCCAACGACTGGCACAATTTCAAATTAAAATTTCAAACCATAGTAACTATTTAGGGATGGCTTGGGAACTATTGAACCCAGCGCTACAAATTATGGTTTATTGGTTAGTGTTTGGTCTGGGAATCAGAAGTAACAATCCGGTACATGGCATTCCATTTGTATTTTGGTTACTCGTTGGTATTAGCATGTGGTTCTTTATTAACCAAGGTGTACTCGAGGGTACAAAATCTATATCCCAAAAATTTAATCAAGTCGCAAAGATGAATTTCCCATTGTCCATTATTCCAACATACATTGTAACAAGCAGATTTTATGGACATATTGGTTTACTTGCCATCATTATCGTAGCATGTATGTTTAGAGGGATTTACCCATCTATTCATATCATTCAATTATTGATTTATGTGCCGTTTGCCTTTTTATTAACGGCGTCTGTTGCTTTATTTACATCAACGTTAGGTATATTAGTGAGAGATACTCAGATGGCGATGCAGGCATTAATGAGAATATTATTCTATATGTCGCCTATTTTATGGATTCCTAAAAACCACGGTGTAAGTGGCATTGTGCACCATATTATGTTATTCAATCCAGTATACTTTATTGCTGAATCATACCGTGCAGCAATATTATTCCATCAGTGGTACTTCATTGATCACTGGAAATTAGCATTATATAATGTCATGATTGTTCTCATATTCTTTGTTTTAGGTTCTATACTTCATAAAAAATATAGAGATCACTTTGCTGATTTCTTATAAGAATATAGTGCGTCAAAAGACGTATAACAGTAGACCGACGATGTATTGTTGGTCTACTTTTTATTTTAAGGACAATGGGTTATGAGAGAATTATTTTCTATCAATCTTGGAATCGTTTATAATTTATGAATAAAGATAAATCGAAATAAAGCCGGTGAATGAAATGAGAGTTTTAATCAAAAAAATATATATGATCGTCATTGCAATATTGAATGTCCTTTTTAGAGGATTAAAAGTTAAAAATAAAAATATTGTTGTTATGATGACTTTTCCTAAAGATGTACTTCCGATTATTGAACAATTAAGTACTAAAGGATACAAATTAACTGTTATCACGACAGACAAACATGCACAGTATATTCAACATTTATCAAATGTAACTTATGTTAAAGCAGGAAATAAAAATGTTATTAAGCACATTAAATCATTAAGTACGGCCAAAATAATTCTAATAGATACGTATTATTTAATCATGGGGGCATACCATAAAAAAGCGCAGCAAACTGTTATTCAGACATGGCATGCTGCTGGGGCATTAAAAGACTTTGGGTTAACAGACCATCAAGTGGATTTGAATAACCAAGCAATGGTGAATCAATATCAACGAGTATATTCGGCTACAGATCTATATTTAGTAGGTGGAGATGAAATGGGGCATTGTTTTAATGAATCATTTGATGCGCAACCTTCACAAATGTTATGTTCTGGACTTCCTAGATTAGTTGAATATTTAAATATTGATATCAAAGAAGAACAACAGCGATTAAAAAATCAATATGGTATCCAAGGAAAATTAGCGGTCTATATGCCGACCTATAGGGAAAATCATCAAGCTAACAGACAAATTAATACGGCACGCTTTGAAAAGGCTTTGCCTGAATACACATTGCTAAGTCACTTACATCCGTCTATCAAAAATGATAAAGAAGAACATGACTTAGATTCGACATCATTAGTTATCATGGCTGATTTAATTATTAGTGATTATAGTTCGATACCAATAGAAGCAAGTTTAATTAATAAACCAACACTCTTTTATGTGTATGACGAAAAGGAATATGAAAAGGTAAGAGGACTTAATCAATATTATTATGATATTCCTAATACGTATAAAGTGACGACGGAAGACGCACTTATTGAAAAAATTAAACAAGACGATAAGCAATTTAAGTCTTTATTTAACCATTGGCATCAATACACTACGCAAGAAACACTGAATCAAGTAACAAACTATATAGATAAGTTGGTGAAATCATGAAATTAGCGATTATAATGCCTGTATATAATGGGCAAGATACAGTACGAAGAGCGGTAACGTCGATTGATACTAAAGCTGAATTTGAAATTATTTGTGTGAATGATGGTTCGACAGATCATACTAAGCATGAATTAACCGAATTACAAAAAGAATTTCCTAATATTAAAGTCATTCATCAAGAGAATCAAGGTGCTGCTAGAAGTCGTAATGTAGGATTAGCAGCTATGGATGACGATACGGATGCATTTATGTTTTTAGATGCGGACGACCAATATTTACCAAGTCGCATAGATGCGATGATACAAACATATGAGAATCACGAGGAAACTGACATAGTAATAGGTCAAATAGGTCGCGATGTTCATGGGGAATGGAAAGTATTTCCAACGCACGAAGAAATTAAGAGAGATGAAGTTGTAACGCTCGAAAGAAACCCAGAAATACTTCAATCTATAGGTCCTGGTGGTAAATTGTTTAGTGCAAAATTTGCTTCTTTAAGGTTTGATGAAGATGTTGTATTTTGTGAAGAGCATACATTCATGGTACGTGCTTTTTCTAAAGCGCGAGATATTAATCTTATGTCAATCATCGCATATGGCTATAATGAGCGAGAAGGATCTGTGACAGATAGACGTGCAGATACGTTCTTACCATATATGGAAGATGCTATGAAAGTGCGACAACGCGTGATGGAATTATTGCTATTAATGAATGAAAAAACCTACTATAGCTATCGTATGGATAACCTTATTGTAAGTTATTTAATTCAAGCACATTTATTAAAAAATAGTGTGATTACACCTTCATTTATAGAAAGTGTGACGCAGTATATTAATTTGATGCAAGAAACACATTATTCTGGTGAGGCAATGTTTAGAATTGTAGAAGCGGTTGAGCAAGGTGGAACGCAATGGACTAAAGACCTCTATCAATCATGGAGACGTGTATTGGCAAATGTTGGTATTGGAAGACCAGGCTATATTCGATTCTTAGCACAGACTTTTCCTAAAAAATCTGCATTTTCTGGAAAGCAAAAATTAAAAAAAGTATTAAAGAAATGATGACGCTTCACCATATAAATTTGAAAGAATAACATGATGTTTTGGTGAATTAATGGTAAGCCTATACAATTTATGCTACATTAAGAATATAAATTTTTATTAAATATTTAGTTAAGGAGAATCACGTATCATGAAACGAGTAATTACTTATGGTACATATGATTTATTACATTATGGACATATTGAATTATTAAGAAGAGCACGTGAAATGGGAGACTATCTCATCGTTGCGTTATCTACTGATGAATTCAACCAAGTGAAAAATAAAAAATCATATTATGACTATAATCAACGTAAAATGATGTTAGAATCGATTCGTTATGTAGACTTAGTAATCCCTGAAGATGGTTGGGGTCAAAAAGAAATTGATGTTGAACGTTTCGATGTCGATGTTTTCGTTATGGGACATGACTGGGAAGGCGAATTTGATTTCTTAAAAGATAAATGTGAAGTGATTTATCTTAACCGAACTGAAGGTATTTCAACAACGAAAATCAAACAAGAATTATACGGAAAAGACGCTAAATAATAGCGTGTTTATAATAAAGGACAAAGCCAAGACGAGATGTCTACGCTTTGTCCTTTTATTGTTATGGTAATATAATATCTATTTTCGACGAAAAGCTTGAATAAATAGATGGATCATAATAGATAATACGATGACTAAACCTATAGCAAAGATAATAGCTATCGTAGGATGAGTTTGCCACATGCTTTTAGCAACGGTTGTCGCATGATGGAATATGGGTTTATGTACAGTAACCGAAGGTGGACCATCTTGTTTAGTGATGAATTGACGATTGTAATCTACATGTACTTTGCCGTCATCAATGACTAATTGATAGTCCTTTTTAGTGAAATCTTTAGGTAGTACGTCGTATAAATCTTGTTCAACATAATAGGTTTTACCATTTATTTGATGTTTACCTTTTGAAAGGATTTTTTCGTATTTATATTGACTAAATGAACGTTCCATTAGCGCATTGCCCATCATGTTACGTTGTTTTTCTCCACCGATATGTTTATAATCCCCAGCGCCTAATATGACTTGGTTGATTCTAAAACCGTTTCGCTTTGTAGTAATCGTATGATTATAATCTGCAGTGTCACTAGAACCAGTTTTTAATCCATCTGTTCCTGGTAAGCTCATGTCGGCACCATCCAACGAATGGTTGAATGTATAATACGTGACGCCATGCGTCGTTGGTGCGAGTTGTTTGGTAAAATGTAATATTTTAGGCGTTTCATTAATCACATGTTGGTCTAAAATGGCATAGTCACGTGCTGTAGTTGTTGTGTTTTCAGTTTTTTTATATTTAGAAGGGGCAAAGCTTTTGAGACGAGCATTTTCAGCACCTGTTGGATTCACATAATGTGTATCTTTCATACCGAGTTCTTTGGCTTTTTTATTCATTAAATCTGTGAAGTCATTGACGTTACCCGATACTTGCTCGCCAAGTATCAATGCAGCGGCATTGCTAGAATTAGATACGGTAATTTGAAGCAAATCTGAAATGGTCCACTTCTGGCCCGGGTAAAGCTTAGTATTACTTAATTCGGGAAGCGTAGACATTTGATATTCGCGATCAGTTATTTTGACTTCATCATTTAATGATAGCTTTTTATCTTTAACGGCTTCTAATGTAAGATACATTGTCATAAGTTTAGTCATTGATGCCGGATACCATACCTTATCTTTATTGTATTCATAGAGTATTTGGCCGTCTTGACTCACGTTAATAGCACTTTCAGGTTGATATGCTTCAGTTACTTTACTATAACCATTATCGATTGCAACTTGAACTGGTGTAACATCACCATTCTCTGCATTAGCAAAAGGTGTTATAATATTTAATACGAAGAACATCGTTATGATGAGTTTAAAGATTCTTTTCATTATTTTTTTCCTTTAACTATTATTTTCAACTAATATATTTTATCATATACATTATTTGATACATATATGTAAGATGTTGAATTTTTGATATTTTATTATAGTTGGGAAAGACTTAAATATTTGGGATGCACGGACTTTTATAGTAAGATTGAGCAAAATTTAAAATATGAATATTAATAGAAGAGGTATTATTATGAAACAAACTAACCCTTTATTCTTTTTATTTAAAAGGCTCTCTTGGCCAATTGGGTTAATCATTGCTGCGGTTATTATTACTTCTTTAGGAAGCTTGAGTGGATTATTAGTACCTCTATTTACTGGGAGATTAGTAGATAAATTCTCAGTAAGTACTATGAACTGGAATCTTGTAGCCATATTTGGAGGTATATTCTTACTTAATGCTATTTTAAGTGGTATTGGATTATATTTACTAAGTAAAATTGGTGAAAAAATGATTTATGATATCCGTTCATTATTGTGGGAACATATCATTCAATTAAAAATGCCGTTCTTTGATAAAAACGAAAGTGGTCAATTGATGAGTCGTTTAACAGACGATACAAAGGTAATTAACGAATTTATTTCTCAAAAATTACCTAATTTATTACCTTCAGCATTAACGTTAGTTGGTTCACTCGTTATGCTATTTATCATGGATTGGAAAATGACGTTGTTAACGTTTATTACTATTCCTATTTTTGTACTTATCATGATTCCATTAGGTCGTGTGATGCAGAAGATTTCAACAAGTACACAAACTGAAATTGCTAATTTTAGTGGATTACTTGGACGTGTACTGACAGAAATGAGATTGGTTAAAGTATCCAATACAGAAAGATTAGAACTTGATAATGCGCACACTAATTTAAAAGAAATTTATCGCTTAGGTTTAAAACAAGCTAAAATTTCAGCAGTAGTACAACCTATTTCGGGTGTAGTAATGTTATTAACTATAGCTATCATCCTAGGTTTCGGCGCTTTAGAAATTGCAACAGGTGCTATCACTGCAGGTACATTAATCGCAATGATTTTCTATGTGATTCAAATGTCTATGCCGTTGATTAATTTGTCAACATTGATAACAGATTATAAAAAAGCTGTTGGGGCAAGTCATCGTATTTATGAAATCATGCAAGAACCTATAGAACCTACAGAATCACTTGAAGATTCAAAAGATGTTGAGGTACAAGATGGTGAACTTGTATTTGATCATGTGAACTTCAAATATGACGTTAAGTCTATATTAAATGATGTGTCATTTAACATTCCTCAAGGTCAGGTTAGTGCATTTGTCGGTCCTTCAGGTTCTGGTAAAAGTACGATATTTAACTTAATTGAACGTATGTATGATATTGAAAGTGGCGACATTACGTATAATGGTACAAGTATTTTTGATATTCCATTATCTAAGTGGCGTACTAAAATCGGTTATGTTATGCAATCAAACTCTATGATGAGTGGTACGATTAGAGATAATATCTTGTACGGTGTCAATCGTTCTGTATCAGATGAAGAACTTATTAAATATGCTAAATTGGCTAATTGTCATGATTTTATTATGCAATTTGATGAGGGTTACGATACATTAGTGGGTGAACGTGGTCTTAAGCTATCCGGTGGTCAAAGACAAAGAATTGATATTGCACGTAGCTTTGTTAAAAATCCAGATATTTTGTTATTAGATGAAGCCACTGCTAACTTAGACAGTGAAAGTGAATTGAAAATTCAAGAAGCTTTAGAAACATTGATGGAAGGTCGAACTACAATTGTCATCGCACATAGACTTTCTACAATTAAAAAGGCAGGTCAAATTATCTTTATAGATAAAGGACAAGTGACTGGTAAAGGCACACATAGTGAGTTAATGACAACACATGAGAAATATAAACACTTTGTAACGTCTCAAAAGCTTGCAGACTAAAATTTAATGATAAGCACATACGCTTTAAAGAGTGTGTGTGCTTTTTTGTATAAATTAAAGATTTAATGAAAAACGTTATTTTAAGTCATTTTTACAAATGGTATAATTAAGCCAATTAGATGGGCTCTGGTTTTGGGGGTGGATTTTAGCCATGATATAGAGTCATATATCTATACATATGTTCCTTTTGTACAACACGTTGTTGGAAAATTAAATAAATAGGTGGGTGCCAAATGTTTTTATTGATTAATATCATTGGGTTAATTGTTTTCCTAGGTATTGCAGTGTTATTCTCGAGAGCACGAAAAGATATACAATGGAAATCAATTATTATTTTAGTCGTTTTAAACTTATTTTTAGCATGGTTCTTCATATACTTCCCATGGGGAAAATCAGGAATTAAAGCAGCTGCAACTGGTATTTCCTGGGTAATTGAATCAGCAAATGCAGGTACAGGATTTGCGTTTAATAGTTTTGTTTCGAATAAGCAGATGGATATGGCTGTGAGCGCACTATTTCCAATTCTATTAGTAGTACCGTTATTTGATATTTTAATGTACTTTAATATTCTACCGAAATTAATTGGTGCAATTGGTTGGGTTTTAGCAAAAATTACGCGCCAACCTAAATTCGAGTCGTTCTTTGGCATTGAAATGATGTTCTTAGGTAACACAGAAGCACTCGCTGTTTCTAACGAACAATTGAAGCGCATGAATGAAATGCGAGTGTTAACTGTAGCAATGATGTCTATGAGTTCTGTGTCAGGTGCTATTGTAGGTGCTTATGTTCAAATGATTCCAGGGGAATTAGTGTTGACTGCTATTCCTTTAAATATCGTGAATGCTATTATTGTCGCGTCAATTTTGAATCCAGTAAGAGTAGAAGATAAAGAAGATATTATTTATAGTATTAAGGATCAAGATATAGAGCGTCAGCCATTCTTCTCATTCTTAGGTGATTCTGTATTAGCTGCAGGTAAATTAGTACTCATTATCATAGCATTTGTGATTAGTTTCGTAGCGTTAGCAGATTTAGCGGATCGTTTGATTAACTTGATTACAGGTGGCATTGGTCACTTGATGGGTCTTAAAGGTAGCTTTGGATTAGACCAAATTTTAGGCGTATTTATGTATCCATTTGCATTATTACTTGGTCTTCCTTGGGATGAAGCTTGGTTAGTTGCACAACAAATGGCGAAAAAAATCGTTACTAACGAATTTGTCGTAATGGGTGAAGTATCTAAGTCTATTAATACACTTTCACCTCACCATAAAGCAGTGATTTCAACATTCTTAGTGTCATTTGCTAACTTCTCAACTATTGGTATGATTATCGGTACATTAAAAGGTATCGTAGATAAGAAAACAGCAGACTTTGTTTCTAAATACGTGCCAATGATGCTGTTAGCAGGGATTTTAGTTTCATTATTAACAGCTGCATTTGTAGGATTATTCGCATGGTAAATTAAAAATTAAGGTTATACCTTCTATTGCTAGAACTTTTTCTAGCGATGGGAGGTGTTTTTTAATGAAAAAAATGACACATAATAAAAACCAAGTATAGTAAGTGAGGAGACACTTGTTATACTTGGCTTTTATGGGAAATGAATATTAATGTACTTGTAACGGTAAGGACTAGGTACAGTTACAGTACTTCGAGCAAAATTTGTTTTGTTACTATAAACAACACAAAGGAGATAACTTCTTTTGTTAAGAAGTTAACATTATTATAGCAAAGCGAAAGCTATAAGTAAATTAAAAATTCTGAAAATTTAAAAATATTTTATCCTTTTTTATGTTAAACCGTATTATTTCGTTAGAGATGATTCATTGATAAGTTGTATGAGTGGAAATGAAATTATTTCAAAAATATGAATTATTTACACAAGCAGTGTTGTAGGGGCTAAATGCGTGTGCTACCATTTTGTTAATCATATAAAAAATAAATAAAGGGATGTGGTTGCTTGAATAGATTAATAAGAGATTTAATATTAGTCATTGTTGGATCGTTTATTTTTTCAGCTGGTGTTAATGCATTCATTATTTCAGGTAATTTAGGTGAAGGTGGGGTCACAGGTTTAGCCATAGTATTGTACTACGCTTTTCACTTATCGCCAGCTATTACTAACTTTGTAGTCAATGCTGTTTTAATTGCAGTAGGATATAAATTTTTAAGCAAACGTAGTATGTATTTAACCATTGTAGCAACTGTACTTATTTCAGTATTTTTAAGTTTAACAGAATCTTGGCATGTTGAAACAGGCAATGTGATTGTCAATGCAGTGTTTGGCGGAACAAGTGTCGGATTAGGTATTGGTGTTATTGTCTTAGCAGGTGGGACTACTGCTGGAACTACTATATTAGCTAGAATTGCACATAAGTATTTAGATGTGAGTACGCCTTATGCATTACTCTTCTTCGATTTAATTGTTGTAGTCATATCTTTAACTGTGATTTCACTCGATCGTGCATTAGTTACCGTCATTTCATTGTATATTGGTACGAAAGTGATGGAATTTGTAATCGAAGGTTTAAATACGAAGAAAGCGATGACAATTATTTCAAGTAAACCAGATGAAGTGGCTAAAGCCATAGATGAACAAGTAGGTCGTGGATTAACTATATTGAATGGTCACGGCTATTATACTAGAGAAGAAAAAGACGTCCTTTATGTCGTGATTACAAAAACACAAGTGTCACGTGCTAAAAAGATAATTAGAAGTATTGATAATCAAGCATTTCTAGTCATTCATGATGTGAGAGATGTATACGGAAATGGTTTCCTTATAGATGAATAAAAGATATTATTCCAAAGCTGTTTTAAGTAGCAAATTTGTTAGCTTAGAACGGCTTTTTAATGCGATAAAAAAAGGAAATTAATGAAATTTATTAGTCAATATAAGTGAAAAATGTTATAATGGCTCCTGTGATAATGATTATCAATTACAACCATGAATTTAATAATTAATTACAGTTATGTTTTCGATATAGATATAGTAATTTAGAAAGTAGGGGAATTATGAGTCGTTTAAACGGTGAACAAGTAACAATAGGTTATGGAGATACGACGATTATTAATCATTTAGATGTGGAAATTCCAGATGGTAAAGTAACTTCAATCATTGGACCTAATGGTTGTGGCAAGTCTACCTTACTTAAAGCATTGTCTCGTTTATTATCTGTAAAAGATGGCACGATTAATTTAGACGGAGAGAGTATCCACACGCAATCTACGAAAGAAATTGCTAAGAAAATTGCGATTTTACCACAATCTCCTGAAGTGGCTGATGGTTTAACTGTTGGTGAATTAGTATCTTATGGCCGATTTCCTCATCAAAAAGGATTTGGGCGTTTATCTGATGAAGATAAAAAAGAAATCAATTGGGCGCTAGAAGTGACAGGTACATCTGAATTTAGACACCGTTCAATCAACGATTTAAGTGGTGGTCAAAGACAACGTGTCTGGATTGCTATGGCATTGGCTCAACGTACAGATATTATCTTTTTAGATGAACCAACAACATATTTAGATATATGTCATCAATTAGAAATTTTAGAATTAGTTCAAAAATTAAATCAAGAACAAGGTTGTACGATCATTATGGTATTACATGATATCAATCAAGCCATTCGATTCTCAGATCATCTTATTGCTATGAAAGACGGTGACATTGTAGCAAATGGTGAAACAAATGAAGTGTTGACACAAGATATTTTAGAACGTGTATTTAATATAGATGTTGTATTAAGTGAAGATCCTAGAACTGGTAAACCTTTATTAGTGACATATGATTTATGTCAAAAGGCATATTCTTCATAAACTGTGAGATGATTTAAAATATATAGAAAAGGTAAAGATATCATGTCCAAACCAAGGCAAAGTGGTTATATGAGATTTGTATCTTATTTGATAGGTGGAATGATAGTGCTAGCAATAGCACTATTTTTATCTATTTTATTTGGAGATGCGAAAATAGATATACCCACCATTATGGATGCAATTTTCAATTATAATCCTAAAAATCAACAACATAATGTGATTAGTGAGATCAGAATTCCAAGAGATTTAGGTGCCATTTTAGTAGGCATGGCATTATCGGTTGCCGGTGCGGTTATTCAAGGTGTGACTAAAAATAGTTTGGCGGATCCGAGTTTAATTGGTCTCAATTCAGGTGCGTCATTTGGCTTAGCCATAACGTATGCTTTTTATCCAGAAGCACCGTTTACATTACTAATGATTGCCGGGTTTCTCGGTGCATTGTTAGGTGGTTCGATTGTGTTAATGATTGGCCGTTCAAGAAAAGATGGTTTCAATCCTATGCGTATTATTTTAGCCGGAGCAGCCGTTAGTGCTATGTTAACGGCATTAAGCCAAGGTGTTGCGCTTATCTTTAGATTAAATCAATCTTTAACGTTTTGGAGTGCTGGTGGGGTTTCAGGAACAACATGGTCTCAAATTATTTGGACAGGTCCCATCATTATAGTGGCATTGGTAATTATTCTCACAATGAGTAGACAATTAACTATATTGAATTTAGGGGAATCTTTAGCCAAAGGTCTAGGACAAAATGTGACTATGATTCGTGTTTTCATATTAATTTTAGCAATGGTTCTAGCTGGCGTAGCAGTATCGATGGTAGGGCAAATTGCATTTGTTGGATTAATCGTCCCACATATTGTTCGATTTATAATAGGAACTGATTATTCTAAAGTATTACCTTTAACTGCCATTTTAGGTGGCATATTGATGTTAGTAGCTGATATGCTTGCTAGATATTTAGGAGATGCGCCAGTGGGTGCGATTATTTCATTTATTGGCGTTCCTTACTTTTTATACTTAGTTAAAAAAGGAGGACGCTCAATATGATAGATAGCCAATTACGACGTAAACAAATCATTACATTCGTGATATTTACTGTACTTGTTTTCTTAGCGTGTACATGGAGTATCGCTTCTGGTGAGTACAATATCCCTGTAAGTCGATTTTTCCAAATATTGACCGGGCAAGGTGATTATACAGACACATTAATTCTAGTCGATTTTAGATTACCACGTATGCTCATCACTATTCTTGCTGGGGCGGCATTAAGTATGAGTGGCGCAATTGTACAAAGTGTTACTAAAAATCCAATTGCTGAGCCAGGCATTCTAGGTATTAATGCTGGTGGTGGTTTTGCAATCGCATTATTCATCACAATTGGTCAGATTAAACCAGATAATTTTGTTTATGTTTTACCTATTATTAGCGTCATAGGCGGTGTAGCGACAGCTTTAATTATTTTTATGTTTAGTGTCAATCAAAGACATGGCGTTACACCTTCCAGTATGGTTTTAATAGGTGTAGGTATGCAGACAGCTTTATATGGTGGTTCAATAACACTCATGTCTAAATTCGACAAAGATCAATCAGAATTTATAGCAACATGGTTTGCAGGCAATATCTGGGGAGATGAATGGATATTTGTGATGGCATTTTTACCATGGATCATCATCATACTGCCATATCTATTTTATAAATCTAATGAATTGAATATTATCAATACGCATGAGCATGTAGCTAAAGGTTTAGGTGTTAAGGTCGGTAAAGAACGCATGGTATTATTCTTTGTAGCAGTAGTACTATCGTCAGTAGCAGTTGCAGTAGCAGGGTTTATTTCCTTTATAGGATTGATGGGGCCACATATTGCTAAACGTATTGTAGGACCACGCCATCAGTTGTTTTTACCAATAGCAGTGCTTGTTGGTGCCTTTTTATTAGTGTTCTCAGATACATTGGGCAAGGTTATATTAGAACCTACAGGTGTACCAGCAGGTATCATCGTTGCAATTATTGGTGCACCTTACTTCCTATATCTCATGTACAAAACCAAAAATGTATAAAATATGTAAATAAAGTGGCATGTACGATACATGTCACTTTATTTTTATATATAATTGTTAACGCTTTCTTAAGTCGATGCATTATAATGAAAGTGGATAAATAAGGAGGGCTAACTATGAAAAAATTAATTAAAGATAAACAACAATTTTTAAGTGATATGCTCGAAGGTATAAAAATTGCTCATCCAGAATTAGAAGTTATCAATGACAATGTCGTTGTAAAAAAAGATAAAAAAACAACTGGTGTAACTTTAGTGTCAGGTGGTGGGAGTGGTCATGAACCAGCTCATGCAGGCTATGTTGCTCGGGGTATGTTAGATGCTGCAGTTTGTGGTGAAGTATTCACCTCTCCAACACCAGATAAAATTTTAGATGCTATAAAAGCTGTAGACACAGGTGAAGGCGTGCTTCTCATCGTTAAAAATTATGCGGGAGACGTCATGAATTTTGAAATGGCACAAGAAATGGCAGAAATGGAAGGTATTAATGCTGCTATGGTAGTAGTGAAAGATGATATTGCCGTTTCTGATGTTGAACAAAGACGTGGTGTTGCCGGAACAGTTTTCATTCATAAGTTTGCCGGATTTTTAGCCGATAAAGGTCTATCTTTAACAGAAATTCAAGCAAAAGTAGAAGAACTATTACCTACAGTTAAAAGTATTGGTATGGCATTAACACCACCTATGGTACCAACAACAGGAAAGTATGGTTTTGATATTGATGAGAATGATATTGAAATTGGTATCGGTATTCATGGTGAAAAAGGATTACATCGTCAACAAATGGAACCTATAGATCAGATAGTGACACGATTAGGTGACGCATTATTACAAGAAGTTGATAGTAAAGAAATACTTGTAATGGTAAATGGTATGGGCGGTACACCTTTATCTGAGCTTACAATTGCGACGTCTTATATCAACCAATATTTTGATGTGCATGATATCACTGTCAAACATTGGTATGTAGGTGATTACATGACGTCATTAGACATGCAAGGATTTTCAATTACAGTCGTACCCTATTCAGAAACACTTTTAAAAGCATTACTAGCGCCAACAACGAGTAGATATTTTAATATTTAATGAATAAATATACAGGATAAGGAGAATCGTAATGGATATCCAAAAGATGAAACAACAGTTATTGGATTTAGAAACAACATTTAAAGAGCAAGAAGATGCATTAACTGAACTTGATAGAGCTATTGGCGATGGCGATCATGGTGTTAATATGTTAAGAGGTTTTGAAAGTTTAAAAGATAAATTAGATGACAGTACAATGCAAAGTGTTTTTAAATCGACAGGTATGTGTCTCATGTCAAATATTGGCGGTGCTTCAGGTCCGTTATATGGTTTTAGCTTTGTGAAAATGGCTGAAGTTGTTAAAGACGACATTGACCATAATAATTTAGTAGAACTTCTAGAAACATTTACAGAGGCAATTGCCAAACGTGATAAGGTAGAACTTAATGAAAAGACCATGTATGATGTTGTTGCACGTGCAAATGAAGCGGTCAAAAAAGGTGAACAAGTTGATTTGAATCGCCTACAAAGCTTTGCAGAAGCAACTGTGGATATGGTAGCTACGAAAGGGCGTGCATCATACTTTAAAGAAGCGTCAAAGGGTTATATGGACCCAGGTGCACAAAGTATGGTTTATATATTA
Source organism: Staphylococcus sp. 510 (assembly GCF_057219715.1). Classification (NCBI taxonomy): domain Bacteria; kingdom Bacillati; phylum Bacillota; class Bacilli; order Caryophanales; family Staphylococcaceae; genus Staphylococcus; species Staphylococcus sp. 510. Next base: position 146,381 of record NZ_JBXVVK010000005.1, on the reverse strand, counting down.
CATGCAATAATAGGAGATGAAGCATAATGGCAACGCTTGTAATTATTAGTCATAGTGAACAAATAACGAATGGTACAAAAGCATTGTTGCAACAAATGGCACCAGATGTAAAAGTCATTGCTAACGGTGGTATGAATGGTGATATTGGGACGTCGTTTGAGACAGTTCAACAGCTAATCAATGGTTTAGAAGATGATGCCTTGTGCTTTTATGATATAGGCTCATCTGAAATGAACATTGATATGGCTATTGATATGTATGATGGGAATTATAAAATTGTTAAAGTGGATGCACCTATTGTAGAAGGTAGTTTTACAGCTGCAGTTAAATTATCAATCGGTGGAAATTTGGCGGACGCTATAGACGAAGTAAATCAAACAACTTTTTAAAATAAATGATATATTAAGCTTAAATTGATTTTTTGAAATGAAAGTTAAGGATATCTGTGATATGATTAATATTAAATGTACGATAAAATCTGGCTAATAGGAGGACATTGCCATGCAACATCTTATAAAGAAACATGTATTGAATGGCGAGTTTGATTTAGTAAGACAATTGATGTCCGAAACAGATTTTATGGAATTTGAAGAAGCATATATTTCAAGTGCTCATGAAGTAGAAAGTATGATGTTTTATACTTGTATTTTAGACATGATGAAAGTGGAAGAAACAGCAGAAATGCATGACTTAGCATTCTTATTGCTTGTTTATCCACTCAGTGACTATGAAGGTGCTTTACATTCTGCGTATTACCATGCAGATTCATCCATAAAACTTACTGACGGAAATGAAGTTAAAAGCTTATTACAAATGTTATTACTACATGCAATTCCAGAGCCTGTTATCTCTGATAAGAAGGCCTTCGATATTGCAAAACGTATTCTTAAATTAGATCCTACCAACAATGTGGCTCGTAATGTATTGAAAGATACAGCGAAACGTATGGATAATGTAGTTGTTGATATTAATGAACTAAATCAACATCGTAACGCACGTTAAAATGTGAATATTAATTTTATGAATAAAAGTCATTGAGATGAGTCATACCGTTTCAATGACTTTTTTATTGTGAAATTATAAATGATATTGTATTAAAATAAATGTGTTTTTAATAAATAAATTATTATAGAATTGTTAGAAAAGTATGAATTTTATATTTTGTAGATTAGTGAAAACAGTTGATATATAAGTCTAAATCGTGGATTTAGGCTTTTTTGACATACTTTGAGTTGGGTTGAAATTAAATAATAGTACGTTATAATTCAAAATATGCGAAACGAAGGAGGTAAACTTTTCATGGGGCTCAATAAAGAAGCTATAAAAATTGGTTTCGCCTATGTCGGCATCGTTGTCGGTGCAGGTTTTTCAACCGGACAAGAAGTGATGCAATTCTTTACACCTTATGGCTTATGGTCATACATAGGTGTACTCTTATCAGGTTTGATTTTAGGTTTTATTGGTAGACAAGTAGCAAAAATAGGGACAGCATTTGAAGCAACTAATCACGAATCTACATTGCAATATGTCTTTGGCGATAAATTTAGTAAAGTTTTCGATTATATTCTTGTATTCTTTTTATTTGGTATCGCCGTTACGATGATTGCGGGTGCTGGATCAGCATTCCAAGAAAGTTTTAAAGTACCCATTTGGTTAGGTGCATTAATTATGACTGTAGTTATTTATGGCACCTTACTATTAGACTTCAATAAAATAGTAAGAGCTTTAGGTATTGTGACACCATTTTTAATTGTGATGGTTGTATTAATTGCGGTGTACTATTTGTTTAATGGATCTATACCATTGAATAAAGTTAATGATACTGTCGATAAGTCAAGCGTCATTTTAGGTATTCTCAAAGGTATTCAATATGGCGGCCTTGCATTTGCGGTAGGTTTTAGTACAGTCGTAGCCATTGGTGGGGATGCATCTAAACGAAGAGTTTCAGGTGCAGGTGCGTTATTTGGTGGTATTGTTTATACTATTCTATTAGCATTAATTAACTTTGCTTTACAAGCAGAATACCCACAAATTAAAGATGCTGCTATTCCTACAATTAATTTAGCAAATGAAATCAATCCGTGGATTGGATTAGTATTAACAATTATTATGTTAGCAGTAATGTATAATACTATTTTAGGATTATGCTACTCATTTGCAGCACGTTTTACTGAACCATATAGCAAAAAGTATCATGTCTTCATCATTATTATGATGATTGCTGCCTACATTTTAAGTTTCGTAGGATTCGCTGATTTAATTAACTATTTATATAATATTATGGGTGTAGTCGGTTTATTTATAGTTGTTGCCGTACTTATCAAATATTATAAACGTAAGAGTGATGACAAAAAGCATATTGCATAATGATATGTAATTTGATGTACTTTACAATTAAATGTGATTGATTTAATCTTAAAAGCAATTCATCTTTTTAAATAGAAGATGAATTGCTTTTTTAGCGTAATTAATTAAACGATATAATTGAGCATTGATGAGAGGATTATCCGTCATGAAGGCAAAACATAAATGGTTGTTGATAACAATTGTTGTCATTTTAATAGTAGGTACTAGTATTGGTTTACTATTGAAAACACATTATGATCATGAACATCGACAACAACAAAATAAAGAAAAAGTCCAAATCAATAATAAAAACGTGAAAGTTTTACAGAATATTTCTTATGGTCAAGGTATACCTAATAGTAAACTGGATATTATTATGCCATCTGATATGAATAAAGATAGTAAGTTACCAGTCATCTTTTGGATGCATGGTGGAGGTTTTATTGCTGGCGATAAACAGTATAAAAATCCATTACTATCTAAAATAGCTGAACAAGGTTACATTGTGGTAAACGTCAATTATGCGTTAGCACCTCAATACAAGTATCCTACACCTATTGAACAAATGAACAAAGCGGTCAAATTTATTAAAACGAATGAACATGATTTGCCAATTGATTTTGATCAAGTGATTATAGGTGGCGATTCTGCTGGCGCACAATTAACCAGTCAATATGTTGCTATGCAGACAAATCAGTCATTACGTGATGAAATGAAATTTGAACCGGAATTTAAACCTTCTCAAATTAAAGCGGCGATATTCTTTGGCGGATTCTATGATATGAAGACAGTTAAATCAACAGAATTTCCTAGGATTCAATTATTTATGAGAAGTTATACAGGTACGACAAATTGGGAGAGTAATTTTAAAAACCTATCTCAAATGTCTACAATAAATCAAGTAACCAAAGATTATCCGCCTACATTTTTATCTGTAGGAGATGCGGATCCGTTTTATAGTCAGAATATAGATTTTTATAAAAAATTAAAAGAAAAAGATGTGCCAGCTGAGACATTATTTTATGATGGCTCACATCACTTACACCATCAATATCAATTCCATTTAAATAAACCAGAATCTAAAGAAAATATTAAACGGGTACTCTTATTCTTAAGTAGAAATACATCTTCTTCAGGTGTTGAACGTAATAATCAATCTAATAACAATGAAAACAATAATATGAATCAAGATGTGCAATTAGATCCATTCAGTGAATAAAACAAACCACCGTAAAACGACAATTATAGTCGTTTTACGGTGGTTTTTTATACATGATATATCGTTATCAACTTATTTCATCTAATTATATGATAAAATTCAATATGTAATTACCATAAACAATTAATTTAAAATTTTAGCCATCACGTATTCATTATAATATTTGTTGTTAATATACAGCTTATCTTTTAATTCGCCTTCAATTTGGAATCCAGCGCTCTTAAATAAGTTAACAGCACCATCATTTTCGGGTACCACTGTCGCTTCAATACGACGGATATTATGATTGAGGGACCATGCTTCTATTGCATTAATCAAAGTTTGTCCGACACCATCTTTTTGGTACAGTTTTTTAACACCTAGATATACAATCGCTTCATGGCGTGTACGTTCATATGTTTCAGTACCTACAAAACCGTATCCTACAAGTTGATCGCTACTTTCGACAACAAAAATAGCTTTAGAAGAAGAGGTAATATAATCTTCTAAGTGCTTAATCACTTCGGTAGTACTGGGTGCATACTCACCAGGATTGTAAAATGTGAATTCTGATTCATCATAAATTTTGGTAAGTAAGTCTATAAAATTGTCTACGTCTTTTATACTGATTTCACGAATAGCGTGAGGCATGAAAACACTCCTATATTCATTTAAGTTTCTGCTACTTCTATATTATAATATAAATAAGTTAAGTTTGCTTTGAATCGTGTAATTGCACACGATGGAGTGTTCATTATACACAAGGGAGTTTAAAATATGAAACCAAAAGTACTTTTAGCAGGCGGCACAGGCTATATTGGGAAACATTTAAGTTCGGTAATTGAAAATGATGCTGATTTATATGTATTGTCAAAGTATCCAAAACCGGAACATGTTAATGCAACTGATATGACATGGTTACAGAGTGATATTTTTAATTATCAAGATGTCGTTGAAGCGATGAAAGAGATTGATATAGCTATTTTTTATTTAGATCCAACGAAAAATTCAGCGAAATTAACGCAAGCGACAGCGCGAGATCTTAATTTAATTGCTGCTGACAACTTTGGTAGGGCAGCGTCAGTGAATCATGTTAAAAAGTTAGTATATATTCCAGGAAGTCGAAATGATCATCAAACGATGGAACGTTTAGGCGCTTATGGTGTGCCAGTAGAGCGTACGAAATTGGAAATCAAACGTCCTCATATCAATGTAGAATTGCAGGTGTCTAAGTACGATGATGTTAGAACGGCTATGAAAATGGTTTTGCCTAAAAAGTGGACACTTGACCAAGTTGTTGAATACTTTTTTAATTGGTTAAATAAAACCAAAGGAACGATTGTTAAGACGTATCATAGTGATGACCATTATTATATATATTTAAAAAGTAAAAACAAACCATTGGCTATTTTTAAGAAAGTGTTAACAGAGGACAACCTCATCACTTTATATTTAGTTGGTGGTAAGTTAGTCAAATCCAATGCGAAAAAGCAAGGGAAATTAGAGTTTCGATTGCTAAAAAATAACGCAATTGTTTTAGTTCATCTATATGATTACATTCCTAAAATGTTTTGGCCTGTATATTATTTTGTTCAAGCACCTCTACAAGGCATCATGATGCGTGGATTTGAAGTGGATTGTCGCATCAAACATTTTCAAGGACGTGTTCAATCTGGAGAAAAAATTAAGTACACAAAATAATAAGGTGATATGAATGCAAATATTATTAGTAGAAGATGACAATACATTGTTCCAAGAACTCAAAAAAGAATTAGAACAATGGGATTTTAATGTAGTAGGTATAGATGATTTTGGAAATGTTATGGATACATTCGAAGCATTTAATCCAGAAATTGTTATTTTAGACGTGCAATTGCCAAAGTATGATGGCTTTTATTGGTGTAGAAAAATGAGACAAGTGTCTAATGTACCTATTTTATTCTTATCCTCAAGGGATAATCCGATGGATCAAGTCATGAGTATGGAGTTGGGTGCTGATGATTATATTCAAAAACCATTTTATACCAATGTTTTAATAGCTAAACTCCAGGCGGTTTATCGTAGAGTATACGAATTTGGTGTTGAAGAGAAACGTACATTGAACTGGCAAGATGCTGTAGTAGATTTATCAAAGGATAGTATACAAAAAGGTGATCAAGCTATCTTTTTATCTAAAACAGAAATGATCATTTTAGAGATGTTAGTCAATAAAAGAAATCAAATTGTCTCACGTGATACATTGATCACCGCATTGTGGGACGATGAAGCGTTTGTAAGCGATAACACATTGACTGTCAATGTCAATCGATTAAGAAAGAAACTATCTGAAATTGGTATGGATAGTGCGATAGAAACGAAAGTTGGTAAAGGGTATATGGCGCATGAATAATTTAAAGTGGTTTTGGTTATTCGTTAAATCGCGATTAAATTGGATATTATGGATTGTATTTATCAATCTAGTCATGATCGGAATTGCGTATATTGATTATGATATTGCAGCAGATAGCGTATGGTATATCGTTGTTCTGAATTTAGGTATGAGTGTATTATTCATCATTTTTACATTTTTTAAGGAATCTAGGTTATCTAAACATTTTTATAAAAATAAAGAAATAGAAGAAATTAAACATAAAGATTTAGCTGAAACGCCATTTCAACAACAAATCGTAGACTATTTATATCGAAATATAACTTCCCAGAAAGATAAGGTATTAGCGCAACAAGTACAAATTAAAAATCATGAACAAAGCATTACAGAATTTGTTCATGATATTAAAACCCCAGTAACAGCGATGAAGTTATTAATTGATCAAGAGCAAGATTCTAAACGTAAACAAGCATTATTATACGAATGGTCACGGATCAATGAAATGTTAGACAAACAATTGTATTTAACAAGGTTAGAAACTCAAAATAAAGATATGTACTTTGACTATGTCTCTTTAAAACGTATGGTTATTGATGAAATTCAGTTGACGCGTCATATTAGTCAGGCTAAAGGTATTGGATTTGAATTAAATTTTACGGATGATTTTAAAGTGTACACAGATTTAAAATGGTGTCGTATGATGATTAGACAAATATTATCTAATTCATTGAAATATAGTGAAGATAATATGATTGAAATGAATGGTAAATGCATCAATCAACATATCGTATTAGAAATAAAGGACTATGGACGTGGTATAAGTAAGAAAGATATGCCAAGGATTTTTGAAAGAGGTTATACGTCTACAGCTAATAGAAATGAAACGACGTCATCAGGCATGGGTTTGTATTTGGTTGATAGTGTTAAATCACAATTAGGGATTGAAATTAAAGTAGAGTCTAGCGTAGGAAAAGGAACTACTTTTAGCCTCATATTCCCACAACAAAATGAAGTGATTGAACGCATGTCTGAAGTGACAACATTGTCATTTTAAACATGCGTTTTGTTACACAGAATTAGCGCATTTGTTATATTCAATCGTTATAATAATATTGAATAGTTATGCGTTTCATTATATTTACAAATGATGTGGCATCAACGTTAAACAGTTGATAATCATAGGAGTGTTAAAGTGGCAATATTAGAAGTAAAACAATTAACAAAAATATATGGCAATCAATATTCACCACAAGAAGTGCTACATGATATTAATTTATCTGTTGAAAAAGGTGAATTTATCTCAATTATGGGGCCTTCTGGTTCGGGAAAAACAACATTATTGAATGTACTGAGTTCCATAGATTATGCAACGCAAGGATCGATTAAATTAAATGGGCAGCCATTAGACAAATTATCAAACAAAGCGTTATCCAATATACGTAAAAAAGACATTGGATTTATTTTCCAAGATTATAATGTCTTACATACCTTAACGGTAAAAGAAAATATTATGCTACCGTTATCTGTAAAGAAAATAGATAAACAAGAAATGAAACAGCGCTATGAACGAATTGTTGAGGCATTAAATATTAGTGATATCAGTGATAAGTACCCAACTGAATTGTCAGGAGGACAAATCCAAAGAACGTCAGCCGCTAGAGCGTTTATTACTAACCCATCAATAATATTTGCTGATGAGCCAACAGGAGCATTAGACTCTAAAAGCACGCAAGACTTATTAAAACGACTATGCAAAATGAATGAGAAATTTGATACTACGATTATAATGGTTACCCATGACCCCGTAGCAGCTAGTTATTCAAATCGAGTGGTTATGTTAAAAGATGGAAGAATCTTTACTGAAATTTTCCAAGGTGAAGACGATAAACAAACTTTTTACAATGAAATTATTAGAACACAAAGTGTACTTGGTGGCGTGAATTATGACCTTTAAAGAAATTATTTTTAAAAACTTTCAACAAAAGTTTTCGCATTATGCCATATATTTATTTTCTTTAGTTATTAGCGTAGTCCTATATTTTAGTTTTATTACTTTAAAATATGCACATCATTTACATGGCAATCAGAATTATCCAATCATTAAAGAAGGTTCTCAAATAGGAAGTTATTTTCTATTTATCATTATTATCGTATTTATTTTGTACGCGAATCTGTTGTTTTTAAAACGGCGAGGTCGTGAATTTGCCTTATTGCAAACAATTGGTCTTTCAAGATTCAATATTTTACAAATGATTATGATTGAACAATTACTTATTTTTATTGCCACTTCTATTTTAGGAATTATCATTGGTATTTTTGGCTCTAAAATATTGTTAATGATTGTTCTAAGATTACTCGGTATTAACATTACTGTTTCAATCATTTTCAGTGTGTCTGCTATTTTACAAGCAATTTTATTGATTGTTGTGGCGTACATTTTAACTATAGGTCAAAGTTATTTTTATATTAGAAGACGTTCTATTATAGAATTAGCCTCTAATATGACCAAAAGAGAAATCAATCATAATCGTTTTACAATGGGTGAATTAATTTTAGGTGTATTAGGCGTACTCATGATTCTGACAGGTTATTATTTATCGACAACAGTTGTTGAACATTTTAATAGTATTTTTCAGCCATTTGTTATTTTGATATGTACAGTGATTGGGGCGTATTTCTTTTTTAGAAGCACTGTTTCACTAATCTTTAAAGCAATTAAGAAAGTGAGACAAGATACAGTAAGCGTCAACGATGTGATGTTTACAGCACCGATTATGTATCGTATAAAGAAAAATGCGTTTTCTTTAACTGTTATGACAATTATTTCTGCTATTACTGTATCAGTATTGTGTTTTGCAGCGATTAGTCGTGGGACGTTAACCAATGAAGTTCTATTGAATTCGCCACACGATGTGACGTTAAAAGATAAAGAAAAGGCCAATGAATTAGCATATGAATTAAACAATAAAAATATTGAGAATTTTTATAATTATAAAGAAGTTGTTTATAGTAAGTTGTTTAAAGACAAATTATTTGAAAAGGGCATTGCTAAACCATATGAAGTATCTGTAACGAGTGACAAGTATATACCTAATGTTGAAGTGTCGAAGGGTTACACAGATATTATAGTACCTGAAGGTAGAGTAAGTGATGTCATGAAATATAAGAAGCACGGTGTAACACAATTGGGGACACATCAACACTCGATCAAAGTTAAATTAAATAAAGAAATTAACCAAGTTTATTTTATGAGTGATGTTGATTTAGGAGGACCTACTTTAGTATTAAATGACAAAGATTACCAATATTTAAGAAATCATACTAAAGCTAAAAATATTGTGTCTCAATATGGATTTGATATTAAACACAAAAAGGACAGGCCAGAATTGCAAAGTGCGGTAAAAAATGTGGATAAAAATATTGAAACGAGAAGTGAAGCAGCAAGTGAAATTTCAAGTTTAACGGGTATATTACTATTCGTGACATCATTTTTAGGAATCGCGTTTTTAATTGCGGCAGGTTGTATCATATATATTAAGCAAATCGATGAAACAGAGGATGAAATAGAAAATTATTCTATATTGCGTAAATTAGGTTTCACACATCGAGATATGGCCAAAGGTTTGAAATTAAAGGTTCTATTTAACTTTTCATTACCATTAATCATTGCTTTATTACATGCATATTTTGCTTCACTGGCATTTATGTCATTGTTAGGTGCGACCAATCAATTCCCTATATTTATTGTTATGGCAGTGTACACAGCCATTTATGCTGTATTTGCCTTAACAGCTTATAATCACTCTAAAAGGACAATAAGACATTCAATTTAATATTAAATAAAAAAGGATTTCATTGTAATCACAAGATGTACAATGGAATCCTTTAAATATATGATTCGAATGATTATTGCGGGATTTGTTCACTTACAATAGTTTGTTGGTTTAAATCAATATATGAACAAGTACCAGCATTAATATCAATAAACCATTTATAAATACCAGCTTGAGCCATTTCTTCACAAAATGTAGGAAAATCAGTCTGTCCTGCTTGATGACGTGTGAGAATGTCTTTCACTTCTTCAACATGTGAAGTGTCAGCGATAGGATGGGATACTTTCACACCTTCTGCTGTAATCGTTTGACCATCGGTATTTGTATAAACAGAAGTACCATGTTGAATATTCACTTCATTACTAACCATTCCCATATCTTTAAAAACTTTGAATAGCATTGGGAAATCGGGACCAGTATATTTTTCATGTGCTTCTTGAATTGATTTTAATGTAAATTCCATAATTATCTCCTTTAGTATAGTAATGCTAGTATAAAGTGGAATAGGAGGGATAGCAAAAATTATGGTTTATATTTGGTATATGGGAAATTGATTGAAAGACATCATTTAAAACGTTAAATTATAAAGTGGATTGGTTATTATACTCCTTTTGTGCACATTAGGAAAGTGTATGTAAAATTTTGTTTGCGTATTTGTTAAGAATTTGTAAATTGAATTGTAGTTATGTAAATTTTGTGATATTTTCAAGTAGGAACAAATCGCAATTTATTTGAATGCAATCATCATTGCTTATAACTATGATTTACATAATATTTACAAAATGAAAAAGTGAATCTCCTTTTTTCTGAAAATTGTAAATGTGTTCCTTATAATAGGTCTTATGGAGTAAAAATTTATGAATGTGATTGGCAACAATCGCTCAAATGGAGGATTTTGAATGTTTAGTAAGAAAAAAGATAAGTTCATGGTTCAGTTAGAAGAAATGGTTTTTAATCTTGATCGTGCAGCAATTGAGTTCGGTAAAATGGATTTCAATACACATTTAGATTTGAAAGCATATTCTGATAATATCAAAACTTATGAATCTCATGGTGATGAATTAATGCATCAAGTGATTACTGATTTAAATCAGACTTTTATCACACCAATTGAACGTGAAGATATCTTATCTTTATGTAATGCAATTGATGATGTGTTAGATGCTATGGAAGAAACGTCAGCAATGTTTGAAATGTATTCAATCGAATATACAGACGAATACATGGCTGAATTTGTTGAAAATATTCAAAAAGCAGTTGCAGAAATGAAACTAGCTGTAGGTTTATTAGTAGATAAAAAATTATCTCACATGCGTATTCACTCAATTAATATTAAAGAGTTTGAAACGAACTGTGACGGTATTTTAAGACAATCTATGAAACATATCTTCAACAGTGAAACAGATCCAATCACATTAATTAAAATAAAAGATATTTATCAAAGCATGGAAGAAATTGCAGATAAATGCCAAACAGTCGCAAATAATTTTGAAACTATAATCATGAAAAATAGCTAAAGGGAGTCCTCACTTATGGAATATATTTTAATCGTCACGATAGCTATAGTTATATTTTCATTAATATTTGACTTTATCAATGGTTTCCATGATACAGCCAATGCTGTAGCTACTGCCGTATCTACGAGAGCATTAACTCCAAGAACAGCCATTTTATTAGCTGCAGTTATGAACTTTATTGGTGCTTTAGCATTTACTGGAGTTGCTGGTACAATAACAAAAGATATTGTAGATCCGTTTAAATTGCAACATGGATTGGTTGTTGTTTTAGCAGCAATTATCGCTGCGATTGCATGGAACTTAATTACTTGGTTATATGGTATCCCAAGTTCGTCATCACATGCATTAATTGGATCAATCGCAGGTGCAGCTATTGCTTCAGAAGGATCATTTGGAGTATTACATTACCAAGGTTTCACTAAAATTATTATCGTGTTAATTGTATCTCCAATTATCGCTTTCTGTGTTGGTTTTATTATGTATTCAATTGTTAAAGTCGTATTTAAAAATGCTAACTTAACACGTGCTAATCGTAACTTTAGATTCCTTCAAATCTTCACAGCAGCGTTACAATCATTCTCACATGGTACAAACGATGCTCAAAAATCAATGGGGATCATTACTTTAGCTTTAATCGTTGCTAATATTCAAAACGGTTCAAACGTAGAACCAGCATTATGGGTTAAAATTGCATGTGCTACTGCTATGGGTCTTGGTACTGCAGTCGGTGGTTGGAAAATCATCAAAACTGTTGGTGGTAACATTATGAAAATCAGACCAGCAAATGGTGCTGCAGCTGACTTGTCATCTGCGTTAACTATTTTCGTAGCATCATCATTACATTTCCCACTTTCAACAACACACGTTGTATCTTCATCAATTTTAGGTGTTGGTGCTTCTAACCGTGCGAAAGGTGTTAGATGGAGTACAGCACAACGTATGTTAATTACTTGGGTAATTACATTACCTATTTCTGCAGTATTAGCAGCACTTGTTTACTTTATAATGCATTTCTTCTTAAAATAATATATATAACATAGCGATTTAAAGATTTAGGTTGAGCGTTTAAGACATACGCTCAACCTTTTTATATAGTCTATTTTTAGCTATGAAATATAGAGGCTAATGTATTTGATGATAAAACAACTTTCCTAAGTCAAGTAGTGTCTATATTATCGCTCCAGAGAATTCAGTAGAAACATAATAGATGATAATATTTATGATGAGAGTGTCATTATTAAGGTTGATAATGTTAGTTATGGAATAAGGGGAGCGTTTCGTCAGGTTAATTAATGGACTTATACCAGAATAGTCGTCTTAGTATTAGATTTATGATGATGATTAATGAGGGGGACATGACATATATAAGATCAATTTAGACAAAAAATCACCAACAAAGTGATATGCTTTGTTGGTGTTAAGCTATTTTTATTAAAAGTATAATTAATGATATAGCATCTCACTTTTTAGTGAATGAATGCATAACTTGATACTTCAGAAGCTGGAATTGTTCTATAGTTTGTGTTGTAAGGTCCGTTAGTATAGTTCATTTCTGAAATTAAGATACTTCCGTCACCATTCACACGTTCAACGTATGCAACATGACCATATGGGCCTGGAACGCTTTGCATAATTGCACCTACTTCAGGTGAATGGTCAACTTGGTAACCATCATTAGCTGCGCCTGTAGCCCAATATTTAGCATCTGACCAATATGTGCTAATTGGTTTACCAGCTTGTGCGCGTCGGTCAAATACGTACCATGTACATTGACCTTCAGTATATAAGTTTTGGTGGTTAAACGATGGTGATTGTGTGCTTGTATTACCTTGTGTAGCAGTTGCACCACCAGAACCAGATCCAGCGCCTGCACCAGAACCGCCATTAGGTATTTTTAAAGTTTGGTTAGGTGTGATTAAATAACCATTTAAATTATTGGCTGACATTAATTCGTTAACTGATACACCGTATTTATTTGCAATGATATTTAATGACTCACCTGATTGTACAGTGTGTGTTGAAGGTGATCCTGATTGTGAAGAAGTGTTTGAACTTGAGCTTTGAGAAGCACTTCCACCTACTGTGATGACTTGTCCAGGGAATACCATATTATTATCTAGATTATTGTTTTGTTTAATACTATCTACAGACGTATTATATTTCTGAGCGATAGTCCATAATGATTCTCCTGACTGTACTTTATGTTGAGTAGAAGCTTCGGCATCGTGATGAGAAAGTGCTGCGGCTGCGACTGAAGCGGCAGTTACTGCAAAGGCTAACTTTTTCAAAGTGACTCCTCCTTATATTTGCTTTAATATTTTTATTTATAGAAATTAAGTTTAACGATGTATCATCGCGTTTCGTTTTTTTACTACGCTATCCATACTAACAAAAATATTAGTCTCTGTGTGGTTTGTTATTATCTTGTAATATTGTTAACAATTGAGAGTTGAAATATTTCATTTGTGGAAATGTTGATATGACAGTTATGAAGCGGCTTTTTAATTAAAAATCCAATAATAAAGTTTTATAAATTGTAACAAAGTGTATAGTATATATAGAATTACCGACTAAGTATATCTATTTTTCATTATTATTACTTTTTTTAATTAATATATTATTGTAAAATCGTACCATTAGATAAACAAACCATAAATGAAGGAGCAGAATATATGTCACAGACTGCACAACATACAAATGAAACAAAAGATAAACATCGTTCACATGCTTATGCTAAGGTTTGGCTATTCTTCATGTATTATTGGATTATTTTTGGGATTGGTTGTTACTTTGGTCAATTTTTACCTATGGAATGGAGAAGACCCTTATCTCTTGCATTAATGGTCTTAGTATTAATTACCTTAGTGTTTCAGCGTGCACGTAAGTATGGTTTAGTTATTTCGCATATATATGCAATTATATTGGGACTTTTATCATATGCTATGTTTACAAGCTATTTGCAAAATTTAGGACCTGAAGTCTTTTATAAGAATATTATTTTAGCCATTGGTGCTTTTATTGCTTTTGGTATTGTAGGATTCTTTTTAATCAACGATGCATCAAGTATGGGAAGATATTTATTCGTTACTTTATTAGCATTAATTATTGCAAGCATTATTGGGATGTTTATTCATAATCCTATTTTCCATACTATTATTACAGTCGTAAGCTTATTATTGTTCTTGTTATATACCCTGTATGATTTTAATAGGATGAAACGAGGACAATTCTCTCCACGAGAAATGGGCTTTAATTTATTTATCAATCTATTAAATATCATTAAAGATATACTTCGATTGGCTAATCGATTTAGATAATCAAAATAGCGATTGTTCAAAAACAAAGATGTTGGCGTGAAATTAACTATGTGATGTAAAATATTTTCTTAATGTCTTTAGATAAAACATTAAGAAGTTAGCGCCGCATCTTTTTTTATTCGTAATATTTATGTTGTTTTATAACTTAATTTTTTCTAAATATATAAACAAGTATATTTTTTAAATAAGTGTTATAATTGTGTTAAATTATTTTGATTAGGTATTTAGAATGTTAATTAAGTTTGGAAGCTATACTGGGTTTATTAGAAAAGAGAGGGAGAAATATGCCGAATTCTTATTTGCGTATACTTTCTAATGTTGAATATCCGACAACTAGGTGTCAAGACGGGATCATCTTATTTTGGCCATTAGAGAGTGACATGTATGTTCAAAAATTTCGTAAACAAATGACGATTAATAACGACATCTATATCATCAACAATGCTGATGTTTTTAGTGTAAACACAAAAGGTAGAATGTCATGCTATATCTAACAAGTGATTGGTTTACAGAACAAGGTTTTTCATTTTTTGAATTTCAATATACGTCCAATCTGATTAAATCTTCTAATTTACTTAAAGACTTGATTTTACAGTTAGCACTCAAACGAATTAGTCAAGATAATCAAGAGATGCTGGATCAACTTACAAGGGAAATTGTTCAAATCATAGGTACAGAAGCAGTTGTAGATAAGGATATTGCAGTTAATCAATACAACTATACATATTATAATGATTTAAAAGAGGAATTAGAATATATCGATAATCACATTGAAACGAGATTGACATTAAAAGATATATCAACAGATCTTTTTATATCAAAATCAAATATTTCTTCCCAATTCCATCAATTAATAGGTATGGGGTTTAAGAGATATGTAGATACTTTAAAAATTAGTAAGTCAATAGAAATGATGCTAACCACTAGTGCCACAATTAGTCATATTAGTGACGCATTAGGTTTTAGTAATATGTCTACATTTTCTAAAATGTTCAAAGGCTATTTAGGTGTGACGCCCAATGATTATCGTAAACTTTCAAAATACGATAAGAATGTGATGTTTAAAGTGAATATTGAAACTGATCAAGATATTGAAGCTTTCAAAACATATGTTGAAGATTTAGTAGAGCAACATAATATTGAAAAATATGAAGATATCCAACTAGATATTGGTACGCCTAATAAAGTTAAACCATTTTATAGCACTATTCAAATTCAAACAATAGAAGAAATTCGATATTTATTTTTATATGACAAGTTTGAAAAATATGACTTTTCACGTACTGATGTCATTTTCTATATTGTACCAACACTCACAGAAATTTGTGATGTGATGACATATGACGACAAACGAAAAATTGCGGAGGTTATCATTGAAAAAGGGTTAAGGGTTGCTTTTAATATTGATAATTATAGAGTTATTGATCATTTAGGAATTTGTTTTAATGATGCAGTGTTAAAATTGAAAAATGCTATGAAAGTCATTCCTTATGAATATGAAGTGATTTCAGTATTCAATTTAGATGAAAAGGAAATACGTGAAATTTATAGAGATATTATTAAGTTTCAAGATTTGCATATTAATCATGTTATCGGCTTAGATATGACATGTTTGTTAGATGATCCTGTACTATTAAAAACGATAGAATCACAAATTAAGCGATTGAAATTCGAATATTTATTTATTGATAATGCCAAATTAAAAACATCCTATTTAATAGATGAAAATGAACATTTGTTATTAAAAAATGAGATTCAATTAAAGAACTTAAAAGCAATTCTGAATGAAATTGACTTTGTGAAAGAAAAGATGATTTTACTAAATGTAGAAAATCATCAATTAATTAACGATAAAGATAATGATTTAAGCAATAGTGCGCCACTTATCATTGAAACAATATCGACTTTAAGAGAAACATTTGCTGGATTAGGTTTTAATTTATATGACCATACACACCTTTTTAATACATTACACTTATTTGATAAGAACGGTTTTAAAACAACATTTGGCTTAATATTTAATGAGTTAACTTGGCTGTTCAACCAAGAGTATATTGATGCAAGTTACTACAAAAAAGTCGAACTCGATGACAGATATGTTTTATGTTTATTTGATTGGAGAATCATCGAAAACGAAGCTACAAATGAGAACTATGAAGATAGTCATGTGTATGTAAGTTTTGAGCAAACGCCTTCGAATAAGCGCTACTTTATATTCATAGGAAAAATAAATAGTTATAGTGGTAACCTAAATCATTTAATATCTAAAGATTTAAGGAATAAATATGACTGGACGAGTGAATTTCTAGATACTATAGATTATTACTTTAAGCCTATGGTAGAAGTGATTGAACATGATTTTACAGAAAAGTCGTTAGACATTAACCTTAGTTATAATTCCTTTTATATGATTACTATATTTAAAAATGAATCTAAAATCAAAAGGGCGTGGCACAACTCAATTTAAATTTATCGGTAATTTTGACAATAGATTAAAAACAAACAGGAAAGACAAATTTTCAGATATTTAGGATAATGTTATTATACGTTGTCTGTTTTATATTTGGGGGTGCAAGTCTTTGAACAAAGAGAAGTTAGATAAGTTATTAGAATTTTATAAACAATATAAAGCATTATCTGAATATATAGATCAAAAATATAAATTAACATTAAATGATTTAGCTGTTTTAGACTTGGCCGAAAAGAATTGCCAAGAAGAACAAATGTTAATGCAAACATTTTTGAAAATTGCAATTTCAGAATTAGAATTGAGTAGAACTAAATTATTAGTATCAATTCGTAGATTGATTGAAAAAGATAAATTAAGTAAAGTAAGATCTAAAGAAGATGAAAGAAAGATATATCTATATATGAATCAAGACAACATGAAAGAATTTAATGCTTTATTCAATGATGTTGAAGAATATTTAAACATTTAAATATCTACATATAAGTTAGTTCCTAGTTTTAGGGGCTAATTTTTTTATGTTTAATGATATATCTTCTAGGTTGGTACAATAGTGAGTTCAAACGTTATCAAAGAGATAGGTTACTAGTGGTATATAAACGATGCAAAATCATGTATAATATAGAATGTTAATTATAGAGAATGAAAGCGAGATGACCATAATGGGACGTAAGTGGAATAATATTAAAGAGAAAAAGGCTCAAAAAGATAAAAATACAAGTAGAATTTATGCTAAATTTGGTAAAGAAATATATGTAGCAGCAAAATCAGGTGAACCCAATCCTGAATCTAACCAAGCCTTACGATTAGTATTAGAACGTGCCAAAACATATTCTGTGCCAAACCATATTATTGATAAAGCTATCGATAAAGCTAAAGGTGCTGGAGATGAAAACTATGACCATCTAAGATATGAAGGTTTTGGTCCTAGCGGCTCAATGTTAATCGTTGATGCACTTACAAATAATGTGAATAGAACAGCGTCTGATGTGCGTGCGGCTTTCGGTAAAAATGGTGGTAACATGGGCGTTTCAGGTTCAGTTGCTTACATGTTTGATCATACAGCTACTTTTGGTATTGAAGGTAAGTCTGCAGATGATGTACTAGAAGAGTTAATGGAACAAGATGTAGATGTTAGAGATGTGATTGATGCAGACGGCTTAACAATTGTTTATGCAGAACCAGATCAATTTGCACAAGTTCAAGATGCATTACGACAAGCAGGTGTTGAAGATTTCAAAGTAGCAGAGTTTGAAATGTTACCTCAAACAGATATTGAGTTATCACCTGAAGATCAAGAGACTTTTGAAAAATTAGTAGATGCATTAGAAGATTTAGAAGATGTTCAAAATGTATTCCATAATGTGGATTTAAAATAATGACTAACGCACAATATTGGATTGATCAACTGCAAATGACACCTCATCCGGAAGGTGGTTATTTTAAGGAAAGTATACGCCATGGTTCTACGAATTCAACAAGAGCTGCATTCAGTAGTATATATTTTCTATTAACCTCGAATGATATTTCACATTTTCATCGCATCGATGCTGATGAAGTGTGGTATTATCATGCAGGCGAATCCTTAACTATTCATATGATTATGCCTGACGGTAAATACGAAGCGGTACAATTAGGTACTAATATTGAAGCGGGAGAAGTTCTGCAGTATGTTGTGCCTAAAGGTACAATCTTCGCTTCTTCTTTTGAACATGATGAAGGATTTTGTTTAGTAGGTTGTATGTGTCAACCTGCCTTTGAATATAAGCATTTCGAATTATTTGAAGCACATGAATTATTAGCATTATATCCAGAACATCAAACATTGATAGATCAATATGCCCTAAAAGAGAAATAACTGAATTTCAGCATACCTATGAGAGCACCTTAACTCGTAGGTATGCTTTTTTATGTTAATGTTTAAATGAGTTTTAAAATATATCGTAGTGTCTATCAGTGTTTAAAAAATGATTAGAATTAAAATTAAATAAATTCATAGTAATTTAGTCGTTTTAAAGTAAAATGTCTTGATATGTAGTAGAATATAGATAAATCAATTTTACGACAGAATATAACCAGGTTCGGCATATGATGACATTACAGAACCATTTATATATAATGAGAACAAGGAGTTGGTGACTGTGAAAGTAAAATATATAGACAAACGTCACTGGCGTCGCCTGATTGAAAGAGAATACACAGAGGTTAAAGTTAATAATAATAGATTTAAGGGTATTATAGGCTTGGTCACGATGAAGAAAGTACGTGAACCTTTAGAGGTGACGGTAGTTGGTCAGAATATTATAGTCGCAGATGATAATTATAAATGGTTACAAATATTACCTGAAAAAAAGAGATATAGTTTGACCGTTATGTTTGATGATAAGGGGAATCCACTAGAATATTATTTTGATATTAATATTAAAAATATTACTCAAAAAGGAAATGCACGTACTTTAGATTTATGTTTAGACGTTTTGGTATTGCCTGATGGATCATACGAATTAGTTGATGAAGATGATTTGTTATTTGCATTACAAAATGAGCAAATTAGTCAAAAACAATATCACGAGGCATATATTATTGCGCATCAATTAATGATTGAAATTGTAGAAAATTTTGATGACATACAGAGTAAAGTGATGAAATGTTATCATAAAATTAATCAAAAATATAAGAAAAATAAACACAATCATCCATTTAAAAGTAAGAAAGTGCATCGAGTAAAATCGTCTGATAAAAAATAATGCTAATTACGCTTACATAATAAATAGAAATAACAATATTGAAGCGTTTAAAAGAAACGTTACATTCTAGGGGGACACTATGAAAATAGATGATTATCGTTTATTGATTACGTTAGACGAAACAAAAACATTAAGAAAGGCAGCGGAAATATTATATATTTCACAACCAGCTGTCACGCAACGTTTAAAAGCGATTGAAAGTGCTTTTGGAGTAGATGTTTTTATAAGAACGAAAAAACAACTTATCACAACAACCGAAGGCGCAATGATTATCGAACATGCACGTGATATGTTGAAAAGAGAACGTTTATTTTTTGATAAAATGCAGGCACATATAGGGGAAGTCAATGGAACAATCTCTATTGGTTGTTCTTCTTTGATAGGGCAGACACTGCTACCTGAAGTATTAAGTTTATATAATACGCAATTTCCTAATGTTGAAATTCAAGTACAAGTAGGTTCTACAGAGCAGATTAAGGCAAATCATAGAGATTATCATGTCATGATTACAAGAGGTAATAAGGTCATGAATTTATCTAACACACATTTGTTTAATGACGACCACTATTTTATCTATCCTAAAGATAGACGTGATGAAGTTACAAAACTACCATTTATTGAATTCCAAGCTGACCCTATTTACATTAATCAAATTAAACAATGGTATAATGATAATTTGGAACAAGATTATCATGCGACGATTACTGTTGACCAAGTTGCTACGTGTAAAGAAATGTTGATTAGTGGTGTAGGTGTAACGATTTTACCCGAAATTATGATGAAAAACATTGATAAGAATATGTTTGAATTTGAAAAAGTGACTATCGATAATGATCCACTGATTCGTTCAACTTATATGAGTTACGATCAAAGTATGTTACAACTACCTCAAGTAGACTCGTTTGTTAATTTAATGTTGAATTTTATTCGTTAGATACAGTAGACAGATTCGCTTAATGAATAGAGGTTATTCTTATGTTTAAAGAATTGTTATATATCAAAAACTACAAGTTATTTGTTGTGAATATGTTGCTATTAGGTATGGGTATTGCAGTAACGGTACCCTACCTTGTTTTATTTGCAACGAAAGATTTAGGCATGACGACGAAACAATATGGCCTATTATTAGCTTTAGCAGCTATCAGTCAATTCACAGTTAATTCTATTATTGCTAGATTCTCAGACACACATAATATTAATAGAAAGTTCTTAATTATAACGGCATTGTTTATGGGTGCGATTAGTTTTTCTATTTACTTTTTTGTGAAAGACATTCTATTATTTATTATTCTTTACGCACTTTTTCAAGGTTTGTTTGCACCTGCAATGCCTCAACTTTATGCATCCGCTAGGGAATCAATTAATGTTTCAAGTTCACGTGAAAACGCCAAATTTGCTAATACAGTACTAAGATCAATGTTCTCGCTAGGATTTTTATTTGGGCCATTTATCGGTTCGCAATTGATTGAACTGAATGGTTATTCGGGATTATTTGGTGGTACGGTTTCTATTATTTTATTTACACTGCTATTGCAAGTCTTCTTCTATAAAAATTTAAATGTTAAGCAACCCATTTCCCAACAACAACACGTTGAAAAGGTAGCGCCAAATATGTTTAAAGATAAGACATTACTCATACCGTTTTTAGCGTTTATTTTATTACATATTGGACAATGGATGTACACAATGAATATGCCATTATTTGTTACAGATTACCTTCATGAAAAGGAAGGGCATGTGGGCTATTTGGCAAGTTTATGTGCTGGATTAGAAGTACCATTTATGGTGATTTTAGGTATCTTATCTAGGAAATTACCAACACGAACATTACTTATATACGGCGGTATATTTGGAGGAGCATTTTACTTTAGTATTAGCTTATTTAAAAATTTTTATATGATGTTACTTGGTCAATTATTTTTAGCGTTTTTCTTAGCCATACTATTAGGTATAGGTATTAGTTATTTTCAAGATATACTACCTGATTTCCCAGGTTATGCATCAACATTATTTGCTAATGCAATGGTGATTGGTCAACTATGTGGTAATTTATTAGGTGGTATGATGAGTGGATGGGTTGGTTTGGAAAATGTATTCTATGTTTCAGCGGGCTCACTATTCTTAGGAATTGTATTAATTTTCTTAACCAAAGATCAAAAAATTACAAAATTAGATGTGGAGTAGTTTAAAATGACAGTGATATTATGGTGCTTAATTATATTGATGTTCATATTAGCATTTATAGGATTAGTTAAACCTGTGATTCCTTCCGTTTTAGTGATGTGGATAGGATTTCTAATTTATCAATTTGGATTTCAAGATGGGAAATTATCTTGGATATTTTATATATCAATGATTGTTTTAACATTATTAATCTTTTTAGCTGATTTTCTTATGAATAAATATTTTGTAGGAAAATATGGTGGCTCTAAATTCGGAGAGTATGGTGCGATTCTAGGTGTGATTATAGGGTGTTTTGTATTACCTCCATTTGGAATTGTCGTTATACCTTTCATACTTGTTCTAGTAATCGAATTAATACAAGGTTATGATTTTAAACAAGCCTTTAAAGTGGGTTGTGCTTCTATTGTTGCATTTTTAGCAAGCACGATTGCACAAGCTATCATTATGATTATTATGGTTATTTGGTTTATGCTAGACATCTTTTTACTTAATTAGACACGAATATAAAATCGATAAAGCCCTAAATGAATGTTGAATGTCATTTAGGGCCTTATTTATGCGCTGTTTTATCAAGTTTTTATTGGACTTAAAAAATATTTAATTAACTTTCATGATGAGAAAATCAATATTATCACATAATTGTATTTGCATCCTTATTGAAATAATGATGATCAATATAAAATGAAATCGGAGTAATAATGATAGAAATTATTATAAATGACCAATTACTTACATTAATATAAGGACCGAATGCTAAAAAAGATTGTGGTATGAAAAAGACATAAAACAACGCAACGATTAACAATGCAATCACTGCATAGGTTAAGAGCCAAACCCAATTTGAGTTGTTAAAGCACTGCAACTGAATCGTTTTAAATATCATCCAAATAAACAAGAAGATAATAAATAAGCCAATAATGACAGTGATTGGAAATGTGTATAGGTAAAGATAGTTACTATCTCCACCAATAAAGAATCCGATAAATCCTTTTAAAAAACAAAAGATGCCTATTAATAATACAAAATGTTGATAGATATATTTAAATATATTTTTTACTGTTTCGTTTGGAAGCTCTTTCAATTGTTTTTTAGCGTGCATTTTAGGATTGTGGTTAAAGAATTCCATTGCCAGCATACCTTTATCTTCAGCACTAATTAAATGCTTTAATATACGATTCAACATAACTTCTGAATCATGAGGATTCACACTTAAATCAGACCGAATATAGGTCATATAGTTTTCAAATATTTCTCTATCTGTATTATTTAAACGTAATGATTTTACATTATTTTCTTTAGCTAATTGAGCAGTAGACTTCATGAGTGCTTAAGCGCTCCTTTAAAATAGTTTAAGTAGTATGAAAAAAGAGAGATTTCTCTCAATAATGTGAGCAATATACTACTTTTTAAATCACAAATATAACTAATGTACACATTCTAACTATTGCGTAAATATATTTTACGGATATTATGCGTCATTATTGGATAGTTAATACCAATATATGTGTTAATTCACAGATATGCAAGGGTATGTCAGTATTATATTACGCTTAATCATACCATAGAAATCGGGAAATTATCATATCAAGTGTAGGAGTTAAATATGAGAAAGTTAACATTAAGTAATCAAGCAATTATTAATGAAGTAGCAATCATACATGAACATTTATTAGAAAATCAAGAAGACAATTACAAAGTTACTAAGACATCTATCGCATTACGATATGAAATGATTAATGCAAGATTGCGTCATACAAATGATACTATCTTACTTCTTGAGAATAATCAGGAGTTAAAAGGCTTTGTATGGGGTCACTATGAGTTACAAACTAAAACTGTAATCATTGAATTATTATATATACCCACATTTTCGTCGTCAAGGACTCGCCAAACAGCTTAAAATGGCAATAGAACAATGGGCCAAAGACATAGGCGCAGAGTCGATTCAGAGTACAATCCATATTAAAAATAAAGCGATGCTTAATTTGAATCATCAATTAGGTTATGATGATAGTCATATTAGGATGCGAAAAGATTTAATGTAGAAAAATGAATAATTTAATATTTCATGATAAAATGAATTATATTTATAACTGTTTTTAAAGGAGTTTAACATGAAAAAGTGGATTATATTGTTTTTATCTGCAACATTGACGTTGTCTGCATGTGGTAAAAGTGAGGAAAAAGCTTCTTTAGAAAAGAGTGTAGACAAACTAGAAAAAGAAAATAAATCATTGAAAGCACAAAAGAAAAAATTAAAAAAACAAAAAGAGGATTTAAAAGACCAACAGGATAAATTACAAAAAGAAGTAGATAATAGTGCCTCAAGTGCAGCAAGTAGTGCAGATTCAAGTGATGAAGATAGTGGTAACCAAAGTCAAGAGGATAATGATGCATCTAAGTCAAGCTCACAAAAAAATGATCAACAATCAACTGAAGGAAAAGATGCTAGTAAACAAACTCAAAACCAGTCATCCACACCAACTCAGTCAAAGAATAACCAAAATCAATCGAACCAAACATCTCAACAGAATGGCAGTAATAAGGCTAATACAAATCAAACTAACCAAAAGCAATCATCTTCAACACAATAGAGTATGATATGATGTAGTTACTATCATATTATTGGGCGATATTATCAGGTTTGATTAATAAAAAAATAGGGTATTTTAGTTGATAAATGTATATACTAAAGAATAAACCAATGTTATTAATATAAAATTTATCATTTTGAACAATGATGTAAAGAGGAGAGAAACGCCATGCATGAACAAGACTTTAGCATTTTAGAAGGTAAAGCATTAACATTACCTGAATTAGGTAGAGAATTAGAAAACATTACAGGTAGACAGTTAATTGATTCAACAGGAGAAATTAAACGTGTGATTGCACATTTACCAAACTTTGAATCTGAGACAGATACATTTGTAGCAACATATCGTTTGAATCATCAGAATGATTTTATCGATGCAACGTTCACTGCGCCTAAGAATCAACGTGATCATTTGAAAGAAATTCCTGTCAATATTGAATTAATTAGTTATATTACTAAAAGTTAATAATTAGAATATACAATCTAAACAATAGCGCGATATGAATCATAAACGTTTCATAGCGCGTTAATTTTATACTAAAATATAAGTGAAGATGTATTTATGGAGTAATGGAGTGTTAAAAAATGGTTGTTTATATTGAGACGGAGCGTTTAAAGTTACGAGATTGGGAAGACAGTGATTTACTACCATTTCAAAAGATGAATGCCAATCCACAAGTACGAAGATATTTTCCAAGTTTATTAAGTTATCGTCGATCAGAACTTGATATGAAGAAGATGGACCAAATAATAAAAGATTATGGTATCGGTTTATTTTCCGTGGAACTTAAAGAAACGAATGAATGGCTTGGATTTATAGGATTAAATTACATTCCAGAGGATAGTGAGTATCCATTTAAAGAATTACCACTATATGAAATAGGTTGGCGCCTGATACCTGAAGTTTGGGGAAATGGTATTGCGACAGAGGGGGCCGAAGCGGTGCTCCGATTTGCTAAAGAAAAAGGTATATCTAAAGTTTATAGTTTCACCGCTGAAACAAATTTACCCTCAAGAAAAGTAATGGAAAAAATTGGGATGACGTTCCTAGATCATTTTGAATTTCCTAATCTAAGTAAATATCATCCTTTAAAAAGACATGTGAGATACGAGATGGATTTATAAAAATTTAAAACAAAACGCCAAGAAATATATGACAAACATTTATTTCTTGGCGTTTTTTAGTTGGAAAAATGTAAAATGAATATTAAGTTAAGCAAAAGGATTGCAATCACTGGTCTTTAGATATAAAATATCCATAGATATTAAAATTCCACGAAATAGAAAGAAGGATTAAGTGATGAAAGCAATTATTATAGGTGGTAATGCATTAGTTGGTAGGGAACTTACAAGACAATGGTTAAAAAGAGATCAAGACATAGAAATATATGTTGTATCAAGAAGTGGAAATAATGTTATTTCTCATAAAAATGTGCATAATATTAAAGGTGATATACAACATGTTGAGCAAATTAAATCACAGTTACCTAATCAAGTAGACTATGTAGTTGATTTGATTGGTGGACCACAAAAAAATGCACAAAAACTAATAGCATTGAACTTAGTACCAGCAGAAGTAACAATACAACTTGCCGATGATTTACATGCGGAGAACATTGGTTTTTTAGGAGCATCATTAGGACCTAAAGCTTTCATTAATATTAAAAAAGATATTATCTCAAAATTAAAAGAAACCAAAAAGAATGTTAGTGTTGTAAATCCTACAATAATTTATGGGGATGAAAGACAGGATACACTTGGTAAATTAATACCGTTATTTAAAATTTTAGGTAAAATAATTAAAAATATGAAACCTGTACATGTGACTGATGTATCACTAGCATTGTTAAAACAACTTATGAAATAGGGGGAATTACATGAAAATAAGTAAACATTTTGAACAAGGTATTTATGTGTTACTTATTTTGGCAACTCAAGAAAATCAAGGTGCTGTTAAGAGTCAAACGTTAAGTGAAAAATTGGAAGTGTCAGATTCTTCATTGAAGAAGATTTTGAGAAAATTAGTTGTTGCCAATTTAATCACTTCAAATGCTAGTAAAGATGGTGGATTTCAACTTAATCAATCAATTGAAGATATTACTTTAAAAGATGTTATAGAGGCTATAAGTAATGGAGATGTCATTGAATTTGAAATTTCTCACTTATCAAGAAGGATATTTTTTAATGACCAACATATTAAAGATAGTGAGATAAAAGTGAAACAACAGCTTAATGACGCAATTCAAGCGTTTAACGAAAAATTAGACGAATTATCTCTAGTGGAATTATTAGAAGATGAATATTTTAAACATAAACTTGTAGATTGGAATGATAATCATCGTACAGAACAATAATATCAACCAAATTAAAGTACACTTTATCAGAACAGGGGCTGTGTTGGTTGATGAAACGTTAACAGGTCAAGGTGATTCTAGAAATCCTATTGCATTTACAGGCTTATTTCGATCTATTAATTATCGTGTAGAAGTTCCAGTAAGCTGTTATTTAATCGAACACCCTAAAGGACTTGTTCTGATTGATACAGGGATGGGCAAAGAAACTGAAGGTAAAGTAACACCATTACCAGGTTTAGTTAGAAAGAACAAAGTGGCAATACCGAATGTGAAAGTAGGAGAATTGATAGATGACCAAATTAAAGAATTAGGATTTAATGTGTCAGATATTGAATATGTCATCTTAAGCCATTTAGATGGAGATCATGCTGGAGGACTTCAATTATTAAAAGAAGCAAAGGCAATGATAGTTAGTAATGAAGAGTATCAAAAGGCAAATCAAAAACATTCTATTAGATATAATACAGCTTTATGGCAAGGGACATCTTTGCGACCATTCCATTTCAAGGCAACACATATTGGTCCCCAAAATAAATCATTTGATTTATTTAATGACGGTGCTATTACATTAGTGCATACACCTGGGCATTCAGTAGGATTAACGAGTTTCATAATTAAATCATTGCGAAATGATGATTATATTTTATTAGCTTCAGATGTAGGATATTACCCAGGAAATTGGAGGGAACTTAGATTGCCTGGCATTTTAAGTAGTAAAAAACAAGAAAAGCGTTCACTACAATGGGTACAAAATATTGAAAAAGATAGACACTGTCTAGGTGTTTTTGCTAATCATGATCCGAGTGTAACAATTAATGAATTATCAATATAATTAAGTAGAATTATCAAACTAAAAAGTCAGTAAATACAATTTAATTAATGCATTTACTGGCTTTTAATAGTTAAGAGATTAATCATATGTACGAACGCCTAAAGGTTGATAGTTAAGTAAACCTTCTAGCAAAGCTTCTTTAGTATCAAATAGCGGTGCTAATTCACGATATTTTTCATCAATAAAACCTTCTGCAATCATATGATCGATAAGGGATTGTAACGGTTCGAAGAAACCATTAATGTTATAAACGCCAATTGGTTTTTGATGAATACCGATTTGTGCCCAACTATACATTTCAAAGAATTCTTCTAATGAGCCGGCACCACCAGGCGCCATAACAAATGCATCTGCAAGTTCTGTCATTTTATTTTTACGTTCATGCATCGAATCTACAAGTATGAGTTCACTGACTTTTTGACTTGTTATTTCTCTTTCATCAAGCATTTTTGGCATAACACCAATAGCTTTACCACCATGGTCTAATACACCATCCTGAATTGCTCCCATAATGCCTACAGAGCCAGCACCAAAGACCAATTCATAGCCTTTTTCAGCCATATATTTTCCTAATTCATAGGCTTCTTTAACGTATATATCATCGTTACCTTTACTCGCACCACAATAAACTGCAATTTTCTTCATTATAATCCTCCTTTAACAAGTTTGTATTAGTAATTTAAATTGATGTTCGAAATGTTGTCTATCTTGCTTAGTAAACGGGGGAGGACCTTTATGTCTTCCACCTTGCTTTCGTATTTGAGCATTGATATAACGTTGATCCAATAATTGTTGGATATTATCATCATTAAACAAGAATCCTTTATGATGCATCACAAATCTAACTTTATTTAGTAATAAACTTGCTAATCCATAATCTTGAGTAATCACAATATCTTCAGAAGAAGCAAGTTGTACAATTTTATAATCGACAGATTCGGGTCCATCATCGACATACACAGTTCGAACATGTTCAGGATCGATTTGTGTTGAGAAGTGACTAAAACTACGTATAATTGTAACAAAAATGCCTGTCTCTTGCGTTAATTCTATGACTGAATTAACAACAGGACAAGCATCTCCGTCAATAATAATATGTGTCATTAATGATTAAGCCTCTTGGTCGGCTTCTTTGTTTTGTTTAACAACACTTTTATCTGTATAATCTTTATATTTTTTGAATTCTTTTTTTCTAGCTTTTTCAGCTTCGTCACGTAGTTTGTCTTCTTTTTTATGACGCTTCTCAATATTTTTTTGAAGCTTTTTGTCCATTTTCTTAGCTTCTTTGCGATTTTCTTTTTCTAACTTTTCACCTTTTTTCTCAGTTTTTTCATCGAGTTTACCAGGTGTTAAGCCAACTTTTTCTTCGTATTTTTGAGTTTTTTTCATATCTTTAATACGTTGCTTTTGGTTGTCTTCACGTAATTTGTCTTCTTCTTTATGACGTTTTTCGATATTTTTTTGAAGCTTTTTATCCATTTTTTCAGCTTCTTTACGGTTTTGCTTAGCTAATTTTTCGCCTTTTTTCTCAATGTAAGCAGGATCATTTTCTTTTGCGATTTTTTTCAATTCGCGTTTATTATCAAATTCTTGTTTCTTATCTCCAACATAGGCTTTTACGTCAGATGACTTATTAGAAATAGCAGATGTTGTTTTAGATGCAGCTCTTGATGTTGCATCAGTCGCTTTTTTTACATCAGGATGTTCTTTTATTTTTTTACGTTCTACGACTAAAGGAACGATAATAATTGGTAACACATTAATTGCTGTTTTGATGAGTTTCTTTTTGTCCATACTCGTTGCCTCCATTAATTTTACTATTTTTATCCATACCCTATGATACATGATAATAAACTAGAGATGCTAACATTATCGCGTGAAATTATAGGAGAATATTTTTAAATTTTAATGAAATGAAATTATTTATGATCAACATAGGCACAAAAAAGTCATTAAGTGACGGTGTAATCACTTAATGACTAAATGTTTGTTTTAAATTCCTTTACCAATACCGAAACCAAAGTATAGGATTGCAATAATAACTACTAAGATGATTCGATAAATGGCGAATGGTACTAATTTCACTTTATTAATTAAGTGTAAGAAAGTCTTGATAGCAATGAGTCCTACGATAAATGCTGCTAAGAATCCTAATAAATAGAATGGTATATGTGCTAAGTGAATATATTCATAATGCTTTAACAATGATAAACCACTTGCTGCAAGCATAATAGGAACAGACATAATAAATGTAAAATCAGATGCTGCTTTGTGATTCATTTTCATTAAAACACCTGTGGAAATGGTTGACCCAGAACGGCTAAAACCTGGCCACATTGCAATGGCTTGCGAAATACCGATTACAAATGCTTGGAAATAGTTAATTTGATCCACTGTTTGAGGATTGGTAACTTTTTCAGAATATTTATCAGCGATAATCATATAAATAGCACCTAGGAAAAGGCCAATCATAACTGTTGGAACACTGAATAAATATTTTTCTATGACATCGTCAAATAAGAAACCTAAAATACCTGCAGGAATCATACCAACTAATACATGTAATAAGTTTAGACGTTGAGGTTTAGAACGGCGTCCTGCTGTAGCATGTTGTTCAGGTTTATGTTTCCCGATATGTAATAATTCAAAGAAACGTTCTCTAAACACCCATGCTGCTGCGAAAACTGAACCTAACTGAATCACGACTTTAAAAGTAAATGCAGATTGTTCACCTAAGAACTTTGTGGATTTCAACCACATATCGTCGACAAGAATCATATGACCTGTAGAAGAAACAGGTGCAAATTCGGTAAGGCCTTCTACAATACCTAAAATAAGACCCTTGATCAATTCAAGTAATAACATATTGTACCTACTTTCATTTATAAATGTTTTTTGATTACTATAAATTCACCATATTATCATAGCACACTCATTTCAACCCATGCTACTGTTAGTAATAACACTAGACCAAAGTATGAGAAAATCAAACGTCATAATATTGTCAAATGCACTATCGTTGTGCATATAACTACTAGACTTTATTATTGAGTCTATAACGAAATTTAGGTGATTAAATTGTGAAAAAATTAATGCAACTAGTATATAAATATAAAAGATATCCAATTTTAATGCTCTTAGTATGTGCTACGTTAGCTGTAGCTGTTGTCGTACAGAATGTAGCAATAGCAGAATTCTTAAATCTTATGTTATCTAAAACGAAGCAATCGCTTAGTTTTATTCTTATATTGATTATAATCGTGCTTATGTTACGCGCGACCTTAAACTTTATCAATCAATTATTAGGTAATCATCTCTCAAGTCATGTTAAACATAACTTGCGTCAACGTATGGTTCATATAGAATCAGGACGGCCAGTGGGTGAACAGATGACACTCATTACTGAAACCATCGATGGAATTTCTCCATTTTATCAAAGTTATCTACCACAAGTATTTAAATCCATCACGATTCCTATGGCAATTATCATTGCGATGTTTTGGATTCATTTGAATACAGCGCTAATTATGTTGGTAACAGCACCATTCATTCCATTGTTTTATATCATTTTCGGTTTGAAAACACGCGATGAATCTAAGGATCAAATGACTTACTTAAATCAATTTGGACAACGATTCCTTAATCTAACGCAAGGTTTAATTACGTTGAAGTTATTTAATCGTACAAAGCGTACTGAAAAACACATCTATGACGATAGCACTCAATTTAGAGATTTGACGATGAAAATATTAAAAAGCGCATTTTTATCGGGTTTGATGCTAGAGTTTATTAGTTTGTTAGGTATAGGGCTTGTTGCGTTAGAAGCAGCATTAAGTCTTGTTGTATTTCATACGATAGATTTTAAAACAGCGGCTATCGCCATTATTTTAGCGCCAGAATTTTATAATTCGATTAAAGATTTGGGTCAAGCGTTCCATACTGGGAAACAAAGTGAAGGTGCCAGTGATGTGGTATTTGAATTTTTAGATCATCCTACCAAGAAAAAGCCATCTGATTTTGTCTATCAAGAAGGTCAAATACCGTTTATTCGATTAAACAACGTTTCATTTAAATATAATACTGAAATGGGACATGGATTTGCATTGGAATCTACGCATTTAGATATTTACGAACGCGAACATATCGCTTTAGTTGGACCAAGTGGCGCTGGCAAAACGACATTATCTAAAATTATCACACGTTCATTAATACCAACCGAAGGGGAAGTGACATTTAAATATCAACATATGCGTATGGGGATATTAAGTCAGAATCCATATATTTTTACTGCATCAATTAAAGACAATATTGCGATGTTTAGTGATGTTAAGGATGAAATAATCATTGATGTATTAGAAAAAGTAAAGTTAAAAGATAAAGTAATGTCATTACGAAATGGTATCCATACGATGATAGGTGATGGCGGAGAAACATTCTCTGGTGGACAGATGAGAAGGATAGAATTATGTCGCTTGCTTGTTATGCAGCCAGATTTAGTTGTACTTGATGAACCAGCTTCAGGATTAGATATTGAAACGGAACAAGTCATCCAGAGTGTGCTTGATGATTATTTTAAAGAAACAACTCAATTAATTATAGCCCATCGAGACTCAACAATTAGAAAGGCAACCCGTCGATTATATATTCAAGATGGCTACATTATTAAAGATGATCAATTGATTTCAGTGAATAAAGAAGAAAATGGTGACGAATCATGAAATCACAAATACGATTTACAATAGATAAGGATTTAGTGATTGCAATTATAATAGGTATCATAGGAAGTTTAGTCGCCTTAGCGATGCTCTTTTTAAGTGGCTATATGGTGACACAAAGCGCATTAGGTGCACCATTATATGCGTTGATGGTATTAGTCGTTTCTGTTAAATTATTTGGTTTTTTACGTGCTATTGCTAGATATTATGAAAGACTATATTCTCATCGAACGACATTCACCATGTTGAGAAACGTCAGAGTTCAATTTTTCCGTGGTCTTGTTAAAGTAATACCAGATGTATATCGTAAGTTTAATTCGAGTGACTTAATTTCAAGAATGGTAAGTAGGGTGGAAGCACTACAAAATATTTATTTACGAGTGTATTATCCACCGATAGTGATAGGAATGACAGCCATGATAACGATGTCTGTATACATCTTTCTATCACCAGCGCATGCAGTCTTAATTGCAGTGAGTATGTTAATGACATTATGGCTCGTTCCTTTATTAAGTAGTAAGAGGGCACGAAGATTAAAACAATTGGTTAAAGTTCAACAAAGCCAATTTTTAACTCGATTCTACGATTATCGTCAAGGTTATAAAGAATTACAACGTTTTAATAAAGAAGCGTCATTTAAAAATGATGTATTAGAGCAATTGCAATCATTTGATCATTTGCAAAATAAGGAACAACGATTTTTAACAATGTATGATTATATGCTTAATATCATTGCAATGGTGTCTATATTTGGCACGTTATACTTAGGTGCGTTGCAAATTCACTCACAAACATTAGATGTGGTTTATTTAACAAGTATCGTATTAATGGTACTTACATTATTTGAACAAGCTGTCCCTATGAGTAATGTTGCATATTATAAAGCAGATACAGACCAATCATTGTATGATATTAATGAAGTGATTCAATACGACGATATAATAAAAGAGGAAGATAGCGTTGCAAATGACGAGTCAGCACCTTTATTTGAACTGAATAATGTCACATTTAAGTACGCAAATCAAGAAATACCTGTATTAAATCAAGTTTCATTTAATGTGTATCATGGTGAGAAAATAGCCATTATAGGTCCATCTGGAAGTGGTAAAAGTACGCTACTACAAGTCATGTTAGGATTATATCAAGTTCAAGAAGGTAGCGTCATTTATAGCCAGTCTGATATCTTTCAAATAGAAGATGAAGTTAAATATAATGATATTAATGCATTGTTGCAGTCCCAACAATTATTTGATGGCACTATTAAGGACAATTTACTGACAAATTGTAATGAGGACGAGATACAACATGTATTAAATTCGTTAGATTTATCTCATTTATCAACAGAACAGTATATGACGATGAACGGTGAAACATTATCAGGCGGGGAAATTCAACGATTAAGTATGGCTCGCTTATTACTTAAAACAAATGCTAAGATTTGGATGTTAGATGAGCCAACGACTGGTTTAGATATTGAACATACAACTCAAATGATGCATTTATTACTTAAAGAAGCTGAAACAATCATTGTATCTACACATGACTTACGACTATTACCTGATTTTGACAGGATTATAGTTATGATAGATGGAGAAATCAAAGAACAAGGCACTTATGAAACGTTAATTAAAAATAGAGGATATCTATATCAAATGGAGCAGTTAAATCAGTAATATAGGCATGACAATAATGTAATATAAAAATGCTCTAAAATACTGAGAAGTACTTTAGAGCATTTTTATACTTTAAAAGTGTTAAATTCTAAACTTTAACTTTAAATTACCATGACAAAAGCTTAATTAATTATCTTTAGCTTCATTAAATGCATCAATGACTTTACCTAATAATCGGTTAAGTTCATCCACTTCTTCAAGTGACAATGATGATGCAGTTGCAACTTTTTCAGAAGCGCTGCTAAGTTCGGGTCTAATTTTTTCGCTTTTATCAGTCAAGTGAATAAATACTTCACGTTGATCGACTTCGGAACGTTCACGTTTGATTAAATCAACCTGTTCCATTCTTTTTAATAGTGGGGATACTGTACCAGTATCAAGTGCTAGTTCAGTCACAACCTTCTTAACATTTACAGGCGACTCGTCCCATAAAATAGTTAATACAAGGAATTGTGGGTAAGTTAGATTGTACTTTTTAAAGACTTTGTTTGAGTAGTAGCGATTTACTTGTCTTTGAGCATTGTACAAACTAAAGCATAGTTGCTCTTTTAAATTATGTTGATCAGACATTAAAGTTCTCCTCCAGACATTCTATCCGTTTTTTTCTCTCTATTCGGATTGGAATCCGTCTATGTTGTGCGGAATATAATTCACAACACACTGTGATTCAATGTCATGCTAAAATTAAAGTATGTTTAAAGTTTAGAAGATATCTATCGTTAAATCAAGCAAAAAGATAATTTAATATTTATGTTATCATTTTTAAAAATACTTGTAATAGAAAAGGAATTTTACAATGAAAAATAATAATTTTAGAAAAATATCAATTTCTATCATAAGTGGTTTCCTAGGTAGTGGGAAAACCACGCTACTGACACATTATATTAGCGAATTATTAAAAATTGATGAGAAAATCAAAGTGATTATGAATGAATTTGGTTCATTTGATATTGATAGTCAAAATATAGACGCAAATATCGAAGTGCGATCAATCATCAATGGTTGTGTATGCTGCGATTTAAAGACAGACTTAATCACTCAAATTCAATCACTAATACAACAAGGTGATTGTAATCATATCATTATTGAGGCAACAGGAATTGCTAATCCTATAGAAATGATTACTGCATGTCAAGATCCGACTATTATCGAATATATAAATATGCCTCAAATCATTAGTTTAGTGGATGCTGAACGATTTTTAAATAGGAATGATTACACTATATCTACTCAAACACTAATGGAAGAACAACTTGAAATAAGTGATTTATTAGTCGTTAATAAAATAGATTGTAATAAAATAGATTGTATTGATTCTAAGGAATTACATAAAATCAAAGAAGAATTGGTTCAAATTAATCCCCATGCGCCCAATGTATTAACAACATATGGACAATTTGACATCAATTTATTAAGTAATCAAATCATAGATAAAACTGTCAATCATAAACACCACTATCACCATGGTATTCAAAGTATGAAATATACATTTACGAGCCCGATTGATCGCCAGTTATTTTATCAATTTATAATGCAATTACCGAAAAATGTGATGAGACTTAAAGGATATGTGCAATTTAGAGACCAACCCAATGAAACAATTGAATTTCAATTGGCTTATGGGTTGCCTGATTTTGGTCCCATCAATCAAGAATTGCCTTTAACAATAGTCATTATCGGAGAGCAAATCGACATTAATCAACTCAGAAATAAATTGGATATGTTACAATTTACTTGATTTTAAATTCAACTGCTTCTATTTAATAGAAAGCAATTAAATAATAATAAGGTCGTGATGATTATGGATAAAATAAAGATTAATCAGTACGTTGATTTTTCAAAAATGATTCAAGGGTTTTGGAGAGCAAATGAATGGCAGTATACTGATCAAGAATTGAATCGATTTATCAATCAGCTCGTTGACCGTGGCATCACTACGATGGACCATGCCGATATTTATGGGGATTATCAATGTGAATCTATATTTGGTAAAGCGCTACAGTTATCACCTAGCTTACGTGATGACATTCAAGTTTTATCTAAATGTGGTATTGTCTTACCATCTAAAACTCAAACGTTTACTGATGGTCATCGCTATGATCATAGTCGTCAACATATTATTCGATCAGTTAACAATTCATTACAACGTTTGAATGTGGATTATTTAGATAGTTTATTGATTCATAGACCTTCACCATTAATGAATCCTGATGAAATAACGGATGCTTTAAAGGAACTTGTCGATGAAGGTAAAATCAAATCATTTGGGGTATCCAATTTTAACGAAACACAATATGATTTATTAAAACATAGCCTTAATCATGATAAATTGCATATTAGCATTAACCAACTAGAAGTGTCCCCATATCAAACAGACATTTTAAATAATGGTGTGATGGACAAAATGTATGAAAATCAAGTAAAAGTAATGGCTTGGAGTCCACTGGCAGGCGGTAAATTGTTTGATCCATCCGATGATAAAGCGAGACGTGTACGTGCCATTATTGAACCTTTAGCACAAAAATATGATGTTGATGAAACGGCTATTATGATAGCTTGGTTGAATAGACATCCCAATGATATCATGCCGGTGCTAGGTACCCATAAAATTGAAAGAATTGATGCTGCTCTACCTGGCTTATCGATTACTTTAACTGACCAAGAGTGGTTTGATATATACACTGCAGCAATGGGGCATGACATTTTATAAATAAAATGTTAGAAAGGATTTTATTAAATGAATAATGAAGATAGACATCAGAAACAACTTAAATTTGAACGTAATTTAATTATGATTCCTTATTTAATCTTTGCGATAATCGTACTATTATGTAATATTTTTTATCCTGAGATAAAAGTAACAATGACGTTATTTGGTTTACTCTTTGCTTATAATTTAGGATTACTATTTATTGCATTCATTCGTCATTTTAAACGTACGCTTATATTAACTTTAGTATTAACAATATTAAGTGGTGCAGCATTCTTTATATTATTATATGTGTTTGGTATAAACCACGAAATTTTTGGACAAATTAAAAAATAAAATACCAATATTTAATGAAAAACTCTGTTATTTCAATGTTATAATTAATTTGAAATAACGGAGTTTTGTTTTTAATCAATTTATAAATGGGAGTGTATTTGATGAATAAACGTAAAAAGGTTTCTATTATCGGTGCAGGTCAAACAGGTGCAACATTAGCTTTTATTTTAGCGAAAAATGAAAGCGCTGACATAGTGATTGTAGATCGCCCACAATCTGAAAGTGCAGTAAAAGGGAAAGCGTTAGATATTCAAGAAAGCGGACCTATTTTTAACTTTAATATTGATATTAAAGGTACTGCCGACTATTCAGAAACGAAAGACTCGGATATTGTAGTGATAACAGCAGAAATTGCTAGAAAACCTGGTATGAGTAGAGATGATTTAATACAAACAAATGAAGAAATTGTTCATTACAGTGCACAACAAATCGCAAAATATGCCCCCGACGCCATTATTATTGTATTGACTAATCCTGTTGATGCGATGACTTATTCTGCATTAGTCGCATCTGGATTCCCTAAACATAGAGTATTGGGGCAATCAGGTGTATTAGATAGTGCCAGATATAAAACATTTATCGCCAAAGAGTTAGGAATCTCTGTTGAAGATGTACAAGGTTTAGTATTGGGTGGTCATGGAGATACAATGGTGCCATTAGTCAACTCAACACAAGTCAATGGAATCCCTTTAAGTGAACTACTTGATCAGCAAGTCATTGATCAAATTATTGATAGAACACGAAAAGGTGGTGCCGAAATTGTCCAGTTATTAGGAAATGGTTCAGCATATTACGCACCTGCTGCCGCAATTTATGAGATGATTGATGCCATTTTAAAAGACAAATGTCGAGTATTGGCAGCAATTACATATCTCGAAGACGAGTATGGATACCGAGATATCTGCTTAGGAGTGCCGATTAAACTTGGACAAAATGGCGTAGAAGAAATATTAGAATTAACTTTAAGTCAAGAAGAACAAAATCAACTAGATACATCAGCGTTATCAGTCAAAAATATTAAAGATGCACTTAAATATAGATTTGAATAATGAATTAAAGTCAAATCGTAAAACCTATCGTTCACAATAAATTGAGTGTGTCTATTTTAAATAATTTAATATTTAAAAAGTGAGAATTATATGACTTTTGTAAGTAAATCGCATAGGTAAAGCGCTTTCTTGATATAATTAGAGTGTAAGGTCAAGATAAAAAGGAGCCGGTGTCTATGTCTAAAGGGAATCAAAATTCACAGGTAGTCGATACTGAAACTACCAAAAAAGAGAAAAAGGGATATAAACTACTATGGATTATCATTAGTTTTATCGTGTTAATAGCCATATTACTTTTACCTACACCTGCAGGTTTGCCAGTGATGGCTAAAATGACTCTAGCGATACTAGCATTTGCTGTCATTATGTGGGTTACTGAAGCAGTTTCATATCCTGTTTCAGCAACGTTGATTTTAGGGTTGATTATATTATTATTAGGTTTCAGTCCTGTTCAAAATTTATCTGAGCAACTTGGCAACCCTAAAAATGGAGATGCCATTATTAAAGGTAGTGAAATATTAGGAACAAATAATGCCTTAACACTTGCGTTTAGTGGCTTTTCTACTTCAGCGGTAGCGTTAGTTGCAGCTGCATTATTTTTAGCAGCAGCTATGCAGGAGACCAACTTACACAAACGTTTAGCATTATTAGTATTATCTGTTGTGGGGAATAAAACTAAAAATATTGTCATAGGAGCAATACTTGTTTCAATTGTTCTTGCGTTCTTTGTACCTTCTTCAACAGCTAGAGCGGGTGCAGTCGTACCAATATTATTAGGTATGATTGCAGCATTTAAAGTTTCTAAAGAGAGTAAGTTAGCGTCTTTATTAATTATTACGTCAGTTCAAGCAGTTTCTATTTGGAATATTGGTATTAAAACGGCGGCAGCACAAAATATCGTTGCGATTAATTTTATTAATCAGAATTTAGGTCATGATGTATCATGGGGTGAATGGTTCATGTACGCTGCGCCTTGGTCAGTTTTAATGTCTATCGCACTTTATTTTATTATGATCAAAGTGATGCCACCCGAACGTGAATCTATTGAAGGTGGAAAAACGTTAATTAAAAAAGAGTTAAACCAATTAGGTCCAGTGAAACCAAGTGAATGGCGTTTAATCGTTATCTCTCTATTATTATTGGTATTTTGGTCAACTGAAAAAGTGTTACATCCAATTGATTCTGCATCAATTACATTAATTGCCTTAGGTATCATGCTCTTACCTAAAATTGGCGTTATTACCTGGAAAGGTGTAGAAAATAAGATTCCTTGGGGCACAATCATAGTATTTGGTGTCGGTATTTCATTAGGAAATGTATTATTAAAAACAGGGGCAGCACAATGGTTGAGTGACCAAACCTTTGGGTTAATGGGTCTTAAAGGATTACCGATTATTGCAACTATAGCACTTATTACTTTATTTAATATTTTAATTCACCTAGGTTTTGCAAGTGCTACAAGCTTATCATCTGCACTCATTCCTGTATTTATCTCATTAACATCAACATTACATCTTGGCGATCAATCTATCGGATTTGTTTTAATCCAACAATTTGTAATTAGCTTTGGATTCTTACTACCAGTGAGTGCACCACAAAATATGTTAGCGTATGGTACAGATACATTTACAGTTAAAGATTTCTTGAAATCTGGTATACCATTAACGATAGTCGGCTATATATTAGTCATTATATTCAGTTTAACGTATTGGAAATGGTTAGGTTTAGTATAAATAATGTAAGATAAATAGCTTGGCGGTCTAATAGATCGTCGAGCTTTTTTTATAAATGAACTAGACGTATTTTTATTACAAAGATAATCTATCATTTAAGTTAGATATTTATTTTACTAGGATAAGGGTATAAATCAAAAAAACAAGGAATGATAGGTGATTGAGCAATGAAAGTTGGCGTTATATTAAATAGAGTATTTAGAATTCATCATAATCCGTTACTAGCTTATATTTGTAATCAATTAGATACTACTGATACATGTGTATTGATTATACCTAAAGAAAAATTTGGTGATGAAGCACAATTAAAAGCATCATTTTATCATGGAACACTCAATGCTTTTATCAACACATTAAATCATTATCAAATTCAAACGAATGTAATAGATTACGATTATTTAATAGAGTTTTGTATTAACCAACAATTAGATAAAGTCGTTATGGCAAGTGATATCATGAGTTATCATCATGAATCATATGATTATCCACATCAAAAGCAACGATTTCATGACGCAGGTATCCATGTTGATGCGCTTCGTGTACAACATTATTTTAGTCCACGAAAAACATTTAACAATCAAGGCGAACCATACAAAGTATTTACAAGTTTTTATAAAAAATGGCGACCATATGTTATGCAACGACATAGAGCACATTACGAATTAAGTGATATTTCAAAAATAGTCGAGCCGGCATACGCTCCAACGCAAATTAATGATAGCCATAGTGGATTAACTGAAAAAGAAGTACAACAACAATGGCAAAGTTTCTTAAATAATGATATTCAAAATTATGAGTCAAATAGAGCGTATTTACCTGAAGTATTAACGAGTCAACTTAGTATTGCATTAGCATATGGATTGATTGATATATTGCAAGTATTTAATGATTTATTACAGGGGTATGAAAGTGACGAATCTAATTATGAAGCATTTATCAGAGAATTAATTTTTAGAGAATTCTATTATGTACTGATGACACAGTATCCAGAAACAGCCCATCAATCATTTAAAGAGAAATATCGAAACATTGATTGGGTCAATGACAAGCAACAATTTAATAAATGGAAAAACGGTGAAACAGGATATCCAATTGTAGATGCTGCTATGCAAGAATTGAATCAAACTGGATATATGCATAATCGAATGAGAATGGTGACATCCCAATTCTTAACGAAGGATTTATTGATAGATTGGCGATGGGGAGAAACTTATTTCAAAGATAAATTAATTGATTATGATAATGCGTCGAATGTTCATGGATGGCAGTGGTCCGCTTCGACTGGAACAGATGCGGTACCATATTTTAGGATGTTTAATCCTATTAAACAGAGTGAGCGATTTGATCAAAACGCATTATATATAAAACAATGGCTACCCACATTCAATAATGTAGATAGCCATCTATTACACGATACTAAAAAGCATATGCAGTTATTAAAACAACAAGGTATTGAATTGGGTATTGATTATCCTGAACCAATGGTTAATCACAGTGATAGCCGTCAACGTGTAATGTCATTGTTTAAATCATTGTGATTAAAGTCCTGTTCTTTTGATGGTTATTTGAATTGAGTTCATTCAAAATGAAATGACACATGTACTATTTAAGCCAGAACAAGCAAACATATACAGCAACATATTCGAAAAAGGTTAAAATGTACATATATTTTAATCGTAATTTAACTCCTAGTGGGACGTCCCAATTTGGATATTTTCTTTCGAAATGAAAAGCCTGTAAAATAAACAAACCTATACCTAATGGTAGAAACATAAGACCGATACTTTTAGCATAGCTAAAACCGATATCGTGTATAAAATGACCTACAACGAGTTGTAGAATTATAATGATTGCTAATAAAATGATTAGGTTTAACATCATTTTTGTAATCGAACTCCTTTTACAAATAAAATGATTGCTGATTGCATTATTACCATTAATAACACAAAGATAAATGTTTTTAGGTTAAATACACCTAGGACCTCATAGAATATTTTTAATGGTTCATTGATTAAATATACCGTATGAAATCTTAAGAAGCGGCCCATATAAATACCCAAACCATTTAAAAACATAAGAATAATAACTAATATGCGATTAAGCCAGATGTGTTTGGTAAAATGTAGAATTTCCATAAAAATCAAGATCATGACATACATGGCTAAAAAGACGCCTAACATTAAATAAGTAAAGAATATCCATTCCTTTAAATTCAACCCTACTAAGAAATTGAATTGAAACTGATTTAAATGAATTAAGTCAGTAATCATATAGAAGGTATTAGGTACGAGTAATAAAAAGATCATGCCAAATACAACAAATAAAGGCCATTCGAATTTCTTGATAGGTTTAAATAATTTTAATAATAAGCAGAGTTCGTATGGAATATACGCTAAAAATAAATTTAACGTCATAAAATTGAAAATCTTGGTTTCAAATAAAGATATGATAAACAGAATAATAAAATATATTCTCGCTATATATCGGGGTTGCATGATTAACACTACTTTCATAACATACTTTGGTTGTCATTTGATTTAATACTTTCATCCGTTAAAATAAAATTGGACAACTGAGTTTTAATAATATCGTTCTAAGCTTTAGTAATCAACCAAAAAAGTAAAAGCAGTAAGAATTATCATTTTAAAGCACCTACATATTATATACTGGAAATAAGAAGACGTCCGGCTGTTAATTTGTTGTGAAATATATTACAATATACTGACTTTTAACGTGTTAATATGATGAAAAGGTATGTTTGTATAGGGACCCGCATATTTTGAATAAAGATATGTAAAATACGAGAGAGGGGGACACCATTATGAGAAAACAATTATTTACACTCTACTTTAATATTTTCTTAATATTTTTAGGAATAGGACTCGTTATACCGGTGTTACCAGTTTATCTTAAAGATTTAGGATTAAAAGGTAGTGATTTAGGTATACTGGTAGCTTCATTTGCATTAGCGCAAATGATTATTTCACCATTTGGTGGTGGACTAGCTGATAAACTGGGTAAAAAATTAATTATATGTATCGGTCTTGTTTTATTTTCAATATCTGAATTTATGTTTGCAGTTGGTCACTCATTTACAATTTTGGTTATTTCTCGTGTGTTAGGTGGTTTTAGTGCAGGTATGGTTATGCCTGGTGTAACAGGACTTATTGCTGATATTTCTCCATCACAAGATAAAGCAAAGAACTTTGGTTACATGTCAGCAATCATTAATTCTGGTTTTATTCTAGGTCCTGGTTTTGGTGGATTTTTAGCAGAAGTTTCACATAGATTACCTTTCTATTTTGCAGGTGGTTTGGGAATCATTGCTTTTATTATGTCATTAATTGTAATTCACAATCCTAAGAAAATGACAACAGCAGGTTTCCCTCAATATGATCCAGAACTCTTAACTAAAATTAATTGGAAGGTGTTCTTAACACCAGTGATTTTAACATTAGTATTAGCATTCGGATTGTCTGCATTTGAAACACTTTTTTCATTATATACATCCGATAAAGCTGGTTATACGCCTAAAGATATTTCGATTGCTATCACAGGAGGCGGTATTTTTGGCGCCTTATTCCAAGTGTTTTTCTTTGATAAATTCATGAAATTTACAACTGAATTGAATTTTATTGCGTGGTCATTACTATATTCAGCAATTGTTCTAGTAATGCTTATTATTGCTCAAGGGTATTGGACAATTATGCTCATTAGCTTTATCGTCTTTATTGGTTTCGATATGATTAGACCTGCAATAACGAATTATTTTTCTAATATTGCAGGTAATCGACAAGGCTTTGCAGGAGGACTTAACTCAACATTCACAAGTATGGGTAATTTTATTGGTCCTCTCGTTGCAGGTACACTTTTTGATGTGAATATCGAATTTCCATTATATATGGCTATAGCGGTATCATTAAGTGGTATTGTTATTATATTTATTGAAAAGATGATTAGAACTCGATTAAATCGAATCGCACAATGATGATAGATACCATTCAACGTTTTTCGTTGAATGGTTTTTATATGTGTAAAATATGAAGGTTTAAAAAATCACTAATATAACGTGACAAAATCCTTTAAATTTTTAATATTGTTTTCGAACGATTTTGAATGATTGTGGTACTTTTTTACTTAAAAAACAGTTTAATGTATTAATTTAAGATAATTATTTCGTTTTTTAATGCTTTTATGTAACAAAAATAACAACTTCAGTAATATTACTGTTACAAATATTACAATCTATTTAAATTGTGACCCACATATCTAAAATTAAAAATTATTATGTTAAGATAGACAAAAATCGATTGAGAAATGTGGGTAAGGAGATGAATTTGAAAAACTTATTATTAAGT
This sequence comes from Staphylococcus sp. 510, assembly GCF_057219715.1. Lineage (NCBI taxonomy): Bacteria > Bacillati > Bacillota > Bacilli > Caryophanales > Staphylococcaceae > Staphylococcus > Staphylococcus sp. 510. The sequence goes on along the minus strand of NZ_JBXVVK010000005.1, from coordinate 102,051 downwards.
ATCTTTGCAGTGATTTTGACGATATGTTTAATAGGTCTAATATTTTTAGCTACTAACCAAAATGCATTAGCTAAAGTACATCAGACTATTTGTACATTTTCAAAAGCGAATAAAGTATCTGCATTAGAGAAAACAATTAAATTTACTGATTTTAAAACAGCGAAGGCATCAGAAAAAAATGAAGACAATCATAATGACAATCAACAAAAGACTACATATTTAAAAAAAGACAATCATAGATCTGCAGAAAATCATTTTACACCAAGAGAATGTAAAGTGATTGCATTAAATTATGCGAGCAATCATTTAAATGAAAATTATGATTTAAAACAAGTTAATTATCAAAATCAATCATCAAAGTATCAATATGTGAATCAACAAAATCAACAACAATCAAATATAGTAGTGAATGACAACGGGCAAGTAGGGGAAAATCATTCACATATGAGATAGCACGTGCTTACTAATTGGAGGCATGTGCTTTTTTTGTAATTACTATATAAAGAACAAGTGTTAAAATATAAGGGATTAAGTTAAGTAATGCCAGAGGTGAGAATATGGGTAAAACCAAAAAAACAAATGCAATGCGTATGTTAGATAGAGCAAAAGTCGAATATCAAACTAACATATTTGAAGTAACTGAAGAACATCAAACGGGCGAACAAATAGCAACACTTGTGCATGCCGATGTTGAAGATGTCTATAAAACACTTGTATTAGAGAATGCCAATCATAATCACTTCGTGTTTGTCATTCCAGTCAATGCAACGTTAGATATGAAAAAGGCTGCTCACGAAGTAGGCGAGAAAAAATTAAATTTAATGCCCTTAGATCAACTTAAACAGGTGACAGGATATATTAGAGGTGGATGTTCACCTATTGGTATGAAGCATTTATTCCCGACTGTTATTGACCAGTCAGCGCTTAAACGAGAACAGATTTATATCAGTGGTGGCCAAAGAGGTATGCAAATCATTATCGCTATCAAAGATTTGATAGCAATGACAAACGCTAAAGTGGCTTCAGTCATTCATGACTAATGCACATGCAGTTATATAATAATCAATCAAACACGGAAATACATGAACACAACTAGTCTATAAGTTAGTAGATGTATTTTCGTGTTATTTTTGTCACAAAATGAACGTTTTTGATTGTTTTTGACAATTTTTGATTGAATTTTGTAAGCGTGCTCATTATAATGGTAATTGAGATGGGGTGGTTATATTGATATCTGAAAAGCGACACGATTTAATTTTACAAGAACTTATAAAAAAGGATTTTCTGACACTCCAGGAATTAATGGATAGAACCGGTTGTAGTGCCTCTACCATTCGACGTGATTTATCTAAGCTGCAATTAGCTGGTAAATTACAACGTATTCATGGTGGTGCGACACTTAACCATAATCGAATGGTCGAACCAAGATTAACAGAGAAATTGACGCAAAATTCACGAGAAAAGAAAGAAATTGCCAAACGATCAGCTCGACAAATTAGAGATAATGAGTGTGTTTTTTTAGATGCTGGGTCAACAACATTAGAGATGATACCTTACATAGATGCAAAAGATATTATTGTTGTAACTAATGGTTTGACACATGTTGAACAGTTACTTAAAAAAGGGATTAAAACCTTAATGTTAGGTGGTCAAGTTAAAGAAAATACATTCGCTACAGTAGGTTCGAGTGCCTTAGAAACATTGAGACGATATTGTTTTGATAAATCGTTTATTGGAATGAACGGTATAGATGTAAAGTATGGTTTAACTACACCAGACGAACAAGAGGCGTTAATTAAAGATAATGCTATGCGCCTTTCTAATGAAAGCTTTGTTGTTGTAGATGAAACGAAATTTAATCAAGTGTACTTTGCTAGAGTACCTGTGCAAGATAATACTCGAATCATTACATCTAAGCAGGGGTTACAACATGTGAATGAAGCGTTTACGGCACAATATGAATTTTTAGGAGGGACAATATGATATATACAGTTACTTTTAATCCATCCATTGACTATGTCATGTTTGTAGATGACTTTAAGATAGATGGGTTGAATCGTGCTCAAGATACAAACAAATTTGCCGGTGGTAAAGGTATAAATGTTTCAAGAGTACTAAAGACTTTGGGGGTTGATTCAACAGCATTAGGATTTGCTGGTGGATTCCCAGGCGATTTTATAGCTCAAACATTAAAAGATAGTGATATTCACACAGATTTTGTGCAAGTAGATGAAGATACGCGTATCAATGTTAAATTGAAAACAGGTCAAGAAACAGAAGTGAATGCACAAGGTCCTAATGTGACTGATGCACAATTTCAATCATTATTAAATCAAATTAGAGAAACGACAGACAATGATACTGTTATCGTCGCTGGTAGTGTACCAAAGAGTATTCCGAGTGATGCTTATGCGCAGATTGCTAAAATTACGCGACAAACAGGTGCTCAACTAGTTGTAGATGCTGAAAAAGATTTAGTTGAAACAGTGTTAGAATATCAGCCACTATTTATTAAACCTAATAAAGATGAATTAGAAGTGATGTTTAATACATCTGTTAAAAATGATGAAGATGTTATTAAATATGCTAAACAAATCTTAGAAAAAGGTGCACAGTCAGTCATTGTGTCATTAGGTGGAGATGGCGCAATTTATGTGGATCATCAACAAAGTATTAAAGCTGTGAATCCAAAAGGTGAAGTGATTAACACGGTTGGATCAGGCGATAGTACGGTAGCAGGTATGGTAGCAGGGTTAGCTACTGGTTTATCTGTGCAAGATGCATTTAAACAAGCAGTAGCATCGGGAACTGCTACTGCGTTCGATGCAGATTTAGCAACAAAAGAGGCAATAGAAAATATCAAATCACAAGTTACGATTTCTGTACTTGATGGGGAGTGAATAATATGAGAATAACAGAATTATTAACAAAAGAAACGATAGCAATGGATTTATCTTCATCAGACAAAAATGGTGTTATCGATGAGTTAGTGCATCAACTTGACAAGGCAGGAAAATTAAGCGATGTACCATCGTTTAAAGAAGCAATTCATAATCGTGAATCTCAAAGTACAACAGGTATCGGTGAAGGTATTGCTATTCCACATGCGAAAGTTAGCGCTGTTAAATCGCCAGCGATTGCATTTGGTAAATCGAAAGCAGGCGTAGATTACCAAAGTTTGGATATGCAACCAGCACATTTATTCTTTATGATTGCTGCACCAGAAGGTGGCGCTCAAACGCATTTAGATGCATTAGCAAAATTATCAGGTATTTTAATGGATGAAAATGTGCGTGAAAAATTAATTAATGCATCCTCACCAGAGGAAGTATTACAAATTATTGATGCAGCTGATGATGAAGCAACAAAAGAAGAAGAAGCAGAAGCACAACAAAATGAAGCGGATGCAACAGCTGCTTCAACAGGTGTGGATGCAGAAGATAATGAACCATACGTTTTAGCTGTCACAGCATGTCCTACAGGTATCGCACATACGTATATGGCACGCGATGCTTTGAAAAAACAAGCTGAAAAAATGGGTATCAAAATCAAAGTAGAAACAAATGGTTCAAGTGGTATTAAAAACCATTTAACAGAACATGATATTGAAAAAGCATCAGGGATCATTGTAGCAGCAGATGTACATGTTGAAACAGATCGTTTTGATGGTAAAAATGTTGTCGAAGTACCTGTAGCTGACGGTATTAAACGACCAGAGGAATTAATTAATACGGCATTAGATACAAGTCGTAGACCATTTGTTGCTAGAGGTGATCGTTCTGGTAATAAGGAAGAGAATGAAGAAAAATTAAGTCCCGGAAAAGCATTTTATAAACATTTAATGAATGGTGTTTCTAATATGTTACCACTTGTTATTGCTGGTGGTATTTTAATGGCAATTGTCTTCATTATAGGACCAAACTCATTTGATCCTAAGAGTGCTGAACACAATGCATTTGCGGAGCAACTGTGGAATATTGGTAAAAATAGTGCCTTTGCATTAATCATTCCAGTATTAGCAGGTTTCATTGCTCGTAGTATTGCAGATAAACCAGGATTTGCAGCTGGTTTAGTTGGTGGTATGTTAGCCATTTCAGGTGATTCCGGGTTCATTGGTGGTATCATTGCTGGTTTCTTAGCAGGTTATTTAACTCAAGGTATTAAGTACATTACACGTAAGTTACCTCAATCATTAGAAGGTTTAAAACCAACATTGATTTATCCATTATTGTCAGTAGCAATTACAGGTTTATTAATGATTTATGTGTTTAATCCACCTGCTTCATGGTTAAATCACTTATTGTTAAATGGATTAAATGGACTTTCAGGTTCTAATATTATGTTACTTGGTTTAGTTATCGGTGCGATGATGGCAATCGATATGGGTGGACCATTTAACAAAGCTGCTTACGTTTTCGCAACAGCAGCACTTACAGAAGGTAATGCAGCACCAATTACTGCAGCAATGGTTGGAGGAATGATTCCGCCATTAGCAATTGCAACAGCAATGCTTATCTTCAGAAAGAAATTCACAAAAGAACAAAGAGGTTCAATTGTACCTAACTATGTTATGGGTGCATCATTCATTACTGAAGGTGCGATTCCATTTGCTGCAGCTGACCCAATTCGTGTAATTCCATCTATGATGATTGGTTCCGGTGTGGGTGGTGCGATTGCATTAGCATTAGGTTCAAGAATCAATGCGCCACACGGTGGTATCTTTGTAATCGCAACAACTGACTTCAGTCATATATTACAAACATTATTAGCGTTAGTTATAGGTACTGTAGTTTCTGCCTTAATATATGGTTTCTTAAAACCAAAATTAACAGAAAATGAAATTGAAGCATCTAAAGCAATGGATGAATAATAGACTTCTAGCCCTTGTCGTTTAATCGACAAGGGCATTTATATTTTTACAAAACTAAATTTTAAATTGTATGATATGAATAAAATGAAAGGTTGTAGTAAAATAACAATCGAATCATTAGAATTAGAAAAGAAGGTATGGATATTGAAGGAATATTTACTTATAAACGGTCAGATTTATACAGAAAGTCAAAAAATAGAACAAGGTTTTATACATATTAAAGATGGCAAAATCATTGAAATTGGTTCTGCTAAAGATAGATTGAACACTTTAAGTAAAACGTATCCTACAGTAGATGTACAAGGTCATCATGTTATTCCAGGATTTATAGACATACATATCCACGGTGGTTATGGCGAAGATGCGATGGATGCCTCAATGGATGGTCTTAAACATTTATCTGAACAACTATTATCTGAAGGAACAACGTCATTTTTAGCAACAACGATGACACAATCAGATGATAGCATTCATCGAGCACTCCAAAATATTGCAGATTATTATCAAATTCAAAATAGGCATGATGCTGCAGAAATTGTAGGTATTCATCTCGAAGGGCCATTTATTTCAGAACATAAGGTGGGTGCACAACATCCTAAATATGTTCAAAGACCATCTATTGAAAAGATTAAGACATTTCAACAGACTGCCAATCAATTGATTAAAATTATTACTTTTGCACCTGAAGTTGAAGGTGCAACTGATACATTAAAAGCTTTAAATAACGACATCATATTTTCAATGGGACATACAGTAGCTACATATGATGAAGCAAATGAAGCTGTTGATAATGGTGCTAAACATATTACGCACTTATATAATGCAGCAACAGGTTTTGGACATCGAGAGCCAGGTGTTTTTGGAGCGGCATGGTTAAATCAAAACCTAAATACAGAAATTATTGTTGATGGTGTGCATTCACACCCAGCGGCTGTAGCAATGGCTTACCAAAATAAAGGTAATGAACATATGTATCTCATTACAGATGCCATGCGTGCAAAAGGAATGCCAGAAAGTGAATATGATCTAGGTGGCCAAAATGTTATTGTTAAAAATGCAGAAGCACGATTAGATTCAGGTGCATTAGCAGGTAGTATCTTAAAAATGAATGATGGTTTGCGTAACTTAATCACTTATACAGGTGCTAATATTAAAGACTTGTGGCGAGTGACAAGTTGGAACCAAGCCAAAGCCTTAGGTATCGATCAAACCAAAGGTAGTATTAAGGTTGGGAAAGATGCTGATTTAGTGATTGTTGACGATATGATTTCTGTCCTTAAAACGATTAAGAATGGTTATATTCATACATTTTAGATTTGATGAATAACTTGACTAAATAGGGGTATTAGTTTTAAATGTTATGTTGTAATTCTATAAACATAAATCAACCAAATGAAATATTTTTATGATAGAATAAAATCAATTACATTTTTTTAGGGGGGTGTCGCAATGGGAAGGTCTTAGCATGTAAATATCATTTAAATCAATGCGAAAATTTTAATTACGTGTTAACCATGTGTGACACAGATAATATGGAGGTGAATCCCTAGAAATAGGGAATTAATTGGATACTTCGACCATAATTAGTTTAATTGTATTTTTTCTTTTAATTGCATTAACAACAGTATTTGTCGGATCTGAATTTGCACTTGTCAAAGTAAGATCTACGCGTATCGAACAATTAGCAGATGAAGGAAACAGTGGCGCTAAAATCGTTAAGAAAATGATTGCTAACTTGGATTACTACTTATCTGCATGCCAACTAGGTATAACAGTAACTTCATTAGGTTTAGGTTGGTTAGGTGAACCGACATTTGATAAATTACTACATCCTTTATTCGAACTAATGCATTTACCAAGCGCATTAACGACAACAGTTTCATTTGTCATTGCGTTTATTGTAGTCACATATTTACATGTCGTATTAGGTGAACTTGCTCCTAAATCATTCGCTATTCAACATACTGAGAAGATGGCGTTACTATATGCTAGACCGTTATATTACTTTGGTAATGTAATGAAACCCTTAATTTGGTTAATGAACGGTTCAGCACGCGTGATTCTTAGAGTGTTTGGTGTAGATCCGGATGCACAATCGGATGCAATGTCAGAAGAAGAAATCAAAATCATTATTAATAATAGTTATAATGGTGGCGAAATCAACCAAACTGAGCTTGCATATATGCAAAATATCTTTTCTTTTGATGAAAGACAAGCTAAGGATATTATGGTTCCCCGAACTCAAATGATTACGTTGAACGAGCCTTTTAATGTTGATGAACTATTAGAAACGATTAAGGAATACCAATTTACTCGATATCCTATTACTGAAGATGGTGATAAGGACCATGTTAAAGGATTTATAAATGTTAAAGAATTCTTAACTGAGTATGCATCTGGTAAAACAATCAAAATTGGTAACTATATACATGAATTACCGATGATTTCAGAGACAACACGTATTAGTGATGCACTTGTTAGAATGCAACGTGAACATGTTCATATCAGTTTGATTATTGATGAATATGGTGGTACAGCAGGTATTTTAACAATGGAAGATATTCTAGAAGAGATTGTCGGTGAAATCCGAGATGAATTTGACGATGACGAAGTAAACGATATCGTTAAATTAGAAGACAACAAATATCAAATTAATGGTCGTGTGTTATTAGACGACTTAAATGAACAATTTGGTATTGAATTTGAAGACTCAGAAGATATTGATACAATCGGTGGATGGCTACAATCTGAAAATACAAATCTGCAGAAAGATGATTTCGTTGATACAGATTACGATCGTTGGATCATATCAGAAATTGAAAATCACCAAATTATATGGGTTACTTTAAATTATGAATTTAATCAAGAACGCCCATCATATGAAGTGAATTCAGATGAGGAATAAACGGATTAACAATATTAACTTTGATGAAAAGACGCTTAAGCTATAATGTTTAAGCGTCTTTATTTACGTGTATTATAGTATGGTATACCTTTGCTCGAGCATTTCAACAACTAAGACATATGAAAGAGAGTGGTAGAAATGAATATTAATGATACACAATATTTAAATAATGGTTATCCTATGCCATCGATTGGCTTAGGTGTTTATAAAATAGCAGATGAAGAAATGAATGAAGTGATTAATACCGCTATTGAAGCAGGTTATCGTGCATTTGATACGGCATATTTCTATGGTAACGAACAGTCCTTAGGGCAAGCGTTAAAGCAAACAAACGTTGATAGAGAAGATTTATTTATTACATCTAAATTATGGAATGATTATCAAGGATATGACAGTACGATTCAATATTTCAACCAATCTTTAGAAAATTTAGGTCTTGAATATTTAGATTTGTTTTTAATTCATTGGCCTTGTGAAGAAAATGGCTTATTTATAGAAAGTTATAAGGCACTAGAAACCCTTTATCATGAAGGTAAAGTCAAAGCCATAGGCGTTTGTAACTTTAAACAACATCATTTAGAGAAACTAATGCAAGAAACAGAAATAGTTCCTCAAATTAATCAAATAGAGTTACATCCATACTTTAATCAACAAGAATTACAAGATTATTGTGATCATCATGATATTAAAGTCACTGCATGGATGCCATTAATGAGAAACAGAGGATTATTGGACGATCCAGTTATTACGGATATAGCGAAACGCTATCAAAAGACACCAGCACAAATTGTTTTACGTTGGCATTTAGCACATAATCGCATTATTATTCCTAAATCTAAAACACCTAGTCGAATTCAGGAAAATTATAATATTTTAGATTTCAATCTTGAACTTACAGATGTAGCACAAATTGATAGTTTGAACCGAAATGATAGACAAGGTAAAGATCCAGATGAAGTCGCGATAGGTGATTTAAAATAAATAAGTTGAAGTAATGCGACACATCATAAATCATTGTATGAGTAAAAAAACATTTATGTTATTTTTGAGGTCGTTTAATTTTACAAAAGTAATGATTTTCGATAAATATTGCGATAAACATTAATGGAATATTAAGATTTTGTAAATGCAAAGGCTCTAAGTAGAATACACTATTAAGTAATTGATAAAATAATATTAAATCAATTACTAGAAAAGGATGTCATTGAATGAATATAAGAGTCATCATTCCTTGTTATAATGAAGGAGAAGTCGTATTAAAGACATATGAAAAACTGACTGAGATATTAAAGCAAGATAGTAGCGATAAACAATATGAATACGATTTACTATTCATAGATGATGGCAGTAAAGATTCAACTATTGATCATCTACAAAATTTAGCATTAGCCGACCACCACGTAAAATATATTTCATTTAGTAGAAACTTTGGTAAAGAGGCTGCTATGGTGGCAGGCTATCAGCATAGTGAACATTGTGACGCTGTAGTTATGATAGATGCTGATCTACAACATCCGCCAGAATTTATTCCGCAAATGGTTGAAGGATATAATGAAGGTTATGATCAAGTGATAGCAAAACGTGATCGTAAAGGAGAAAATGTCGCTAGAAAATCGATGACACGTGCTTATTATAAATTGATAAATGCCTTTGTGGAAGATGTACAGTTTGAAGATGGCGTAGGTGACTTTAGATTAATAAGCAAGCGTGCAGTACAAGCACTGACATCTATGGATGAATATAACCGATTTTCAAAGGGATTATTTGAATGGATAGGTTATAATACGAAAGTATTCACCTATGAAAATGTAGAACGTGAAGCAGGAGAATCGAAATGGTCATTTGCCAAATTATTAAATTATGGTATTGATGGCTTAATTTCGTTTAATAATAAACCATTAAGAATGATGATTTATCTAGGTATGTTTACATTTTCACTCAGTGTACTATATCTTCTGTATCTTTTAATTAATATCATGATTTCAGGTGTAAACATTCCTGGTTACTTCACAACAATAGCTGCGATTACACTTTTAGGTGGTATTCAGTTAATGTCCATAGGAGTTATTGGTGAGTATATTGGTCGAATCTATTATGAAGTGAAAAAGCGACCTAAATATATTGTTCAGGCAACAAATATTGAACCTGAACAAACATCTGAAATATCACAGGAGTCAAATGACTCAAACAAGACACAATCTAGTAAAAATCAATCTCAACACTATCATCAAATTAGAAGATTTGATGCACATAGACATCAACCAACATATCAAGCAACACAAAATAGTGAAGAATATAAAGAACGTGTTCATTAAACAAAAAGCTTACAGGCTATGGATCAGTCCATGAGCTGTAAGCTTTTTATAATTTGATTTATCGACAACGAAAAAAAGAGGTTGAGACATAAAGTTTTTGTGCTTCTGGGAAACCGATTAACGGCGTCCCAAAAGCAAGATTATCGGCAGAAGGGACCCAACATAGAGAAATTGGTATTCCAATTTCTGCAAATAATGCAAGTTGGGCAAACGCTCACGATTCGACAAAATTTGGAAAACAATTTTGCTCATCGTTCGGTTCTGCTCAAATCCTAAACGCTTTTGTCCGGACCTCTAAATATACGTTGCCATATGATAAATAATATGAATAGTACATAGATGATAGTAAATACATACCAAAAAGGTGTGAGTATCATCATAGCTATAAATGAGATGATAATTAATATCGTACCAATTAGCATAGGATGCTTGATTGTTTTTAAAATAGGTAGATGATTAAGCTCCGATACATTAAATGTACCTACAAATAATAATACTGCACCAATAATGAAAATAGCTGGAGCTAAGTATGGTAACGACATATAGACAGATTGTTCACTGGATATATCAGTTATAAACTGTGCTAAACTGATGACAATTACAAATATCACTGCAATGAACTTTTGGTCTTTTATCATGAAAGAGTTAATTTTTTTATTTAAATAGAGTTGTAATAATGCCCATACAATAAATAAAATCATCGTATAGATTGAAATGAAATTATATTTTGCGACTACAATTAAATCGATAATAGCATTTAATGAAATAGCTATTAGTATTGAACTAAATCGAAGTTGTTTAAATTGGTGCAAATATAAATCTATTCCTACAATGAGCAATACTACGGCAATATTAATTAATATATATAGAATCATGGTGTACTCCTATCCGTAATACTTCATTCAATTATTATATCAATTAACATAAACTTAATCATTATATAACACTCGAAATTGTTAAAGTTATATTAAATGAGTTTAAACGCCCTTCATATTACTCCATAACAAAGCGTGTAATTGAGGCAATACGTATACATTATTCATATCACTACTTGTCATGACACGATCGACTAATTGTTCATAACGTTGTAATAGCTTGGCAGTATGATTGTCGACGTCATCATCTAAATATGGATTACCAACTTGTAAATAAAACGGAATTGTTGGATAACGATGATGTATCATTTTAGCAAATTCGAAGTCATCTTCATCAAAAATAACGACTTTTAAATTAAGAGATTCAGGTACACATTGTTCAATAACGCTATCTAAAATATCCAAATTAGGTTTCATATTTGAGCTTGGTGGTTTAGGACTTATCGTTAAATCATCGATTTGTGTCATCCATGGTTGGAATTTACTGCCTTGAGTTTCTAGGGCAGTTTGAATATGATGTTCTTCAAATAAATCTACTAAATCTTGGATACCTTTGATAAGTGCTGGATTTCCACCAGAAATTGTGACGTGATTAAAATTATCGCCACCTATTTCACGCAATTTGTTATAGATTTCTTCTGCAGACATTAATTGAATATCTTCTTTAGCACTACCATCCCATGTAAAGGCAGAATCACACCAACTACAGCGATAATCACAACCTGCAGTTCTAACAAACATTGTTTTTCTACCAATGACACGTCCTTCTCCTTGAATTGTTGGTCCAAATACTTCTAATACAGGTATTTTAGCCATTATAAATCACCTTTAGGACGATATACGACATAGCTAGTAGGTGTTTCACGTAAATAAACTTGGACGCATTTTGGATGGTTTTTTTGATCTTTAAGGTATGATTGCACCATTTGATAAATAGTCTGAGCGACAATTTCTGTAGAAGGACTTTTACCTTTGAATTGAACTAAATCATTTAATAAATAATGATCGAATTGGTCATGTATCAATTTTTTTAAATCACTAAAATTCACTAAAAAACCGTTATGGTCTAATTCATCTCCAGCTATGGTAATATTTACGAAATATGTGTGCCCGTGAGTACGCATACATTTCCCAGCGTCTTCACTCGGAATGTAATGTGCTGCTGAAAAGTTAAAGTCTTTATTAAGTTCGAATTGATAGGGATGACTGACACTAGGATAAATTTGTTGAATCATCTTATTGTACTCCTTTCTTAGCAAGATATTTTTCGAGTCCACGTGATCTTAATTGGCAGGCAGGGCATTCACCACACCCATCTCCAATAATACCGTTATAACAAGTTAGCGTATTTTCACGAATATAGTTTAATACCCCAAGATCGTCAGCAAGTTTCCATGTTTGTGCTTTATCTAACCACATTAATGGCGTGTGAATCACGAAGTCTCTGTCCATAGACAAGTTTAATGTTACGTTCATGGATTTAATGAAGCTATCACGACAGTCTGGATAACCTGAGAAGTCAGTTTCGCACACACCAGTAATAATATGTTTAGCTTTAATTTGATAAGCTAATGCACCAGCGAATGATAAGAAGAGTAAATTACGAGCAGGTACGAATGTATTTGGTATGCCATCTTCAGTATCTTCAATTTTTAAATCATGTTGTGTTAATGCATTGGGTGTCAGTTGCGATAACAACGACATATCTAATATGTGGTGTTCTACGTTTTGCTCTTGAGCAATTTTTTTTGCTACTTCAATTTCAGTATCATGTCTTTGTCCATAATTAAAGGTAACGAGAGTAACATCTTTAAAATGCTTTTTAGCATAAAACAAACATGTTGTACTATCTTGACCTCCGCTAAAGACGACAATGGCTTTGTTTTGATCTAGAGTGTGTTGCACCATAATTATTCCTCCTGTATATCATTAGTCACTGAAACCGAACATTAGGGCATAAAAAAAGCCTATCTCTATAAAAAAGATAGACGACAGATTGTGAATACACATATAATTTTAAAGAAAGTATTAAAATGATATGTCTATTTGCAATCAGAAATTCAATTCAGTGTCTAGTTTTTTATAGAGGGTTTCGGCTAGGAACCTCTGATAAATATATATTTTGTACGCAACATAGAATAAACCAATTCATATGTAAAATCAAGTGAATTTTTGTGATAATAGTGTTAAAGACGTATAGAAGAACTAATATTAATGTAATGGAGCGTAATCATGATAGTAGTGATAGATAATAAAGATTCATTTACTTATAATTTAATTAATTATTTTAAAATGGCTACCCAAGAGACGGTTAACGTCATTGATGTAGAGGATATTAATATAGAGGAATTAAAAGAATTGAAGCCCAAAGCTATCGTTATATCACCGGGTCCTGGGAGACCTAGTGATTATCCTATTTTATTTAAGGTGATGGATGACTTTTATCAGCACATACCTATTTTGGGGGTCTGTTTAGGATTTCAAATGATTTACCAATATTTTGGAGGAACAATTATACATAGAGATAGACCTATACATGGTCATACGACATTATTAAGACATAACGGCGAAGGTGTATTCAAAGGATTACCAGATAGCTTCAGTGTTATGCTCTATCATTCTTTGAAGGCAGATGAAAGTTGTGTTCCTAATGAATTGAAGGTTACAGCTGAAGGAGATGATGGTGTCATTATGGGATTACAACACGATAAATATCCTATTTACGGACTACAGTATCACCCAGAATCTATTTTAAGCGAACAAGGCCAAAACCAGATTCAAAACTTTATCGACATTGTAGGTGAAAATAGTGACTATCAAATTTAACTATCGCTATTACTTAGACGATAATCAATTTGAAACCTATCATATTGAATTAGATCAATTGATTGAAAAGAAGATAGCTAACCATATGGAAGAAGTGGGGCACGTTATACGATTTGCAGAATTTCAACAACAACAAGGTCATTATGTTGCATTATATATAACATATGAAGCGGCACGTTATTTCAATCCACAAATGACCGTGTGCCATATAGAAGAAGATGGTGTCTTAGCAATTGCATATAGCTTTAAAGGTGCTAATCATATTAATGAATCTAAGAAATTGAATAATGCATCATATCAACCGAAACATCAATTTAAATTTATAGAATCAAATCAACAAATGAAAGAAAAAATACAAAGCATTCAACATGCAATTGTCGAAGGAGATACTTATCAAGTGAACTATACTACACGTTTGACTGATGACATCTACTTACCGATTCATCAGTTATATCGACAATTAACTACTGAGGCAAATGGTAATTACACAGCCTTATTAGATACAGATGAGATCAAAGTTGCATCTATTTCTCCTGAATTATTTTTTCAGAAAGGAATCTTTAATGGTGAAGAGAACATGTTAGTTAGTAAACCTATGAAAGGTACCATGCCGAGAGGTGAAACCAATAAAGAAGATCAACAAAACTACCATCAACTACAACAGTCTAAGAAAGATAAAGCTGAAAATGTAATGATTGTAGATTTATTGAGAAATGACATTTCTAGAATAGCAAAGACAGGGAGTATTATTGTTTATAAATTATTCTTTATCGAAACGTATCATACGGTACACCAAATGACGAGTATGGTAACAGGAAAATTATCGTCAGATGTGACCCTTGAAATGATCTTAAATGCTATATTTCCGTGTGGTTCTATTACTGGTGCACCTAAAATAAATACTATGAAGTTAATTCATTCTTTAGAACAAGTTCCAAGACACATATATTGTGGAACAATTGGATTATTACTTCCTAACGATAAAATGATATTTAATATACCTATACGTACGATTGAATATCGACATCAACAAGCAATTTATGGTGTTGGTGCTGGGATTACGATTAACTCTAATCCAGATGATGAAGTCAAAGAATTTTATGATAAGACAAGGATACTGGAGAGATTATAATGTACTTATTTGAAACAATGAAATTAGAGAATGGTCATATTGCACGACTTACTTTTCACAAACAGAGAATGAGTCAATCTAGCAACAAATTGAATATAGCTTTTAATGAGCTAGATTGGGACCGTCTTATTCAATCGATCCAAGCTGAATATTCTGAAGGTAGCTATCGTTTGAAAGTGATGTTACAAGAAGAAGGGAATTTCGATTATTTAGTGGCGCCCCTAACATCTAAATCACATTTCACTGCGTCTTTAGTACGTGAACATGCCAATACGTCGCATCTAATGAAAATTAATAAAACCTCAAATAGAGAACATGTATCTTATGATTTAAACACTGATTTAGCACTCATATTTGATGAAAATGGCAAAATTTTAGAATTTAATATTGGTAATGTCATGTTCAAAGAAAACGATCATTATTTTACACCTCATTATAATGAAGATTTTCTATTAGGATGTATGCGACAATCCTTGATTGATGAAGGTTGTTTGCAAGAAAGAGACTATTATGTCGATGAATTAATAGAGAAATTGAAGACAAAGAAAGTGGAGGTATTTTTACTAAATAGTTTGCGAGAGGTTGCCGATGTTACAATTTACCTATAAAATTAACATGGAAGAAATGCGAAATATTAACAGACGGAGTAGATAATGACACTAATATGGATAGGATTATTAATTGTTGTAGCAGTTGTAAATAAAGTCATAGTTAATCGATTATTACAAAAGAGAGCTCAAATATTCGCACGTATCGTTGCAACAGCTACTACCATATGTGCCATTATATTAGTATATTTATTGATTAAATCACTTATGCCTTTTGTTATAGAACGTATGGACGTATTTTATCATCATTAAAGACTTTTGAGGTGAAGGTATGAAAATATATAGTCAAGGCGACCAAGCCATCGTAATATCAATAGAGAAAAAGGTATCAAAAGATCTTACTGAAGATTTATTAGCCTTGCGATCATATTTGAATAAAAAAAATTATTCGTTCATTACAGAAATTGTACCTACTGAATCAGATATGATGATTATTTATGATGCACGAGACATGATTAAACATCATCATATACAATCCCCATTCTTATATATGAAAGCGCTCATTGAATCGATTAAGTTGGAAATAAAACATGAAAATAAAGCACAAGCGCCATTTCAAATTCCTATTGTATATGGAGATGAATATGGGCCAGACTTGGCATCATTATTAAAACATTTAAAAATTGATGAATCACAATTTAAAGCACTTCATACAGGAAGTGACTACTTTGTATCAATGATGGGATATTCCCCAGGATTTCCATATTTAACAGGAATGAATAAAAAATTATTTGTGAATCATACAAGTAAAGAAAAGAAATTTATTCCGGCAGGTTCAGTCGTCATTGAAGGCAAGAAATGTGGTATCGTTACTACTGACACTTATAATGACTGGTTGGTAATTGGATATACACCAACACAACTTTTCTTTCCAAACAAAGATGATTTTTCACTCTTAAAATTGGGCGATAATGTACAATTTATTGCTAAAGATAAAAACGAATTGGATTTAGGAGACTTTAAAACATGTCAATCATAATAGAAAATAGCGGTTTGTTTAGTAGTTTTCATGATTTTGGGAGACACGGATATGAACATAATGGTGTGATACCATGTGGTGCACTCGATAGTTTGTCACATGAAATTGCCAATCGATTAGTAGCTAATGATAAAAATGAAGCAACACTTGAAATGACACATAAAATGCCAACGATTCGTTTTACAGAACCTACACTCATCGCATTAGCAGGTGGTAACTTTAAAGCCGAGACACAAACAATGAAGGTATTTCCATATAAGTTATATTTAATGGAAAAAGATGATGTTTTGAAGTTTAAAGAAACGAGTAGAACATCACGTGTCTATTTAGCTATCGGTGGTGGTTTTAAGTTAGATGAATGGTTAGGTTCTACATCCACAGATTTCAACGTGAAATTGGGTGGCTTTGAGGGTCGACAATTACAAAATGGTGATGAAATTGAAATGAAACGCTTATATAGTGAGCGACATCACAAACTGTTTGAAAATTTAGCTGAGTCCCGACAAACTGATTGGGGTGTAGATGGCTATGCGTTATCATTTAATTATATGTCAGACGTATTTCATGTCATTAAAAATAAAGGTTCAGAAGATTTTAAAGAAAATGCATTACAACGTTTTACATCACGTAACTATAAAGTAACTAGTAAAGCTAATAGAATGGGCATGATTTTAGAAGGTGAGAAAGTAAAAGCATATTATGAAGATATGCCTGCACATCAATCCGTTAAACGCGGTACAATCCAAGTTAAAAGAGATGGCACACCCATTATTCTATTAAATGATCACTATACATTAGGAAGTTATCCTCAGATAGGGACGATTGCAAGTTATCATTTAACTAAACTAGCTCAGAAACCAACGGGATCAAAATTAAAATTCCAATTTATAGATATTGAAACAGCGGAGAAAAATCTCGTTAAATACAGTAATTGGTTAAATCAATTATTCCATGGCATTGAATATCGTATGCAGTTAGAAATGTTGAAATAGGTACGATTAATGTAAAGTGGAAGCTCGTTCTTAAGACGGATGGCTTAATAAAAACAAATCTATATAATATATAGGTACATTATAAAAAGTATAACTTTAAACCATAGTTTATATGTTGAAAAGTGTGTTTTTACTTGATATTTAAGGTTGCTTCCTTTATATTAATATATTGAACTATGTATTTTGTTACAATATGATTACATTCATCATATTTTCTTAATAAAAAATTAACATCAACAATACATTAGCTAGTTATTGAATCAATCTACTAGCTATTTTTAACGTCAAAATGAAATGTTTAGTGAATTTTAAAAATTATATATTGTGTTAAATCATGCAGACCAACATTGGTATGGGTTAAAATAAAAGTGGAAATAACTCGTTTTAATTCGACGCAATAAAGTAAGCAATGCGTTTATATATTAAACGTAATTATCATGTTAGAGGATAAAAGTTTACTGGCGTTGTTTTAAGATAATTACCATTGCCTAATTACGTTTAATTCGTTATTGATAAGGTTCTTGTGGTTTATTAACAATAAACGGAGGAAACAAACATGAGTTCTCACAAAAAGAAGATAAGTCTTTTTGCGTTTTTCCTGATGACCGTATTTACGATCACGCTGAAGACATATTTTTCCTATTATGTTGATTTTTCTTTAGGTGTTAAAGGATTAGTACAAAACTTAATATTACTGATGAATCCATACAGTTTAATCGCACTCGTACTAAGTGTGTTCTTATTCTTCAAAGGTAAAAAGGCTTTCTGGTTCATTTTTGTTGGAGGATTCCTATTAACATTTTTACTGTATGCTAACGTTGTATACTTTAGATTCTTCTCTGATTTTTTAACGTTTAGTACTTTAAATCAAGCAGGGAATGTAGAATCAATGGGTGGCGCATTAGGTGCTTCATTTAAATGGTACGACTTTGTGTACTTTATCGATACGATTATCTACCTGTTTATTCTAATCTTTAAACGTCAGTGGTTAAGTACAAAAGCATTTAGTAAGAAATTTGTTCCAGTTGTTATGGCTGTATCAGTTGCATTATTCTTCTTAAACTTAGCTTTTGCTGAAACTGACCGTCCAGAGTTATTAACTCGTACATTTGACCACAAATACTTAGTTAAATATTTAGGACCATTTAACTTTACAGTATATGATGGTGTAAAAACGATTGAAAACAATCAACAAAAAGCGCTAGCATCAGAAGATGATTTAACTAAAGTGCTTAATTATACAAAACAAAAACGTACTGAGCCTAACCCAGAATATTATGGTGCGGCTAAGAAAAAAAATATTATTAAAATACATTTAGAGAGTTTCCAAACTTTCTTAATTAACAAGAAGGTTAATGGTAAGGAAGTAACACCGTTCTTGAACAAACTTTCAAGTGGTAAAGAAGATTACACTTACTTCCCAAACTTCTTCCATCAAACAGGTCAAGGTAAGACATCAGATGCCGAATTAACGATGGATAATAGTATTTATGGATTACCTCAAGGTTCTGCATATTCGTTAAAAGGTGATAACACATATCAATCACTACCTGCGATTTTAGATCAAAAGCAAGGTTATACTTCAAACGTTATGCATGGTGACTATAAAACGTTCTGGAACAGAGACCAAATTTATAAACATTTTGGTATAGATAGTTTCTATGATGCAACGTATTATGATATGTCAGATGAGAACGTGGAGAACTTAGGATTAAAAGATAAAATATTCTTTAAAGATTCAGCTAATTATCAAGCTAAAATGAAGAAACCATTTTATTCACATTTAATTACATTAACTAACCACTATCCGTTCACATTAGATGAGAAAGATGCATCAATTGATAAACCAAATACAGGTGACTCTACAGTTGACGGATATATTCAAACAGCACATTATTTAGACCAAGCTCTTGAAGAATATGTTACAGATCTTAAGAAAAAAGGTTTATATGATGATTCTGTTATCATGATTTATGGTGACCACTATGGTATCTCTGAAAACCATAACAATGCGATGGAAAAATTATTAGGTGAAAAGATTACACCAGCGAAATTTACTGATTTAAATCGTACTGGTTTCTGGATTAAAGTTCCAGGTAAATCAGGTGGAATAAATAAAGAATACGCTGGACAAATGGATGTTATGCCAACAATATTACATTTAGTTGGTATTGATACTAAAAACTATATTATGTTTGGTACTGATTTATTCTCTAAACAACATAACGATGTCGTACCATTTAGAAATGGTGACTTTATCACTAAAGACTACAAATATGTTAATGGTAAGTTATATTCTAATAAAGATAATGAATTACTAACTAAAAAACCAAAAGACTTCGAGAAGAATCAAAAACAAGTTGAAAAAGATTTAGAAATGAATGATAGTTTATTAAATGGTGACTTATTCAGATTCTATAAAAATCCTGATTTCAAAAAAGTAGATCCATCGAAGTATGAATATAAACCAGGACCAAAAGGTAACGAAAAAAAATAATTCAATAAAACCGAATTGAGCGCTTGCTCAATTCGGTTTTTTATTATTGAAATATAAAGTAATGCATAAAAAAGGATGGGGGTTTCTATTGAACTCCCACGCCTCGTAATCGTTCTATCTGCCTTCGTTTTCAAACTTTAATTTTAGGAATAATATGGAAATTGCATATTTCAAAATGTATGATTAACCTAATGCAACGTCTAATACCATCATAATGGCAAAACCAAGCATTAAGCTTAGCGTAGCTAAATCTGTATTATTACCTGATTGAGAATCTGGAATCAGTTCTTCTACTACTACAAATATCATTGCACCTGCAGCAAAAGCAAGTGCGTAAGGTAACATTGGCGTAATAACGAGTACTGCACCAGCACCAATCATAGCAAATATAGGTTCTACAATGGCTGAAGCTTGTCCATAGTTGAAAGCTTTCCAACTAGAAGCACCTGCTGCTTTAATTGGCATAGATAAAGCTGCACCCTCAGGAATATTTTGAATACCTATACCAATCGCTAAACCAATTGCCCCTAAGAATGTGGCAGTGCCATTGCCTGATACTACGCCACCAAAGGCAACACCAATTGATAAACCTTCTGGTATATTATGCAATGTAATCGCAAGAACAAGTAATGCATTTTTACTTAGAGATGTATCAATACCTTCTTGTTGTTGATTTTCATCTTTCGCATTACGGTGTATATGCGGTATAACAAAATCTAGTCCGCGAATAAATAATCCGCCAAATAAGAAACCAATTGCAGCTGGTAACCAAGGCATTGCTGAGTCTTTACTAAATTCTATTGAGGGTTGTAACAGAGACCAGAAACTTGCGGCAATCATAATTCCTGCAGCAAATCCTTGCATCGAGTTCAACACTTTATCATTAACAGATTTAAAAATAAAGACAGAAGCTGCACCAAGTGCTGTTAATAACCATGTAATGATTCCTGCAATTAAAGCTTGGAAATGAGGAGGCAAATTTTCGAAGAATTCTGCCATAACTAGGTCTCCTTGTATCATTTAAGCTTAAAAAGGTGTATAATATATAGAACTGATTTAAGCTTAACAAAATTATATAGAAAATTCGATAGTAAAAGGAAGATAAGCATGGAAGCATATAAAATTGAACATTTAAATAAATCCTATGCAGATAAAGTGATATTCGATGACTTAAATTTATCTATCTCTGAACATGAAAAGATTGGTCTTGTAGGGATTAATGGTACAGGTAAGAGTACATTGCTGAAGGTCATAGGTAATATAGATGAAGACTTCACAGCTGATATCACACATCCAAATAATTATCGAATACGATATTCATCGCAAAAGCATGATCTTGATGGAGATATGACAGTGTTTGAGGCAGTACTAAGTTCTGATACACCTACATTAAAGGTGATTAAAGATTATGAAAAAGCTGTGAGTCAATACGCCATCAATCAAAGCGACAAGCAATTTCAAATTATGATGGAAGCCCAAGAAATGATGGATCGTAAAGAGGCATGGGATTATAATGCTGAAATCAAGACCATACTTTCTAAATTAGGCATTAATGATACAAATAAACTAGTGAAGGCATTATCAGGTGGTCAACAAAAGCGTGTTGTTTTAGCGAAGACATTAATAGAACAACCAGATTTATTATTGTTAGACGAGCCGACAAACCATTTAGATTTTGAATCGATAAACTGGTTAATTAATTACGTAAAACAATATCCATACACTGTTTTATTTGTAACACACGACCGTTACTTTTTAAACGAAGTGTCTTCGAGAATTATTGAATTAGATAGAGGTAAGTTGAAAACATATCCTGGTAATTATGAAGACTACATAGCTATGCGTGCTGAAAATGAACAAATTGAACAGAAACAGCAACAAAAGCAAAAAGCACTATATAAGCAAGAGTTAGCTTGGATGAGAGCTGGCGCAAAAGCTAGAACGACTAAACAACAGGCACGTATTAATCGCTTTAGCGATTTAGAATCTGAAGTTAAACAACAAACGAAGCAAGATAAAGCTCAGTTGAATTTAGCTCACTCAAGACTTGGTAAACAAGTTTATGAATTAGATCATTTATCAAAAACAATCAATGACAAAGTACTATTTGAAGATATTACTGAGATCATACAAAGTGGTCAAAAAATTGGTATAGTAGGTCCGAATGGAGCAGGTAAAACAACATTATTAAATATATTGGCATCTGAGGATCAATCATTTGAAGGTCAATTAAAAGTAGGACAGACCGTTAAAGTGGCTTATTTCAAACAAACTGAAGAAACATTAGATAGAGATATTAGAGTGATTGATTATCTTCGCGAAGAAAGCGAAGTTGCTATGGAAAAAGATGGCACTTCCGTATCTGTAACACAACTGCTTGAGCGTTTTCTATTTCCAAGTTCAACTCATGGTAAGAAAGTATACAAATTATCTGGCGGTGAACAAAAACGACTATATCTCTTACGTTTATTAGTACATAAACCGAATGTATTATTATTAGACGAACCCACAAATGATTTAGATACCGAAACACTAACTATTTTAGAAGATTATATCGATGAATTTGGCGGTTCAGTAATTACTGTTAGCCATGATAGATATTTTCTTAATAAAGTGGCACAAGAGTATTGGTATATTCATGATGGAAAAATGGAAAAAATCATCGGATCATTTGAAGATTATGAAGCCTATAAAAAAGCTCAGGATAAACAATTGGCTCTGAATAAGCAAGAAGCCAATCAAACCAAACATAAGCCACAAACTCGAAAAAAATCGGGACTATCATATAAAGAAAAGCGTGAATATGAAGCACTTCTTGAACGTATTGATCAAACAGAAACAAGGTTAGTTGAAATTGACGAAGAAATGGTAGAAGCTAGTGCAGATTATGCAAAAATCAAAGCACTGAATGAAGAAAAGGAAGAACTTGAAGCAACATATGATACTGACATCACAAGATGGAGTGAACTCGAAGAATTAAAAGAACAATAAGGGGAATTTAATCATGCAAGAAACTTTATCGCATTATTTTGGCTACGATACGTTTCGTCCAGGTCAGGAAGAAATTATTTCAAAAATTATAGACCATCGAAATGTATTAGGTGTGTTACCTACAGGTGGCGGTAAATCGATATGTTATCAAGTACCTGGATTAATGTTAGGTGGAACGACAATAGTTATTAGTCCATTAATATCTTTAATGAAAGACCAAGTAGACCAATTGAAAGCAATGGGGATTAATGCTGCTTATATAAATAGCAGTTTAACTCAGAAACAACAAAAAGAGATTGAGCAAGATTTAATTAGTGGTCATATTCAGTTCTTATATGTAGCACCTGAACGTTTTGAAAATCAATATTTTTTAAGCCAATTAAGAAAAGTAAATATACGATTAGTTGCATTTGATGAAGCACATTGTATTTCAAAATGGGGACATGATTTCAGACCAAGTTATCAAAATGTGATTCAAAAGGTTTTCACACTTCCACAAGATTTTGCAATTGTGGCATTAACAGCAACAGCAACAGCAGAAGTACAACAAGATATTATGGCTAAGTTAAATATTGACGCCAACGATGAAGTGAAGACCAGTACGAAGCGTCGAAATTTAATATTTAAAGTTAATCCAACATATCAACGTCAAAAATTTGTCGTAGACTATGTCACAGAACATAATGAAGAAGCGGGTATCATATATTGCTCGACACGTAAACAAGTTGAAGAGCTACAAGAGGTACTCGAAAGTCATAAGGTTAAATGTACGATTTATCATGCAGGCTTAACCAATAAAGAAAGAGAAGCTGCTCAAAACGATTTTCTATACGACCGTGTGAATGTCGTTATTGCGACGAATGCCTTCGGTATGGGAATAGATAAATCCAATGTCAGATTTGTTATACACTATAATATGCCGGGTGATTTAGAATCATATTATCAAGAAGCTGGGCGTGTAGGTCGTGATGGTCTGAAAAGTGAGTGTATCTTATTATTCAGTGAACGTGATAGAGGACTTCACGAATATTTTATATCAGTATCTCAAGCAGACGATGATTATAAAGAAAAAATGGGCGAAAAGCTAACTAAAATGCTCCAATATACCAAAACAAAGAAGTGTCTTGAAGCAACGATTGTGCATTATTTTGAACCAAATGAAAAATTAGAAGAATGTAAACAATGTAGTAATTGTATTCAAGAGAATAAAACTTATGATATGACGAGAGAAGCTAAGATGATTATTAGCTGTGTTGCAAGAATGAGACAACAAGAAAGTTATAGCGTGATTATTCAAGTGTTACGCGGTGAAACAACAGATTACATTAAATATAATGATTACGATCAATTAACTACTCACGGTATTATGAAATCATATACCACATCTGAATTAAGTCATTTAATTGATGAACTAAGGTTCAAAGGCTTTTTAAATGAAAATGATGAAATACTTATATGTGATAAGTCAGTGAAAAAATTGTTAAATGATGATACAAAAGTATTTACTACGCCATTTAAACAAAAATCAAAAGAAAAAGTATTTATTAATACCGTAGAAGGTGTAGATAGGGCTTTATTTAGCGAATTGGTTAAAGTGAGAAAACAATTAAGTGATAAGTTAGGTATCGCACCAGTAAGTATTTTCTCTGATTACACATTAGAAGAATTTGCTAAACGAAAACCAGAATCTAAACAGGATATGATCAATATTGATGGTGTGGGGAGTTATAAATTAAAACATTATTGCCCACAATTCCTTGAAAGAATACAGTCATATAAGACAAGTATTTAAATGATAGCCGCATGCAAATAATTAAGAAATATGAACTCGATGTATGTCACATGATGAATGTGCGTTACATCGGGTTTTTTACTTTGAAAATGGTATCCATTTCATCTTTTGAAAGAAGATTATGTATGAAAATAAAAAATCCAAAGATTTAATTAATTTAATTTGTAATTAGAATATAAAACAGGGTATAGTAGATGAAAATGTCTATTTGATTAGAGTGAATGAAGGTGAAATTGTGATTGAATTTAAAAATGTGACGAAACGCTATGGCAATCACGTTGCAGTGGATGATGTTAGTTTTAATATCAAAGAAGGAGAGTTTTTCGTATTAATAGGACCTTCAGGTTGTGGGAAAACGACAACGTTAAAAATGATAAATCGATTAATACCATTAAGTGAGGGATATATTTATTTTAAGGATAAGCCAATCAGTGACTATCCTGTTTATGAAATGAGATGGGATATTGGGTATGTACTACAACAAATCGCGCTATTTCCTCATATGACGATTAAAGAAAATATAGCACAAGTGCCACAAATGAAGAAATGGAAAGATAAAGATATTGATTTAAGAGTGAATGAATTATTAGAGATGGTTGGACTGGATCCTGAGATATATAAAAATAGGTTGCCAGAAGAATTATCTGGAGGACAACGACAACGAGTTGGTGTAGTACGTGCGTTAGCTGCAGACCCACCTGTCATTATTATGGATGAACCATTTAGTGCATTAGACCCAATAAGTAGAGAAAAGCTGCAAGATGATTTGATTGAGTTACAAACAAAGATTCAAAAGACCATTGTATTTGTGACACATGATATTCAAGAAGCGATGAAGTTGGGAGATCGAATTTGCTTATTGAATGAAGGACATGTCGAACAAATTGATACACCTTTAGGTTTTCAGCAACAGCCACAAAGTGATTTTGTGAAACAGTTTATGGGTAGTCATTTGCAACAATCTGAATCTAAAGTGATGTTGAAAGATTTGAAAATTGAACGTCAATTGGATGAGGATGCAGCTAAGGAAAATTATCCAGAAATCAGTAATGAACAATATTTAGATGATATTTATCAAACATTCATCAAGCACGATGCTATCGTCATGATTGATGAACCTTCACAGCATAAAACATTAATTAAAAGAGAAGATATATTTAAATATTTGTCAGGCGTAAAGGGGGATAACACCCATGCATGAATTTTGGCAAACGCTAGTAGAACGTAAGGGACAGTTACTCTCAACAATCATAGAACATATACAAATATCATTTATTGCTTTATTAATAGCAACAATCATTGCAGTACCACTCGGTATTTTATTAACTAAAACGAAGAAAACATCTGAAATTGTCATGAATATTGCTGCAATATTGCAAACCATTCCTTCATTAGCATTACTTGGGTTAATGATTCCATTATTTGGTATAGGACGTTTGCCAGCCATCATTGCATTAGTTGTATATGCATTATTGCCAATATTACGTAATACATATACGGGTGTGAAAGAGGTTGATCCATCACTAATAGAAGCGGCAAAGGGTATTGGTATGAAACCAATACGTCGTTTAACAAAAGTAGAATTACCTATAGCTATGCCTGTGATTATGGCAGGTATTAGAACTGCTATGGTGCTCATAATTGGTACTGCAACTTTAGCAGCATTAATTGGTGCAGGAGGCCTTGGAGATTTAATATTATTAGGTATTGATCGTAATGATGCATCATTAATTTTAATTGGTGCGATTCCAGCAGCGTTATTAGCCATATTATTTGATATTATACTAAGATTTATGGAGAAATTATCGTACAAAAAGTTATTAATTGTATTAGGAACAATGATAGTAGTTATTATGATTGCTATTATCGTCCCATTATTTGCCCAAAAAGGTGATAAAATTACACTAGCAGGTAAATTAGGTTCAGAACCATCGGTCATTACAAATATGTATAAAATTTTAATTGAGCAAGATACCGATGATACTGTTGAAGTCAAAGATGGAATGGGTAAGACTGCTTTCTTATTTAATGCACTCAAATCTGACGATATCGATGGTTATTTAGAATTTACAGGTACAGTTTTAGGAGAATTAACAAAAGAAGATTTAAAATCTAAACAAGAACCTAGAGTATATCAACAAGCAAAACAAAGTTTAGAGAAAAAATATAAAATGACAATGTTAAAGCCAATGAAATATAATAATACTTATGCATTAGCAGTTAAACGTGATTTTGCTAAGGAAAACCACATTAAAACCATTGGTGACTTGTCTAAAGTAGAAGATAAATTGAAACCAGGTTTTACATTGGAATTTAATGATCGACCAGATGGATTTAAAGCTGTTAAAAAGGCTTATGGTCTAAATATTTCAAATGCCAAAACCATGGAACCTAAACTTCGCTATACTGCAGTTGAAAAAGGAGATATTAATTTAATTGATGCATATTCTACAGATGCGGAATTAAAGCAATATGACATGGTAGTATTAAAGGATGACAAGCATGTATTTCCGCCTTATCAAGGTGCACCAATGTTTAAAGAAAAATTCATCAAAGATCATCCAGAAGTGAAGAAACCACTTAATAAGTTAGCTGGTAAGATTTCAGATGAAGACATGCAAGAAATGAATTATAAAGTGACAGTAAAGAAACAAGACCCTTATCAAGTGGCTAAAGATTATTTAGAAAAAGAAGGTCTATTAAAATAAAATAATTTGATAGACATAGCCTTAATGCTTATGGAATATATTTAATTGTTCCATTCTCATTGAGGCTTTTTTGAATCTTTATATTTTATATATCACATTTGATTGGAAGATGGATTGAGTTATGTAATAGTAAGTGTTTATAATTAATATTAAGTTTTTGAAATTTCTGTCAATTTGAGGGGGCAACAATTATTATGAAAAAACAACTCGAACAATTATCTGCATATCAACCTGGTTTATCACCTAGAGCACTTAAAGAAGCATATGGAATTGAGGAAGAGTTATATAAATTAGCATCCAATGAGAACTTATATGGTCCTTCTCCTAAAGCTAAAGAAGCAATATCAAACCATTTAGATGAGTTATATTATTATCCTGAAACAGGGTCACCACTACTTAGAGAGGCGATAAGTCAACATTTAGGTGTGGATGCATCTCGAATTTTATTTGGTGCAGGTTTAGATGAAGTCATTTTAATGATTTCAAGAGCAGTATTAACGCCAGGGGACAAAATCGTAACGAGTGAAGCAACATTCGGACAGTATTATCATAATGCTATTGTTGAGTCTGCTCAGGTTATTCAAGTTCCATTAAAGAATGGTGGATTTGATTTAGAAGGTATTTTAAATGAAGTTGATGACAATACTTCTCTAGTGTGGTTATGTAATCCTAATAACCCTACTGGAACATATTTTAATCATGATGACCTTAAAGGATTTTTAGAACGTGTACCAAGCCATGTGCCCGTACTCATTGATGAAGCATACTTTGAATTTGTTACTGCAGACGATTATCCTGATACCTTAAAGTTACAGGAAACATTTGATAATGCATTTTTACTAAGAACTTTTTCAAAAGCATATGGATTAGCAGGATTACGTGTAGGTTATGTGGTTGCCACTAATGAAGCAATTGAAAAATGGAATATCATTAGACCCCCATTCAATGTTACACGATTATCTGAATATGCCGCAGTAGCTGCATTAGAAGATCAAGACTACTTAAAACAGATCACTGCTAAAAATGCAGAGGAACGTGCAAAATTTTATCAAATACCTCAAAGTAAACATTTCTTACCAAGTCAAACTAACTTTGTATTTGTACAAACAGATAAAAGTAAAGCACTTTATGAAGCACTCTTAAAAGTAGGCTGTATTACACGACCATTTCCTACTGGTGTAAGAATTACTGTAGGATTCCCAGAACAAAATGATAAGATGATTGACGTATTACAACAATTTAAATTTTAAAGTAATATATTAGGTGAGTTATATCTTTTGTCTGAATCGTCCTTTTGCTATACTTTAGGAATACATTACATTTGAGGAGTAGATTTAATGTCTCGTAAGAAAATTGCTATAGATATGGATGAAGTACTCGCTGATACACTCGGCGCTATCATTGATGGTGTTAATGAAAGAGCTAATTTAGGAATCACAGTAGAATCACTAAATGGACAAAAATTAAAGCATGTTATTCCAGAACATGACGGATTAGTTACTGAAATACTTAGAGAGCCAGGATTCTTTAGACATTTAAAGGTTATGCCAAACGCACAAGAAGTCGTAGAAAAGTTAAATGAACATTATGATGTTTATATAGCAACAGCTGCAATGGATGTTCCGACATCATTTTATGATAAATATGAATGGTTATTAGAACATTTTCCATTTTTAGATCCACAACATTTTGTTTTTTGTGGTCGTAAAAATATTATTAACGCGGACTATTTAATTGATGATAACCCACGTCAACTTGCTATTTTCGAAGGTGAATCTATTATGTATACTGCAGTTCATAATATGAATCATCATGATTATAAGCGTGTAAATGGTTGGAAAGATGTAGAAGCATTATTTTTAAATGATAAATAAAAATAGGAGCTAGCCCTTATCCAAAGATGATCATATGGATGAGTGGTCAAGCTCCTATTTTTTGCGAGTTAGTGCATTGTTATCATTGGTTATTATTTTGATCAGGGAAGGTGAGTAATTTGATGGCATCAGGTAACACTTCGACATTTATAGGTGTCTCTAAAGCAATTTCACCATCAATATCAATTTTCATATTAGGGTCAGTAGTTAGCTTAATTTGTTTACCTGAGACATGATCAATACCTTGTGTGATTTCATTCCAATTCATGCTATCACGCTTTTTAAAGATATCATTAAGAATGCTGAAACTTTGATCATCAAAGATAAAGGTGTTCAATTGACCATCCTGTGGAGATAAATCTGTTAAAGGAATTCTGCTGCCACCAATATTAGGTCCGTTTGCAATTAATATCATTGAGGTATTACCTGTTTTCTCTTCACCATCAATCGTTAATGTGAAGTCGAACTTGCTAGGATCCATTAATGTTTTAACAGTAGAACCAATATAGCTTAATTTACCAAAGATGTCTTTAGAACCATCTTGTACATTTTCAGCATTTTGTACAATTAACCCTAATCCAACGAAATTAAGTGCATACATATCATTAATTTTCATTACATCATATGTTTGTATATGTGATGATAATAATTGCTGACTAGCTAATGTATGATTTGGATTTAGGTTTAATGTTTTAGTAAAGTCATTGAATGTGCCGCCGGGAATAATGCCAATAGGTAAATCTAAGTCATTCTCCATTACGCCATTAATCAGTTCATTCACTGTACCATCGCCACCTAAAATGAATAACACATCTATGTCGTTGCCATACTGTCCATTTTTAATAGATTCGCAATAGCCTTTGATATCCCCTTCATTCTCACTTAATTGAATGGAAAAGTGTTTACACATAGAACTTAGAGACTTTGTCACTTCACCTAGACCTTGGTAGATATCTTTTAAGCCACTGTGTTCATGATAGAATAACACACCATGATTATATTTTTTTGTCATCGTCTATACCTACTTTCCTTAAGTTCTTGTTTAATATATTTCAATACCCACTTTTATAGGTAATCAATGAAATTTTATAGTGATTTTTATTATAAACTAAAAAAGCAGTAAGCCGAATCATTTCGACTTACTGCTTGTATTCTAATCTATTATCTAATGCCTCTCATTGCTTTCACAATTTTTGGTGAGAAGGCTAGAATGACTAATGTAATGACGATGACTGTAGTACCTAAGAAAATAAAGTAATTCGTTTGACCTAAAGGATCGATTAATTTAACTAATGTACCGTTAAATGCTTGAGCTGATGCATTAGTTAACAACCATAAACTCATCATTTGAGCATTGAATGCTTTTGGTGCTAATTTAACTGCAGCACTGTTACCAGTAGGTGATAAACACAATTCACCTACAACACAAATGATGTATGAAAGGATAACCCAGTTAACTGAGAAATGAGCACTTCCATAAATGGTACCGATTAATCCTATTAAGATATAAGAGATACCAGCCAAACCAGCACCAATCACAAATTTGATAGGTAAACTTGGTTGGCGTTTACCTAATTTTTGCCAAATTAATGAAACAACAGGTGCAAATAATAAGATGAAAAGTGGGTTAATAGATTGGAAAATCGTTTCACCGAAGTTGGTTTTCCATCCTAATAAGTTTAATTTCATATCTGAATGTTCAATACCATAAATGTTAAGTACGTTAGAACCTTGTTCTTGAATTGCCCAGAACACCATTCCCAGAATAAATAATGGAATAAAGGCTTTAACTCTTGAACGTTCTACATCTGTAACATCTTTACTTCTAATCATTATTGTAAAGTATGAAATTGGTAATACGATACCAAGTACTAAAACAGTATTACTTACTAAGTTGAAAGATAATGTATTCGTTAAGTATGTAACGATGAGTACAACAATAATAATTGCTACAATACCACTAATAATTGCCCCATATTTTTTCTTCTCAGCAGGTGATAGTGGGTTTGTTGGTGTCATACCAACACGACCTAAATTTTTACGGTTGAATAATACGTACCAAACTAAGCCTAATGCCATACCAATAGCTGCAATTAAGAATCCGCCATGGAAGTTTTTGACATTTAAGAATTGTTGCAGAATGATAGGTGAAATTAATGCACCAAAGTTAACTGACATGTAGAAGATAACGAAACCTGCATCCATTCGTGTATCATCTTTAGTATATAATCTACCAACAATATTAGATATATTGGGTTTCATCATCCCAGATCCGATAATAATAAAGAACATTGACGCAAATAAACCTACCATTGCGAATGGTAAACTTAGACAAATATGTCCAATAATGATGAGAACGGCCCCAATTAATGTGGCACCTCTTGTACCTGTAATTCGGTCAGCAATCCAACCACCTGGAATACATGACATGTATATTAATGCTCCATATACTGACATGATTGACATTGCCGTTGTTTTATCGATGCCTAATCCATGATCTGCAATAGCGTAGTACATATAGAATAGTAACATCGCACGCATGCCGTAATAACTAAATCTCTCCCAAAATTCTACGAAGAATAAAACACCTAAACCTCTTGGATGTCCAAAAAACCCTGTTTGTGGTATTTCTTGAACTGCTTGTTCATGGGAATTATTTGCTTTCATATAATCATCCCAACCTTTCTGTTCCCTTAACACTAACGTTATATTGGTTTTTAAAAATTGTACTATTGAAATTAAAAAGTTGCAATAATATTCTAAAAATTATAAATAAGAAAATTCTGTCAATTCCTTCGAATTAATTATATGAAATGTTCATATAAAATTGAGACTCATTAATTTAATAAACTATAGTACTAATATATATAAAAATACGCTTTAACTTAATAAAGTGCAAGAGTTTTTTGAAAATTAAATAAAAAAACTTTAGTACAATTTGAAATTATCTTTGTAAGATGTTTTCAATGTACTAAAGTTAATTTTTAATATTCGCTAAAAGATTAGCGATTGTCTACATTTTCAGGATACATATCATGATTCATCATTCTATGTTCTGCCATTTTTTCATATTTTGAATTAGGGCGACCATAATTTGTATATGGATCGATGGAAATACCACCACGTGGAGTGAATTTACCCCATACTTCAATGTAATGAGGATCCATTAATTCAATTAAATCATTCATAATGATATTCATACAATCCTCATGGAAGTCACCATGGTTTCTAAAGCTAAATAAGTATAATTTTAAAGATTTAGATTCAACCATTTTAATGTTAGGAATGTATGAAATGTATATTGTTGCGAAATCTGGTTGTCCTGTAATAGGGCATAGTGATGTGAATTCTGGACAATTAAACTTTACAAAGTAATCTCTACCTTGGTGTTTATTATCAAATGTTTCTAAAACATCTGGTCTGTAATCAAAGTTATATGTGTTATTTTGGTTTCCTAGTAATGTTATATCTTGTAATTCATCATTTTGACGTCCTTGTGCCAAATGAATCACTCCTTATCATATGATTAATGTTGTTGTTGTTGATTTGATTCGCGACGTGCTTTTTCGAACATATAGTAACTTGCACTTATAATGACAACATATCCGATTGTTGATAATAAATCAGGTGTTTCACCAAATAATATGAAGCCGAATATTGCTGTAAATATAATTGAAGCATAAGTGAAAATAGATATATCTTTTGCTGCTGCGAAACTATAGGCTAATGTGATTCCAATTTGGCCCACTGCAGCTGATAAACCTGCGCCGAATAAATATAATAATTGTAATTTACTCATTGGTTCAAATGTAAAAATTGAAAATGGGATAAGTACAATTACTGAGAATAGTGAAAAATAAAATACAATGGTGTAGGGTGCTTCTCTAGTACTTAAAGCACGGACACAAGTATATGCTGATGCAGCAAATATACCTGAAAGTAGTCCAATTAATGCTGGTATAAACGAAGAAGAAAATTCTGGTTTTACAATAAGTAACATACCGAGTATTGCAACGATCATTGCTGAAATTTGATATTTTCGTACTTTTTCATGTAAAAAGATAAAACA
Source organism: Staphylococcus sp. 510 (assembly GCF_057219715.1). NCBI lineage: Bacteria > Bacillati > Bacillota > Bacilli > Caryophanales > Staphylococcaceae > Staphylococcus > Staphylococcus sp. 510. The sequence goes on along the minus strand of NZ_JBXVVK010000005.1, from coordinate 68,618 downwards.
TAATAATATAGTCCAGAAGGGGTTTAACTTCATTAATGTATCAGCGTCACTCAATACCATGTGATCAAGTGCATATATATTAAGCAATACACCTATTAAACCGAGTGTTGACCTTGAGATAAGTAATGGTTGGCTACTTAATTTACCAAACATTGGTTGTTTATATTTAAATATGAAGAATAATGGTATGAACATTGCAACTAAATTTCTTGCTAGAGACTTTTGAAATACAGGTAAATCGCCTGATAATCTGAAGAAGACAGACATAAAACTAAAGCCTATCGCAGATATTAGTATTGCAATTATACCTTTGATTTTAGGATTCAATACTATCGCCTCATTCATAAAAGTTTAACGTTATTATAGTAGCATAAATGATGTCGATATGCATAAAAGACTTGAAAAAACAGTGGGTGAAATATATAATCATAATACGAACGTACGTTCTGTTAAGGAAGAGTCATAATCTAGTTTCAAAACATTTGTGAGAATTAAAATGATTGCATATAACTGAAAACGATTGCAGTTTAATTTTGATTCTTCATTGATTGTATCCTTTATTTTGACAGGGTTGAGCTAGAATCAAGACCTTAAGCTTAATGTATAATTTTTTATAAAAAGCAAGTAATTTTAACTGAAAAATTTTTTTATTTTTATTTGTGTAAGACTAAAGGTGTAGTGGTGCATGTTCAGAAGAAAAGACGAACATTTGACATAAAACTTTAACTTTAAATAAGTTTAGGTATTATGTATAATGAAACACAGAATATAGTATCGATATTGATAAACAGACACAATATATTGTGTCTGTAGCTGATACTAATAAATGGAATAATCTTAATTTAAATGCAAAATGACACTAGTAATTATAGAATAATCTCTCGTTTACAGTGTTTCCGCACAAAATGTTTACTTATACTATATAGATCTACATTTCTAATCAACCACAATATCTTGTGGTTCAAAATAAAATCTAATATCAAGATAAGGTCATATAGTTTTTATAAACTTTTCTTTTAGTGACTCATTTCATTCTACAACACTATATTTTGTAGGAAGCTTTCCTGTCATGATAGGAGAACTTCTTTTTTAATTGTTTAAAGATTGGTGAAAGAAGGCGATCCAATGAAAGTAGTATATTTCTCATTTTCAGGTAATGTACGCAGATTTATTAAACGTGCTGAAATCGAAAATGTAATGGAAATTACATCAGAAAATTGTACGGATCCTATTAATGAACCATATATTTTAGTTACTGGAACAATAGGCTTTGGCGAAGTACCTCAACAAGTACAATCATTTCTAGATGTTAATCATTCATATCTCAGAGCGGTAGCTGCCAGTGGTAATAGAAACTGGGGTCAAAATTTTGCTAAAGCAGGGCGCTCTATTTCTGAAGACTATAATGTACCGTTGTTAATGAAGTTTGAAGTGCAAGGCACTAATAAAGACGTTATCGAATTTAAAAACAAGGTGGGTAATTTTAATGAGAACTATGGACGAGAAGAAGTACAATCACATTGAATTAAATAATGAAGTTACAAAACGAAAAGATAATGGTTTTTTTAATTTAGAAAAAGACCAAGAAGCGCTCAAAGTATATTTGGAAGAAATCCACGACAAAACGATTTATTTCGATAGCGAAATTGAACGTTTACACTATCTTGTAGACAATAACTTCTATTTCAATGTTTTTGAAAAATACAGTGATTCAGACTTAGTAGAAATCACAGAATATGCGAAGTCAATTAACTTCCAATTTGCTAGTTACATGTCTGCAAGTAAATTTTACAAAGACTATGCACTTAAAACGAATGATAAACAACAATATTTAGAAGATTATAATCAACACGTTGCTATTGTTTCAATGTACTTAGCTAATGGAGACAAAGATCAAGCTAAACAATTTATTTCAGCTATGGTAGAACAACGTTATCAACCTGCAACACCTACATTTTTAAATGCGGGTAGAGCAAGACGTGGAGAATTAGTTTCTTGCTTCTTATTAGAAGTGGATGATAGCTTGAATTCTATCAACTTTATTGATTCAACCGCGAAACAATTAAGTAAAATTGGCGGTGGCGTTGCAATTAATTTATCTAAATTACGTGCACGTGGTGAAGCAATTAAAGGTATAAAAGGTGTAGCCAAAGGTGTATTACCTGTTGCTAAGTCACTCGAAGGTGGATTTAGTTATGCAGATCAATTAGGTCAAAGACCTGGCGCAGGTGCTGTATATTTAAACATCTTCCACTATGATGTTGAAGAGTTTTTAGATACTAAAAAAGTAAATGCAGATGAAGATTTACGTTTATCAACTATCTCTACAGGCTTAATCGTGCCTTCTAAATTCTTCGACCTAGCAAAAGAAGGTAAAGACTTCTACATGTTTGCGCCACACACTGTAAAACAAGAGTATGGTGTGACTTTAGATGATATTGATTTAGAAAAATATTATGATGACATGGTTGCAAACCCTAACGTAGAGAAAAAGAAAAAAGATGCACGTGAAATGTTAAATACAATTGCTCAAACGCAATTACAATCTGGTTATCCATATTTGATGTTCAAAGATAATGCGAATAAAGTACATGCTAATTCAGATATTGGTCAAATTAAAATGAGTAATTTATGTACTGAAATTTTCCAATTACAAGAAACATCTATTATTAATGATTATGGTACAGAAGATGAAATTAAACGAGATATTTCATGTAACTTAGGTTCATTAAATATTGTGAATGTCATGGAATCCCAAAAATTTAGAGATTCGGTTCATACTGGTATGGACGCATTAACAGTTGTTAGTGATGAAGCGAATATTCAAAACGCACCTGGCGTTAAAAAAGCTAATAGTGAGTTACATTCTGTAGGACTTGGTGTAATGAACTTACATGGTTACTTAGCTAAAAATAAAATTGGTTATGAGTCAGAAGAAGCTAAAGATTTCGCTAACATCTTCTTCATGATGATGAACTATTATTCAATTGAGCGTTCAATGCAAATTGCAAAAGAACGTGGAGAAAAATATCTTGATTTTGATAAATCAGATTATGCAAATGGAAAATATTTCGAGTTCTATACTTCACAAGAATTTGAACCACAATTTGAAAAAGTACGCGAATTATTCAAAGGTTTTGAAATTCCTACAGCAGAAGATTGGAAAGCATTACAAAAAGATGTAGAGCAATACGGTCTATATCATGCTTATCGCTTAGCAATTGCACCAACACAAAGTATTTCATATGTGCAAAATGCAACAAGCTCAGTAATGCCTATCGTTGATCAAATCGAGCGACGTACTTATGGTAATGCTGAAACATTTTATCCAATGCCATTCTTATCACCTGAAACAATGTGGTATTACAAATCAGCATTTAATACAGATCAAATGAAATTAATTGATTTAGTATCAACTATTCAAACACATGTTGATCAAGGTATTTCAACTATTTTATATGTTAATTCAGAAATTTCTACACGTGAACTTTCTCGATTATATGTATATGCACATCATAAAGGTTTAAAATCTTTATATTACACACGTAATAAATTATTAAGTGTAGAAGAATGTACAAGTTGTGCAATTTAATACGATAAATAAACGTGATACATTAAATAGTAAGTATTATTATTGAAGTGGATTATAGAATATTAAGATTTAAAAAGGTTGGGACTACACGTTGACTTTAGAGAGCATATTTAGTATTTCTCAAAGTATGCAACGTAGATGTTCTAACCTTGAAATACATAACCTTAATAAGGATTTTGGTAGTTTAATTGATTATCTATGGCTATCTATCATCTTAATTAAAGGATAGGAGGATTATTATTCATGAAGGCCGTCAATTGGAATACCCAAGAAGATATGACAAATATGTTTTGGCGTCAAAATATCTCTCAAATGTGGGTAGAAACAGAATTTAAAGTATCAAAAGATATTGCAAGTTGGAAAACATTATCTGAAGCCGAAAAAAATACATTTAAAAAGGCATTAGCTGGTTTAACAGGGTTAGACACGCATCAAGCAGATGATGGAATGCCATTAATCATGCTTCACACAACTGATTTAAGAAAAAAAGCCGTTTATTCGTTTATGGCAATGATGGAACAAATTCATGCTAAAAGTTATTCTCATATTTTCACTACATTATTACCATCTAGTGAAACGAACTATTTATTAGATACTTGGGTAATTGAAGAGCCACATTTAAAATACAAATCAGACAAAATCATCGAAAACTACCATAAATTGTGGGGGAAAGAAGCCTCAATTTTTGACCAATATATTGCTAGAGTATCAAGTGTTTTCTTAGAAACATTCTTATTCTACTCTGGATTCTATTATCCGCTTTATCTAGCTGGTCAAGGTAAAATGACAACATCTGGTGAAATTATTCGTAAAATCTTATTAGATGAATCGATACATGGTGTGTTTACAGGTCTAGATGCACAAAGTTTAAGAAATGAGCTTTCTGAAAGTGAAAAACAACGTGCAGATCAAGAAATGTACAAATTGTTAAAAGAACTTTATGATAATGAAGTATCATATACGCATCTTCTATATGATGATATTGGCTTAGCTGAAGATGTGCTTAATTACGTTAAATACAACGGAAATAAAGCATTATCAAATCTTGGATTCGAACCATATTTTGAAGAACGTGAATTCAATCCAATTATTGAAAATGCTTTAGATACAACAACTAAAAACCATGATTTCTTCTCTGTAAAAGGTGATGGTTATACACTAGCTTTAAATGTTGAAGCATTACGAGATGAAGATTTCATATTTGATGATGAAAAATAAAATAGATTTAGCTCTAATTTTACTATACTTGTGTACGCACAATGAAAGTAAAATTAGAGCTTTTTTTATGTGCAATGAACTAAAAACATAAAAATAAGTTAATTTATAACAATATTTATAGATAACCTATTGAAAATGACAAGGAAATTCTGTAACATTTTAATTGATAACGATTATCATTATCGTACAATCGTTACCAAGGATAACTATTCAAGGAGAAAGTGTTATGAAGTTTTTATTAAAGGGATATGTTTTACTCATCTTTCTCGTCGTGCTTACGATTCTCTCTCTATTTATCGGTGTTAGCCAAATATCAATCTCCGATATTTTCCACCTTACCGATGATCAATTAAATATCATTTTATCGAGTCGTATTCCTCGAACAGTTAGTATTCTCATATCAGGTAGTACGTTGGCAATAGCAGGTTTAATCATGCAACAAATGATGCAAAATAAATTTGTGAGTCCAACAACAGCTGGCACAATGGAGTGGGCTAAGTTGGGTATTCTTTTATCACTTATTTTATTCCCTAAAGGTCACATACTTATTAAATTAATATTTGCAGTTATTTGTAGCGTCGGTGGTACTTATTTCTTCGTGAAATTAGTACAACTGATTAGAGTGAAAGATGTCATCTTTATACCGTTATTAGGTATTATGCTTGGAGGTATTGTTTCAAGTTTTACTACATTTATCGCATTGAGAACTAATGCAGTACAAAGTATTGGAAATTGGCTAAATGGAAATTTTGCTATTATTACAAGTGGTCGTTATGAAGTTCTATATCTAAGTATACCGTTCTTATTAATTACATATATATTTGCAAATCATTTTACGATTGCTGGTATGGGCAAAGATTTTAGCCATAACTTAGGTGTGAATTATGAAAAAATCATTAATATCGCATTGTTTATAACTGCAACAATCACTGCACTTGTAGTCGTTACTGTTGGAACATTACCATTTCTCGGACTCATTGTTCCTAATATTATTTCAATATATCGAGGGGACCATTTAAAACATGCCTTACCTCATACGATGATGTTAGGTTCTATATTTGTGCTTATTTCAGATATTGTAGGACGCTTAATTGTTTATCCTTATGAAATTAACATAGGTCTAACTATTGGTGTTTTTGGAACGATTATATTCCTTATCTTATTGATGAAAGGTAGGGAGAATTATGCTAACTAATCTTAATAAAAAGCTTTTTTTATTAGGGGTAATCACAATAATTATAGCGACTTTATACTTAATTTTAGGTATTGATTTCGAAATATTTGATTATCAAATTCAAAGTCGTTTAAGAAAATTTATCTTAATTATATTAGTAGGTGGCGCTATTGGCACGTCAGTTGTCATTTTTCAAGCGATAACAACAAATCGCTTACTAACACCTTCTATTATTGGTTTAGATTCAGTCTATTTATTCGTCAAAATATTACCTGTTTTTTTATTAGGTACTCAATCGACAATCGTTAATAACGTGTATATCAATTTTTTAATTACGTTAGTGACAATGGTGTTATTTGCTTTAATTCTGTTTCAAGTTTTATTTAAAGTAGGTCATTTTTCGGTCTATTTCATTTTATTGATTGGTGTAATATTAGGCACATTTTTTAGAAGTATTACTGGTTTTATCCAATTAATTATGGATCCAGAGTCATTTTTAGCGGTTCAAAATACCATGTTTGCTAACTTTGATGCTTCTAATTCTAAACTTGTCGGATTTTCAGCTATTTTATTAATCATTTTAATAGGTATAACTATAGTGCTGATACCCTATTTAGATGTGTTATTACTAGGAAAAGCACAAGCTATCAATTTAGGTGTTAATTATGAAAATGTAACAAGATTAATGCTTATTCTTGTCGCTATTTTAGTATCTATTTCAACGGCATTAGTTGGGCCGATTACATTTTTAGGATTACTTACTGTCAATTTAGCTCATGAATTTATGAAAACTTATGAACATAAATATATTTTACCCGCTACAATATGTTTCAGTTGGATATGTTTATTTATTGCTCAATGGGTTGTTGAACATCTTTTCGAAGCTACTACAGAAGTAAGTATCATCATTGACCTCATAGGTGGAAGTTACTTTATTTACTTATTAGTTAAAGGGAGAAATGCAAATTGATCCAAATTCAAAATTTAAATAAATCAATTCAAAAGAAGTCCATATTAAAAGATATCAATGTCAATATCGAAAAGGGGAAGATTACCTCTTTGATAGGGCCTAATGGTGCAGGAAAAAGTACTTTGCTATCTGCAATTACAAAATTAATGAGTATCGATAGTGGCACAGTCAAAATTGAAGATAAAGAAATGTCGCTTTATAGGACGGATGAACTTGCTCAGAAAATTTCAATACTAAAACAAACTAATCACACAGATATGAATATTACTGTAGAGCAATTAGTGAATTTTGGCAGATTTCCTTATTGTAAAGGTCATCTTAAAAAAGAAGATAAAGAGCAAGTTAAATATGCCTTAGATTTATTACAGTTAAACGACATTAAAGATAGGAATATTAAAACTTTGTCCGGTGGTCAGCGTCAGAGAGCATATATCGCTATGACAATTGCACAAAATACTGAGTACATTCTGTTAGATGAGCCATTAAATAATTTAGACATGAAACATTCCGTTCAAATTATGCAGACATTGCGTACATTAGCACAGCAATTAGATAAAACAATCGTTATTGTATTACATGATATTAATTTTGCGTCATGTTATTCAGATCATATTATTGCATTAAAACATGGTGAATTAGTACGTGCTGGAAAAAATGAAGACGTTTTACAAACTGAGGTATTAAGAGAATTATATGAAATGGATGTCAAAGTAGAATGGGTTAATGGACAACGCATATGTCTGTATTACGATGAACAAATTCTTTCATAAAGTGAACATTTAAACCACTAAGGGAGTGATGCTTATAGTGAGTAAATAATTAATAAAGAAGAACATGTTACTCAGCCAATCGTGAAAAATTACAAAAGGAGTTACTACATAATGAAAAAATCAATTTTAGTCTTAATAATATCTTTAGTATTTATATTAGCAGCATGTGGTAATCAATCTAATAATAGTCAATCAAATTCGAAATCGAAGAAAAGTGATTCGAAAGATACTGTTAAAATAGAAAATAACTATGAAGCACAAGGAAAGGAAAAAGATGGCAGTGATGCTAAGAAGGTTAAAGAGACGGTCGAAGTTCCTAAAAACCCCAAAAATGCTGTCGTTTTAGATTATGGTGTATTAAATGATATGAAAGAAATGGGACTTTCAAGTAAAGTTAAAGCATTACCAAAAGGTGAAGGCGGAAAATCTCTACCAGATTTCTTAGAAGATTTTAAATCAGATAAATATATAAACTCTGGTAACTTAAAACAAGTTAATTTCGATAAAGTAGCTAAAGCCAAACCAGAAGTGATTTTTATTTCAGGTAGAACAGCTAATCAGAAAAATTTAGATGAATTTAAAAAAGCTGCACCAAAAGCAAAAATTGTATATATGGGTGCGGATAATAAAGATGTTATCAACTCTGTGAAGGATAACACTGAAAAATTAGGTAAAATCTACGACAAGGAAGATAAAGCGAAAGATTTAACTAAACAATTAGATAAAAAAGTAGATACAATGAAAAACAAAACATCTAAATTTGATAAGAAAGTGATGTACTTATTAGTAAATGAAGGTGAGTTATCTACATTCGGCCCAGGTTCACGATTTGGTGGATTGGTATTTGATACACTAGGCTTTAAACCAGTTGATAAAGATGTAAGTAAAGGTCCGCATGGTCAAAATGTTAATAATGAATATATTAACAAAAATAATCCTGATGTGATTTTAGCTATGGATAGAGGACAGGTTGTAGCAAATAATGCAACAGCTAAGAAGACATTAAACAATAAAGTATTAAAAAATGTTAAAGCTGTAAAAGAACATAAAATTTATGAACTTGACCCTAAACTTTGGTATTTCTCATCTGGTTCAACAACTACAACAATGAAACAAATTGATGAATTAGAAAAAGTAGTAAAATAATATAAGAAAGCGCTAAAGGCATTAAATAATATGCTTTTAGCGCTTTTGCTTTATATATTAAATTTCAAAATATAGATGGTAATGAAATTTACATCTATGATTGAAGTGGGATTGACATCTGGGGCAAGATTCGACCATCATGTAATCGTTAATTGTCATCTGATGTTTACAAACACCACACATAATGGTTTGTTGGTCGAATTCATCTTCACTCCAACGTTGAATAGGGTGTGCTTCGTGTTCATTATGACATTGATAACAAGGATAGTATTTATCACAACATTTGAATTTAATAGCAATAATATCTAAAAAAGAGTGATAATGTATACATCTTGTTTCATTATCAATCATTGAACCATAGACCTTAGTCATTGAAACAAACCTCCGATATTTATCTTTATTCAGTGTCAGGATGTTCGCCAATGATTCGTACTTCAGTGTTTAATTCTACATCAAATTTATCTTTAACTGTTTGCTGCACGTAATGGATTAAATCTTCATAGTCTGTCGCAGTACCATTATCTACATTGACCATAAATCCAGCGTGTTTAGTAGAAACTTCTACACCGCCAATACGATGGCCTTGTAGATCAGAATCTTGGATTAATTTACCAGCAAAGTGACCTGGTGGTCTTTGGAAAACACTACCACATGAAGGGTACTCAAGTGGTTGCTTTGATTCACGACGTTCAGTTAAATCATCCATTTTCGCTTGTATTTCTTTTAAGTTTCCTGGTTCTAGTGTGAAAGCTGCCTCTAACACTACGAGATGTTTTTTCTGTACAATACTATTTCTATAATCTAATTCTAATTCTTGTGTTGTTAATTTAATTAAATCTCCATCTTCATTAACGCATAACGCATAATCAATACAGTCTTTAACTTCGCCACCATAAGCACCTGCATTCATGAAAACGGCGCCACCGATTGAACCAGGAATACCACATGCAAATTCTAATCCTGTAAGTGCATAATCTCTTGCAACACGTGAGACATCAATAATAGCCGCACCACTACCAGCAATAATGGCATCATCTGATACTTCGATATGTTTAAGTGATAACAAGCTTAATACGATACCTCTAATACCGCCTTCACGGATAATAATATTCGAACCGTTTCCTAGATATGTGACAGGAATATTATGTTGGTTTGCATATTTTACAATGGCTTGTACCTCTTCATTTTTAGTAGGTGATAAGTAAAAATCTGCTTTACCACCAGTTTCAGTATAAGTATATTTTTTTAGGGGTTCATCTACTTCAATAATGTCGTTTGGAATAATTTCTTGCAAACCTTTTAAAATGTCGTTTTTATTCACTATCCGTACGTCCTTTCTTTGATCAATACTAATATTTTTATTATATCAATTTTAGTTGTTATTTGCGAAATATGAAGATATTTAACGCTAAGATAATTGATTCTCGTTGTATATAATGCATAGTTCTTTTAATTCTAAATATATGTTATATAATTAAAAAGCATAATTCATTTAATTTTGCGTTTGGGAAATAGATATTGACTGCTACATCAATTTAATAAGCTTTCTTTTACATATTTATGTGTTATGACCATACTGTTTATAAATGTTTTCAAAAATAGTTTGTTTTTGATTTTCATATTGTCTTATCGTATCAATATGATGCAATAGTTTCTCCTTTTTAGTCGCAAATTGGTTAGCAATCTTCTTATGATGACTTAATAACTCATCAACTTTTTGATATTGCTCAAATAACGGTGTATCTAATTGAATGATATGTAAGCGAACTTCTTGCTTTAAATCTTTAAGATTATTAAACTTAGCCATCATGACTTCCTTTTTATATGAATGGTGTAAACGATAAAATCCAGCGTAATTTAATCGTTTTTCGTCTAGCGCCGTAATATCATGTAAATTATCTACACCAATAAGTATGTCAAGGATAGGTTCTGTATCATAATTGAAATGTCGAGTGCCACCAATATGTTGCGTATATTTAACAGGTGAATCTAGCAAATTAAATAATAACGTACGCGTTTCTTGATATAGCGTGTCGAAATAGTCATTATTTTGATATTTAATAAGAGGTTGAACATGACCGTACATGGTTTTTCTCCTTTGTGTTGAATTAATAAGGTATAAAGTCTGAGATACTATAACATAATTCATTTTCTTAATAAATACGTTTTTGTATAATGTTCAATGGTAAGGGGTGCAAATATGAAAAAAATAGTACTTATCCCAATGATATTTTTACTTATCGTTGCCTTAACAGCATGTAGTAATAAAACCGATTCAGATTTAAGTCACTTTGAAAGTAAATTAGATGAAGTTAATCAAAAACAAGACAAGCTTGAAAAAGTGATGGATGAAATCAATCTAAAAGAATTGGATCACTTAAGTAAGACAGATACAACTGATAAAAACAGAAAAGAATTTATCAAACTTCAAGATGACATAAATGAGCAATTAATACCTGCATTTAAAGATTATGAAAAATCAGCGAAACAATTACCAGCAGAAACGCACGATGTAAAAGTATTAAAAGCAAAATACCTTAAAACAGTCAAAACTAAGAAAAAATCGATATATGATGTAAAAGAATTTGTGGATTTGTGTAATGATTCAATCAAAGATAATGAAGATATTTTAGATTACACAAAGTTATTTGAAAAAAATCGTTCGCAAGTTGAAAAGAAAATCAAAAATGCTTCGAACCAAGAAGACGCAGATCAATTAACTTCAAAACTGGAAAGTAATAATAAAGATTTAAAAGAAACGGCTCAAAAACATCTAGATACATCATCAAGCAATGCTAAATCAGCGAAAAAAGCAATCAAAAATTATATTTCTCCATTAATTGAAAAACAAATTAAAGACATCAATCAAACGAATATATCAGATAAAAATGTGAATGATGCACGTAAAAATGCGATTGAGATGTACTATAGTTTACAAAATTATTATGACACTCGTATTGATACCATAGAAGTTGGTGAAAAAATTTCTAAAATTAATGTCGAAAAGTTACCAAAAGAGGGTAAAGACATAGATAGGAAAGATAAGGCATTTAATTCGGAATTAAAAAAGGTTAAACAAAAAAGCGATTAATTTTGATTAGAATTAAATAAATTAAATAACCATGGTTAACATTGCTAAGTAAAATGTGTATAATTGTACCCACTGATATAATTTTTGGGATATGAATATCACGCATATGCTCAGAAAATGTGATAAATACTTTTAGAGGTGAATAGAATGGCTATAAAGCTGAGTTCGATTGACCAGTTTGAACAAGTGTTAGAGGAAAATAAATATGTTTTTGTTTTAAAACATAGCGAAACTTGTCCAATTTCTGCAAATGCGTATGATCAGTTTAATAAATTTTTATATGAACGCGATATGGACGGTTACTATTTAATAGTACAACAGGAGCGCAAATTATCGGACTACATTGCTGAAAAGACAAATGTCAAACATGAATCACCACAGGCATTTTACTTTATAGATGGTGAAATGAAATGGAATGCGTCACACAGTGACATCAATGTTTCGTCATTAGCGCAAGCAGAAGAATAATGAATCACTAACAAATGAATAAAGAACATCAAAGTTATATTACTTCATTGATGTTCGCTCAAAAGATGGAAGCCATTTTATTACGGATAGAGTAATAAGATGGCTTTTTAATTGCGATTGTAAAAAGGTAAGTTAATCGTTTATGCTTTAATTGAGAATAGTATATAATAGACCAATATTCATATTACTCATAGTTTAATAAAGATTATGATAGTGTTTATCATGAAATCATGCACATTCACATGTATAATATGTTAGTGTACAACACAAATAGATTAATGAATATGTTATAAATGTAAGATTAATAATATAAGTTAAATTGTATTGAAAGCACAATATTATATAAAAACAAGGTGGTTAAGACAATGAAAGTTTTAGTAGCCATGGACGAATTTAATGGTATTATTTCAAGCTATCAAGCAAACAGATATGTCGAAGAAGCGGTTGCTAGTCAAATTGAAAAGGCTGATATCGTTCAAGTTCCACTATTTAATGGACGACATGAATTAATGGATTCAGTCTTTTTATGGCAATCTGGGAGTAAATATCGAGTTGCGGCTCACGATGCTGACATGAATGATGTAGAAGCGATTTATGGTCAAACAGATAGCGGTATGACAATTATTGAGGGTAATTTATTTTTAAATGGTCAAAAACCAATTCAAGAAAGAACGAGTTTTGGTTTAGGTGAAATTTTAAATGCTGCGTTAGATAATGATGCCAAACACATTATTATCTCGCTTGGTGGCATCGGTAGCTTTGATGGTGGTGCAGGAATGCTTCAAGCATTAGGCGCTAAGTTCTATGATGATGAGGCAAATTTAGTTGATGTGACTAAGGGTGCGCATGTCATTAAATATATTCGACGTCTAGATTTTTCTGGTATCCATCCGAAGCTAGCTGAAGCAAATATTCAAGTGATGTCAGATTTTTCAAGTCGCTTATATGGTAAACAAAGTGAGATTATGCAAATGTATCCAATGCTAGGGATGACACAAAATGAAGCAGCAGAAATTGACAATTTAGTTTGGTACTTTAGTGAATTATTTAAAAGTGAATTACGAGTAACGATTGGTCCTATCGAACGTGGTGGTGCTGGTGGCGGAATTGCTGCAGTTTTAAATGGTTTATATCAAGCGGAAATTTTAACAAGTCATGAACTTGTAGACCAAATTACACACCTGGAAGATTTAGTTCAACAAGCAGATTTAATTATATTTGGTGAAGGTTTAAATGAACGTGACCAATTATTAGAAACGACTACATTACGTATTGCTGATTTAACAGAAAAACATCATAAGACATCTATTGCAATTTGTGCTACAGATGATAAATTTGATTTGTTTGAAGGTAAGGGCGTAACGGCTATGTTCAATACATTTATAGAAATGCCTGAATCATACACAGACTTTAAAATGGGTCTACAAATCAGACATTATACAGTTCAAGCATTAAAATTATTGAAAACACAATTCGATGTGAATAAATAATTATAGAAATGATAAAAACAACACCCCTAAGTGTATTAGACTAGACACTTAGGGGTGTTGATATATTATTGATTTGATTTTGCAACTTCTTCTGCGATACCGACCATAACTTGTACGGCCTTTGCCATAACATCGATGGAAGCATACTCAAACGGACCATGGAAATTGCCACAACCAGTAAAGATATTAGGTGTAGGTAATCCCATAAATGAGAGTTGTGATCCATCAGTACCACCACGAATAGGTTCCGTATTAGGCTCGATACCTAAACGATTAAATACTTTTGTAGGGATATCTATAATATGTTGATGTGGTTTGATCTTTTCAGCCATATTATAGTATTGGTCTTCAACGTCCACTTTGACTGGATAGTCTTCGAAGTGTGAGTTGATATCATCACGTATTTCCATGAAACGCTTTTTACGTAGATCAAATTGTTTTTTATCATGGTCTCGAATAATATATTGTAATGTAGCTTTTTCAACATTACCCTCAAAATTCATTAAATGATAAAATCCTTCATAACCCTCTGTACGTTCTGGAACTTCACTTGGCGGTAATAAACTATTAAATTGTTGGCCAAGTGAAATCGCATTAATCATCGCATTTTTAGCTGATCCAGGATGCACATTAACACCGTGACATGTCACTTTTGCTGCAGCAGCATTAAAGCTTTCAAATTGTAACTCTCCTAATTGGCTACCATCCATAGTATAAGCGAAATCAGCATTGAAACGTTCAACATCAAATTGATGAGGCCCTCTTCCAATTTCTTCGTCTGGCGTAAAGCCTACACGGATTTTACCATGTTTAATTTCTGGGTGTTGAAGTAAATAATTAAGACCTTCCATAATCTCTACTACGCCTGCTTTATCGTCAGCACCTAGCAAAGAAGTACCATCAGTAATCATTAATGTGTCACCAATGACTTGTTTAAGTTCAGGAAAGACTTTAGGATCTAGAATTCTGTCTGTCGTACCTAACTTTAGCGGGTTACCGTCATATTTTTCAATAATTTGTGGATTAACATTAGTAGCATTAAAATCAGGTGATGTATCAACATGAGCTAAGAAACCAACCGTTGGCACGTCGTATTCCACATTACTTTCTAATGTAGCAAAAAGGTAACCATTGCTATCCATATCTGTTTCAAGTCCTAATGCTTTAAGCTCACTTTCCAATAGGTTTAATAAATCCCATTGTTTTGTCGTAGATGGTGTCGTACTTGAATTTGGATCTGATTGTGTATCTATTTTGACGTATCTCGTTAATCTATCGATAATTTGTTCTTTCATGTTAGACATCCCCTTAAACTCGATTATTCATATTATAAGATTTTCTATATGATTTACCTTTAATTTTACCATAATACTGCTTGATACGTGTGTAGAGATAATAGATGATTTCTGCCACGAGGATACCAAAAGAAATCGCACCTGATATCAAGGTTACCTCTAAAAAGGTATTTACAGCACTAGTGTAATTATTTGAAACTAAAAAGCGTGTTGCCTCATACGCAGCACCACCTGGTACAAGTGGAATGATTCCAGGTACGATAAAGATAATAACAGGTCGCTTATAGCGTCTACTCATTGTATGACTGAGTAAGCCTAAAATTAAACTACCTAAAAATGTAGCGCCAACTTTTCCAAATTGCATATCAACAGTAAATTGATAAATTGTCCACGCAACTGCACCGACAAATCCACAAGCTAACAATAATCGACGAGGTGCGTTAAATATGATGGAGAAAAGGACTGTGGAAATGAAACTTATTGTGAAGTGAAATAAATAAAATAACAATATGAACAGCCTCTCTTAAAAAATTAGTAATACAATAGCAACGCCAGCACCAATTGCAAATGCAGTTAACGCTGCTTCAACTCCTCTAGACATACCTGCTAATAACTCTCCAGCTAGTAAATCTCGTATAGCATTGGTAATTAAAATACCAGGAACAAGAGGCATTACGCTCGCAATAGTAATAATGTTCTGATTTGTTGCCAATCCAAGTTTCGAACAGGCAGCAGCAATAGTGATTACTACTGCAGCAGCTACAAATTCTGAGAAAAATTTAATTTGAATATATCGTTGAACAAGGCTAAACGTTAGAAAAGCTGATCCTCCAGCAAGTATGGCGATCCAACAATCTGATGCAACGCCACCAAACATAAATAGGAAAAAACCACATGCGATCGCTGCTGCAAATAAATTCATTAAAAATGAATATTGCAACGATGCACTTCTAAGGTGGATTAATTCAGATTTTGCTTCATCGATAGTAAGTTGATTGCTAGAAATTTTACGAGATAAACTATTGGTTAATGCTATTTTTTCTAAATCAGTCGTACGTTCTCTAATACGAATTAATCTGGTACTCGTACGATCATTAAGTGAAAAGATAATAGCGGTTGAAGTTACGAAACTATATGTATCATGCAAGCCATAGCTATGCGCAATTCTATTCATGGTATCTTCAACACGATAAGTTTCAGCACCAGCTTCTAGTAAAATCCTACCAGCAATCAACACGACATCAATCACTTTATTCTCATCGATGATAGTGATTGAATCTGACATGAATAACCACCTCCTAATTAATTTAATGATATGAATAATTGAAGTTTACATCTTGAGCTAACAACTTTCAATAGAGTACGGCATATTGAAAAGATTATGTAATGAAGGAAGTAGGTGATAACACTGGTTAACATCTATATTAAATCTAATCATATTGTGACTGTGATGAATAAGAAATGTGTTTATAAAATAAAAGAGGAAGAGACATGAAAGATTCATACTTCGATAAATAAATTAACGAAATGACAAATCTTTTTGCCTCTACCTCTGATTCTGTATCCAATATTTGTTTATAGTTTAATAATAGGATTGAACATGACTTTATTTCTACCTTCACTTTTAGCCACATGAACCATATCATCAGCATCCTTAAAGACGCGTCTTTGTGATTTGCGATCATCTTGTGTTAAATATCCGACACCTATAGATACTGAAAGTTTAATGACTTCCTTATTAGGTAGGTGGAAGGATGACTTCTCTACACCTTGTCGAATATTTTCGGCAAGTTTGACGCTTTGATCCAACGTATAATCATTAATCACGACAGAGAATTCTTCGCCACCATTTCTAAAAATAAGGAATTGTTTAGGGACGTAATTTTTAAGTAGTTGAGACATTTGTTTTAATACAGCATCTCCTGCTTGGTGTGTGTATGTATCATTTACATCTTTAAAACCATCAATGTCAATCAGTAACAAGCCTAAGCTTTCATGATGTGTCTCAGTATATTTAGATATTTGATTCAAATGTCTATCGAATTCTTTTACATTCCCAAGACCAGTTAAATAATCATATTTATCTTCATTTTCATAGCGATTAACGAGTGAGAAGAAATGCCATATATCTACAAATGTAATTGCAGAAGCAATTGTGATAATGAATGACACAGGAATTAAAATTGCAATTTCAATCAAATCATAAATTGGACTCACTAATGCAAGTATAAATAAAATGATAATACTGATTGAATTTAATATAAGCAACGATATAATGTCATTTTGTTTTAAAAATGGGCCTACTGCACTGACAACACCCGCAATAACGACTAAAGTGATACCGTATATGATTGAGTTGTTAAAAATAAGTACGTCAACTAATGATACGACGATAGCAGAAGCCAATGTGTAAACCATGTTAGTATAACGCCCTAAGAATAATAAAGGTACAAACGTTAAATGAACTAAGTATTCTAAACGGAAGGGAATGGGATATGCTGCTAATAAAAGTGCAACAAGTGTCATTAAAACAGTGACATATCCTTTAGAAAAAACCATTCTTTTATTTTCAGAGTATTGCAGTCTGTGAAATAAATATATGCCTGCAACCATGACTGAAATATTATATATAATTGCTTCAAACATAGTTTTACCGACTCCTTTATTGACCATTAGCTATTGTAAGTGAAAACTTACAATTTGTCATTAGTTAGACTAAAAAATTTATCACATAAAATAGTGATTAATGTTAAAATGTTAACTTAAGTGATATGATGAAAAAAATAGTTTCGTCATGTGAGAGTATTAATATCGATGTAGAAATATATGAAGAATGAATGTTGTTATAAATTTGGGATGTCTTTTTTAGATTAACTCTAATTATACAGTTGATTTAATAATAAGGAAAGATGATAGCAACTGATGTTATTACGATAAAATACAAGATTGATAGAAGTCGTTATTAAAGAGGAAGATCATACAAAATAACCGACTCAAATTTAAATATTAACTATAAATATAGGAAGAAAAATGGTTGGATTTCTTAAAACTTACCCTTAATGATAGAAACTAACTTAATTTTGATGAAGGTGAACTGATGTATACATTATTACTCATTGCATTTACTATGATAGTCAGTTTAATAATAACACCCATTATTATTGCGATGTCTAAAAAATTAAATTTAGTAGATAAACCCAACTTTCGTAAGGTACATACAAAGCCGATTTCAGTCATGGGTGGCACAGTTATTTTATTCTCATTTTTAATTGGAATGTGGTTAGGTCATCCTATTGAAAGAGAAGTGAAGCCATTAGTTATCGGAGCAATTTTGATGTATGCCGTTGGTTTAATCGATGATATATTTGATCTTAAACCTTATATCAAATTAGCTGGGCAAATCGTCGCTGCTTTAGTGGTAGCATTTTATGGCATCACGATTGATTTTATTTCATTACCAATGGGTCCAACGATACATTTTGGAATTTTAAGTATTCCAATTACAGTGATTTGGATTGTGGCTATTACAAATGCTATTAATTTAATTGATGGATTAGATGGCTTAGCATCTGGTGTATCTGCGATAGCATTAATGACGATTGCATTTATCGCTATCTTACAGGCGAATATCTTTATTATTATGATTTGTTGTGTGTTAATTGGATCTTTATTAGGATTCTTATTCTATAACTCACACCCAGCTAAAATATTTCTTGGTGATAGCGGTGCTTTAATGATTGGTTTTATTATTGGATTTGTTTCATTGTTAGGTTTTAAAAACATTACATTTATTGCTTTATTTTTCCCAATCGTTATTTTAGCGGTACCATTTATTGATACTATTTTTGCAATGATTCGACGAATGAAAAAAGGGCAACATATTATGCAAGCGGATAAATCTCACTTGCACCATAAGTTGTTAGAACTAGGCTATACACATAGACAAACCGTATTACTCATATATTCCATTGCTATCTTATTCAGTCTATCTAGTATTATTCTGTATCTATCTCAACCTCTAGGTGCCTTAATGATGTTCATTTTAATTATTTTAACGATTGAACTCATTGTTGAATTCACAGGATTAATAGATGATAATTATAGACCTATCTTAAATCTCATTACTAAAAAAGGTGATCCTCCACATCCTCAACATCAATATGAAGAGGAAGATAATCACTAAATATTACAATAGCTATCTAAGACAGAGTCTCAACTTAATCGGAATTGAGACTCTGTATTTAGATAGCTTCTTTTTAATCTGTTGTAATATCAAAGGGTAACATTTTAATATCTTCAGTATTTAGCTCATAATTGCCAGCTGTCGTTTTATTTAAAAAGGCGATAAAATCATCATACTCAGTTTCAACGACATCAATTTGGTAGCTAACTTTGTCAGTATAGAATTGATTTCTAAGCATAAAGCTAGTAGAACCTAATTCATATTCAAATTTACCGGTTTGATCATAATTCAAGATAACAGTGGTTGGAATAGCGGCTCTTAATTCAACACGGCCGATATCATAAATGACATCACGTACTGCACCACTATATGCTCGTATGAGTCCGCCGCCGCCTAATTTGATGCCACCAAAATAGCGTGTTACAACCACACACACATCATGTAGATCTAATTTTTTTAATATCTCCAACATAGGTACACCAGCCGTACCACTTGGTTCGCCATCGTCATTTGCTTTTTGAATATTCATTTCTGGCCCTATAGTATATGCAGAACAGTTGTGCGTTGCATCTTTATGTTGTGCTTTAATCTCATTAATGAATGCCTTTGCTTCATCTTCTGAAGCTACAGGTTTAATATGTGAAATAAAACGAGATTTATTGATCGTATTTTCAATAGTATGTTCTTCTTTAATAGTAATGATTGGTTTTGTCATTTTTTCACCTTCATCTTCGCTCTGTTTTCATACTAGTATTATACACGCTGTAAATACTTAAAATAAATTGTTTAATTAAGATTTTCTTTTTTAATAAAATATTGTATTATTACTATGAGTATAATTGAGGAGGACTACTATGAAGATTGCTGTAATGACTGATTCTACTAGCTATCTATCTCAAGATTTAATTGATAAATATGATATCCCAGTTGCACCGTTAAGTGTAACTTTTGATGATGGTGTAAGCTATACTGAAGATGTAAATGTTGATATTGACCATTTTTACAATAAAATGGCTTCTTCAGCAACGATACCTACGACTAGTCAACCGGCTGTAGGTGAATGGATTCAAAGATATGAAAAATTAAGAGAAGATGGTTACACAGATGTGATAGTTGTATTCTTATCTAGTGGAATTAGTGGGAGTTATCAATCTGGGAAGCAAGCTGGAGAATTAGTTGAAGACATTAACGTCTATGCATTTGATAGTAAGCTTGCGGCTATGATGGAAGGTTGTTACGTATTACGTGCAATAGAAATGGTAGAACAAGGTTATAAACCAGATGATATCATAGCAGAGTTAACTGATATGAGAGAACATACAGGTGCTTATTTAATTGTAGATGACTTGAAAAATTTACAAAAAAGCGGCCGTATTACAGGCGCACAAGCTTGGGTAGGTACTTTGCTAAAAATGAAACCTGTACTTAAGTTTGATGACGGTAAAATTGTACCGGAAGAAAAAGTACGTACTAAGAAGAGAGCACTCAAAGCATTAGAAGACAAAGTCTTAAATCAAGTCAAAGATTATGATGATGTGACCATTTATGTGATTAATGGTGATAAAACTGATGATGGAAAAGCGTTATTAGAATCTGTCAAAGCGAATGCACCTTCACATTATCAAGTAGCATATTCTGAATTTGGACCAGTTATTGCCGCACACTTAGGATCTGGTGGGTTAGGTTTAGGATATACAGCACGCCAAATTAGACTTAATTAGAAGATTGAGAGGACATATGGAATTGTTAAATGACAATTCGGTATGTCTTTTTTTTATTGGAGGGAACATCAATATTACATTATGGTAAGTTAATACATTCGGAAACGAATATCACTTTGGAACAAGTGGCGCTTGTTACTAAAGGGGTCGTATTTAAAAATAACCGATGGC
The DNA here is from genome assembly GCF_057219715.1 of Staphylococcus sp. 510. Taxonomy (NCBI): domain Bacteria; kingdom Bacillati; phylum Bacillota; class Bacilli; order Caryophanales; family Staphylococcaceae; genus Staphylococcus; species Staphylococcus sp. 510. The sequence goes on along the minus strand of NZ_JBXVVK010000005.1, from coordinate 47,329 downwards.
ATTGTGTTCAATGTGAAACAGACGATGATAAATATTTTCATCGCTATTATTCAGATTTTATAAATAAGGACATAGTATATTGTAGGAAATGTATACAACTTGGTCGTATGGATCATTTGACTGATTATAGAATCATAAAGAGTCATCAAAAGGTTACGCCATGTGAATATCATCTGGAATTTGAGCTTTCAGACCAACAAAGCTATGCCTCTCAACAAATTGTAAAAGCCATTATGGAACGAAGAAAATTATTGTTATACGCTGTTACTGGAGCTGGAAAAACTGAAATGATTTTCGAAGGGATTAAGTTTGCTAGAAATCAGGGAGACAATATTGCGATTGTATCCCCACGTGTTGACGTTGTAGTAGAAATTAGTCAACGGATTAAAAATGCATTTATTCACGAAGATATAGATGTCATACATCAAAGTAGTCAACAACAATTCGATGGACATTTTATCACTTCAACAATTCATCAACTATACCGATATAAAAATCACTTTGATACGATCATCATTGATGAAGTAGACGCATTTCCCTTATCTATGGATGACGACTTATTTAAGGTCATTCAATCATCTTCCAAACAGAACGCATGTCATATTTATATGACAGCTACACCACCACAGAAATTATTATCAACGATAAGTAAAGATAATGTGATAAAATTGCCAGCACGATTTCACCGACAACCACTCCCCGTACCTATCTTTCAATATTTAAAGTTTAAACCCAAACAGGTTCAATTTAAATTGTTGAATTTCTTATCCAAACAAATACAGAATCAACGTTATACCTTAGTGTTTTTTAATCATATTGATCATATGATTAAAGCTTTTAAGACATATCAATCTCAAATACCTAATTTAATATATATTCACAGTGAAGATGAACAGCGCTTTGAGAAAGTGCAATCTTTAAGGGCAGGCAATCATATGGTTGTTTTTACCACTACCATTCTTGAACGAGGTTTTACTATGGAAAAGTTGGATGTCGTAGTTATTGAAGCTGACCAGTTTTCTAAAGCGGCATTAATACAGATCGCAGGTCGAGTGGGTAGAAAGAAGCAAGCCCCAAACGGGAATGTGGTTTATTATCATAATGGTGTGTCGTTATCAATGATGTTAGCTAGAAAAGATATTAAAAAATGAATCAACTTGCGAAACAAAAAGGATGGTTAGACATATAATGGAACAATGCCTACAATGTTTAAATCCGATCAATGAACAATTAACTATTATTAATTTTTATAGAAAACCTTGTGTTATATGTGAGACTTGCTTTGAAAAATGGAATCAAGTAAAGATTAATGATGCATTAAAGCGTTGTAAAAAGTGTTTGAAATTAATGACTAAAGGTGAACATATTTGTGAAGACTGCCAATTTTTGAATGAACGATTTAACATTCAATATCGATTAAAATGTAATTTTAATTATGATGGTATTATGAAAGAAACGATGCATCAATATAAATTTTTGAAAGATCATTATTTATGTAAGGTTCTTGCCGCGATCATCAATTTACCAGAAGGTAAGTTTGATTATGTAATTCCAATACCATCGCCAGATGAACGTAATATTGAAAGGACATTTAATCCAGTTGAAGAAGTATTAAAGATGAAGGGTATTGCCTATGTAAATGTACTAGGTACACAATTAAGACCGAAACAAGCAGAGTTAAATAAAATTGACCGTCTTAGAGAGACCAATCCCTTCTTTATAAGAAACAATGTTGAGTTGGATGGTAAAGAAATATTACTTGTAGATGATATTTATACAACAGGGTTAACGATTAACCGCGCAATGTGTAAATTATCTACATTAAATGTCAGAAAATTCAATGTGTTTGCGTTTGCAAGATGAGGGCGACGTGGTAAAATATAATTAAGCATTACCAATATAAGAGGTTAAAGGAGAGATTACTATGATTAGATTTGAAATTCATGGAGATAACCTCACTATCACAGATGCAATTCGCAACTATATTGAGGAAAAAATTGGTAAGTTAGAACGTTACTTTAACAATGTACCGAATGCGGTTGCCCACGTTAAAGTTAAAACTTATTCAAATTCAACTACAAAAGTTGAAGTGACAATTCCGCTTAAAGATGTAACTTTAAGAGCAGAAGAAAGACATGATGATTTATATGCAGGTGTTGATTTAATTACTAATAAACTTGAACGTCAAGTTAGAAAGTATAAAACACGTGTAAATCGTAAGCACCGTGATCGTGGCGATCAAGAAGTATTTGTAGCAGAAGTTCAAGAAGCGCCACCAGAAGAAATTAGCGGTGCTGAAGAAAATAATGATAATGATATCGAAATTATCCGTTCTAAACAATTCAGTTTAAAACCTATGGATTCTGAAGAAGCGGTGCTACAAATGAATCTTTTAGGACATGACTTCTTTATCTTTACAGACCGTGAAACTGACGGTACTAGTATCGTTTATCGTCGTAAAGATGGTAAGTATGGTCTGATTGAAACAACTGAACAATAAGGGTCAATGTGAACCTTAAATATAGGTATGAAATTATTTCAGTTTAATAATTAAATAGTGTTACATTGGGAGTGAGATGATTGTTATTCGTATATGAATACTTCATCTTGCTCCTTTTTTAGATACGATATTGAAAAAATTAATCATAATGATTTTAGTAAAAAGACTTAATACGAATGATGTGTGGATGTTGAATTCGTAGACGCAAGCATTATACTGTGCTAATCTTAATTGAAAATAACAGAAACGAAGTACTGTATAATAAATTTCGCAATTTATGCGAAGTTTATTTATTTGAGACGAGAAATAATACATTGTATCATGTTAGAATTAACTTGTTGACAATTCATTAGATTTATTTATGTTATCGATTGAAAAGACACAAAGGCATTTTGATTGAATTACCATGTGAAATAGCATAAAGTATGTAAGCTATGTTTGCCAATATGTTTATGTTACGGACAAAGGGAATAAAGTATACTAATGAGTATTTAAGTATGATTCTAAAGGTATAAATGGTAAGATTAATTGTTGAAAGCCAAGCAGTTTTTAGCTAAAGGAGCGAACAGAATGGGATTTTTATCAAAAATTGTTGACGGCAATAAAAAAGAAACGAAAAAATTAGGTAAGTTAGCTGATAAAGTACTCGCATTAGAGGAAGAAACAGCACTTTTAACTGATGAAGAAATTCGAAATAAAACTAAGAAATTTCAAGAAGAACTTGCTGAAATTGAAGATGTTAAAAAACAAAATGATTATTTAGATAAAATTTTACCTGAGGCGTATGCACTCGTACGTGAAGGTTCTAAACGTGTTTTTAATATGATTCCATATAAAGTACAAGTAATGGGTGGTATCGCAATTCATCATGGCGATATTGCTGAAATGAGAACAGGTGAAGGTAAAACGTTAACAGCGACAATGCCTACATATTTAAATGCGTTAGCAGGGCGAGGCGTTCACGTTATTACAGTCAATGAATATTTATCTAGCGTTCAAAGTGAAGAAATGGCAGAGCTATACGAATTTCTAGGTTTATCTGTAGGACTTAATTTAAATAGTAAAACCACAACAGAAAAACGTGAAGCATATGCACAAGATATCACATATAGCACGAATAACGAACTAGGATTCGACTATTTGAGAGATAACATGGTGAACTATGCAGAAGAGCGTGTTATGAGACCACTGCATTTTGCTATTATTGATGAGGTTGACTCTATTTTAATTGATGAAGCAAGAACACCACTTATTATTTCAGGTGAAGCAGAAAAATCTACATCTCTTTATACACAAGCTAATGTTTTCGCTAAAATGCTCAAATTAGATGATGATTATAAATATGATGAAAAGACGAAATCTGTAAACTTAACAGAACAAGGTGCAGATAAAGCTGAGCGTATGTTTAAGATTGATAATCTTTATGACGTTCAAAACGTAGAAATTATTAGTCATATTAATACAGCATTAAGAGCACATGTAACATTACAACGAGACGTTGACTACATGGTTGTTGATGGCGAAGTACTTATAGTTGACCAATTTACTGGTCGTACAATGCCGGGAAGACGTTTCTCTGAAGGTTTACACCAAGCGATTGAAGCTAAAGAAGGCGTACAAATTCAAAATGAATCTAAAACTATGGCGTCAATCACATTCCAAAACTACTTCAGAATGTACAATAAGTTGGCAGGTATGACAGGTACTGCTAAAACAGAAGAAGAAGAGTTCCGTAATATTTATAATATGACAGTAACTCAAATTCCGACTAATAAACCTGTACAACGTGTTGACAAATCTGACTTAATATACATTAGTCAAAAAGGGAAATTCGATGCCGTTGTTGAAGATGTAGTTGAAAAGCATAAAAAAGGTCAACCTGTATTATTGGGTACAGTTGCTGTAGAAACATCTGAATATATTTCTAATTTATTAAAAAAACGTGGCGTAAGACATGATGTATTAAATGCCAAAAACCATGAACGTGAAGCGGAAATAGTCGCAAATGCTGGTCAAAAAGGATCGGTTACCATTGCGACAAACATGGCTGGTCGTGGTACGGATATCAAATTAGGTGAAGGCGTAGAAGAAATTGGTGGTTTAGCCGTTATTGGTACAGAACGTCATGAATCACGCCGAATTGATGACCAATTACGTGGTCGTTCTGGTCGTCAAGGAGACAATGGTGACAGTCGTTTCTATTTATCATTACAAGATGAATTAATGGTTCGCTTCGGTTCAGAGAGATTACAAAAAATGATGGGCCGATTAGGAATGGATGATTCTACACCAATTGAATCTAAAATGGTTTCAAGAGCAGTAGAATCAGCACAAAAACGCGTTGAAGGTAACAACTTTGATGCCCGTAAACGTATCTTAGAATATGACGAAGTACTACGTAAACAACGTGAGATTATCTATAGTGAACGTAACGAAATCATTGATAACGATGATAGTTCACAAGTTGTAGATGCCATGTTACGTTCAACATTACAACGTGGAATCAACTATCATATCAATGAAGAGGATGATAACTTAGATTACCAACCATTCATCAACTACATTAATGATGTCTTCTTACAAGAAGGCGAATTAAAAGAATTAGAAATCAAAGGCAAAGATTCAGAAGATATCTTTGAAGTAGTATGGTCTAAAATTGAAAAAGCTTATGCTAAACAAAAAGAAACGCTTGGCGATCAAATGAATGAATTCGAGAGAATGATTTTATTACGTTCTATTGACAGTCATTGGACAGATCACATTGATACAATGGATCAGTTACGTCAGGGTATCCATTTACGTTCATATGCACAACAAAACCCATTACGTGATTATCAAAATGAAGGTCACGAGTTATTTGATATGATGATGCAAAATATCGAAGAAGATACTTGTAAGTTCATATTAAAATCAGTGGTACAAGTTGAAGATGATATTGAACGTGAAAAAACAACAGATTTCGGTGAAGCAAAACATATTTCAGCCGAAGATGGTAAAGAAAAAGTAAAACCACAACCGATTGTTAAAGGTGAAGACATCGGTCGTAATGATCCTTGTCCTTGCGGAAGTGGTAAGAAATATAAAAACTGTCATGGACAAGCATAGTTGTACGTTAATAAGTATTATGTAGTTGAAGCCTGAGACAATGTTGTCTTGGGCTTTTTTAGTGTTTATTTCATTGATTGAGAAAATGAGTTAATATCGATGATTAAGTTATGAGTCTTTAACATAATTCGTATTCTTATACTGTAATTCAGGTTATATATGATAGAATATAAGCGTATAATATGATGAATCTAGTGTAGTGATATTTAAGAATTTGATAAAATAAATCATATTGAAATAAAGATCATAGATTACCAAACGAAATAGGAGAGACATTATGGAATTATCAGAAATTAAAAGAAATATAGATGCGTATAAAGACAATTTAAATCAAATTAGGGGGTCTCTTTGACTTAGAAAATAAAGAGACTAACATCCGAGAGTATGAAGAAATGATGACAGAGCCCAATTTTTGGGATGATCAAAATAGAGCCCAAGATATTATTGATAAAAATAATGCTTTAAAATCAATGGTAAATGGTTATTATGAACTAGAAGAATCTGTGGAAGACATGTCTGCAACAGTTGAATTGTTACAAGAAGAATTTGACGAAGATATGAAGCAAGAGTTAGAAAATAATGTTGTCGAATTTAAAGCAGAGATTGATCACTTTGAATTACAATTATTATTAGATGGACCATATGATGCTAATAATGCAATTTTAGAATTACATCCTGGTGCAGGTGGTACTGAATCACAGGATTGGGTAAGTATGCTATTAAGAATGTATCAACGTTATTGCGAACAAAGCGGCTTTAAAGTTGAAACAGTTGATTACTTACCAGGTGATGAAGCGGGTGTTAAAAGTGTGACACTATTAATCAAAGGGCATAACGCATATGGTTATTTAAAAGCAGAAAAAGGTGTGCATCGTTTAGTTCGAATTTCACCATTTGATTCATCTGGCCGTCGTCATACATCATTTGCTTCTTGTGATGTTATTCCTGATTTTGATAATGATGAGATTGAAATAGAAATCAATTCTGATGACATCACAGTTGATACCTTCAGAGCATCTGGTGCTGGCGGACAACATATCAATAAAACCGAATCAGCAATTAGAATTACCCACCATCCTACAGGTATTGTAGTTAATAACCAAAATGAACGTTCACAAATTAAAAACCGTGAAGCTGCCATGAAAATGTTGAAATCTAAATTGTACCAACTTAAATTAGAAGAACAAGAGCGTGAAATGGCAGAAATACGTGGTGAGCAGAAGGAAATAGGATGGGGAAGTCAAATTAGGTCTTACGTATTCCATCCTTATTCAATGGTCAAAGATCATAGAACAAATGAGGAAACAGGTAAAGTGGATGCAGTAATGGATGGTGACATTGGTCCGTTTATTGAAGCATATTTAAGACACCAAATGGATAAATAAATGAATGAATAAATGAAGCAGAGCTTGAGACATTTAATGATCTTAAGCTCTGTCTGTTATTAGTTGAAAAGTACTGCTATTTAAATAAATAGAAGAATGTATTATTTTTTAAATTTAAAAAAAGACAGAATCTATGTAAAACATCTCTTGTAATATTACTCACGTGATAATTATGACAAAGTTAAACTAACAATGAATCACTCTGAATTAGTTGATATATATGTGTTCATGGTGATATGTATGATGATACTTGAAATGATAGTGTATAAATATTATATTACATCAATTTAACATTAAGCATTTTGAAATAATGTTGTGTTATATTAAATTCAACAAATTAGAATATACAACAAAGGAATGACATATTTAATGAAGAAGACGTTATTATTATCATTATCATCAGTAGCAGCGTGTATCGCATTCAGCAATGTTGCAGATGCTCAAGAAGAAACTGCTGTACCTAATGTGAATACATCTGAAAACATAGCATCAGTTGGAACTGAGAATGCTAGTCAATATATCGTCAAACCTGGTGACACTTTATATCAAATCGCTTTAAATCATAATATTACTTTAGAAGAATTATATAACCTTAATCTTGGGGTTACACCTTTAATTTTCCCAGGTGACATCATTATTGTTTCTCCTTATGAAACACAATATCAAGTTAATAATACAACTTATAATACAAGCAATTACTATGTTGGAGAACCAACATCAACTACAAGTCAACAATATATAGATGTTACAAGTGAATCAACACCACAAGTATCTGCTACAACGAATCAATCCTATCGTAATGACACTGATGCTAGCTTATATTCTGTAAGTCATTCAGGTAATTTATATAATTATGGAAACTGCACATATTATGCATTCAATCGTCGTGCAGAGTTAGGGAAACCTATTGGAAGTTTATGGGGAGATGCTGGTAGTTGGGCAGTAAATGCTAGAAATGCTGGTTTCACAGTGAATAATATTCCAGTTGCAGGTGCTGTTTTCCAATCTAACCCTGGTACAAATGGTTCAGGTGGCTATGGTCATGTAGGCGTAGTTGAGAGTGTAAATAGTAATGGTACTGTTACAGTATCTGAGATGAACTGGAACGGTGGATTTAATGTGAAATCTTACAGAACAATTACAAATCCAGGTAGCTACAACTATATTCATTAAATTTGAATACGTATTAAAGTTTGATATTGCAGTAACGTAATTGACATGATTACGTTGCTGCTTATTTTTATATTAATTCATTTGCATATAATCGATTAAGTTGAAATCAACATTAAGATATTGCTTTTAATCATGATGATGATTGGTATAATGAAACTAAGTATCATCTATGATTAAATGAGAAGGAGGCATCACGGAATGGGCATACATCAATATTATAAAAGACTCTCTGATATGGAAAAGCTTATTAGGTTGCCTGGTAAATTCAAATATTTTGAGCATAATGTTGCTGCACACTCGTTCAAAGTAACTAAAATTGCTCAATATCTTGGTACTGTTGAAGAATATAATGGAAATGTTATAGACTGGAAGAGCTTATACGAAAAAGCACTAAACCACGACTTTGCAGAGGTGTTTACAGGTGATATTAAAACGCCAGTTAAGTACGCAAGTAGAGAATTGAAAATGCTTTTTTCACAAGTTGAAGAAGAAATGGTAGAGAATTTTATTAAGGAAGAAATCCCTGAACAATATCGTGACATTTACAGACAAAGGTTACAAGAAGGTAAAGATGATTCGTTAGAGGGGCAAATACTTGCTGTAGCAGATAAAATCGATTTACTTTATGAAACATTTGGTGAAATACAAAAACGTAACCCAGAACCTTTGTTTTTTGAAATATATGAAATGAGTTTAGAAACAATTATGCAATTCGATCATTTAGCTTCTGTTCATGATTTTATTGATAATGTTATTCCTGAAATGCTAACAGAAAACTTCATTCCTAGAACAGAATTACGAGAAACTACGATGACAATACTAAATAAAAGAAACAGGTGAAATAAATGATTTGGTATGCATGTGCTGCCTTTTTTCCTTGTATTTTAATTGTGCTTTTTAGTGTAGTGACTAAAAATAAATGGATTGGTACCTCTGTTACATTAATATTAATCGCAACCTCAATATATAAAGGCTTTTTTCATAGTGAATGGATTATATTTATTGATGTTGTATCGCTATTAGCGGGTTATTTAATCATAGATCAACTAGAATTCCATAAGAGAGAAGAATAAAACTTGATTAACATACAAATTGATTGATAAAAAGTCTATAAGAACAAGCATAGTTTGCTAAGCTATGTTTGTTTTTTATTTATCTTATAATATAAAAATGTTAGCGAACAAATGTTTGTATTTTATGTTCGAGATTTGTTAAAATAGAAAATAAATTCAGTGCTAATATTTACGTTAACGATATCATCAAAATGATGTATGACAATAGGTTAACTAGGGAAAGTAATTAATAAATAATGTATTAAACGGTGATAATCTTTAGAATAAAATGATTTCAATAATCTTGAGTAATAAAAGTTGAGTTGTAAACAATACAGGAGGCGTATGTAGTAATGGTTGAACATTATCCATTCAAATTAAATTCAGAGTTCGATCCTCAAGGTGATCAACCTGAAGCAATAAAGAAAATTGTTAAAGGTGTTAAAGAAGGAAAGCGACATCAAACACTACTTGGTGCAACTGGAACAGGTAAAACATTTACAATGAGTAATGTTATACAACAAGTAGGTAAACCAACATTAATTATTGCACATAACAAAACATTGGCTGGACAATTATATAGTGAATTCAAAGAATTCTTCCCAGAAAATAGGGTGGAATATTTCGTGAGTTACTATGATTACTATCAACCAGAAGCTTATGTACCATCGACAGATACATTTATTGAAAAAGATGCGTCTATTAATGATGAAATTGACCAATTAAGACACTCAGCAACAAGCGCTTTGTTTGAGAGAGATGATGTTATTATCATAGCGAGTGTGAGTTGTATTTATGGTTTGGGTAATCCAGAAGAATATAAAGATTTAGTTGTCAGTGTGCGTGTGGGCATGGAAATGGAACGTAGCGAATTATTAAGAAAACTAGTTGATGTGCAATATACTAGAAATGATATAGACTTTCAACGTGGTACCTTTAGAGTACGAGGCGATGTAGTCGAAATATTCCCTGCTTCTAGAGAAGAAATGTGTATTCGGGTAGAATTTTTTGGTGATGAAGTCGATCGTATTAGAGAAGTGAACTATTTAACTGGCGAAGTTATAAGAGAACGTGAACATTTTGCAATTTTCCCAGCCTCCCACTTCGTTACGCGTGAAGAAAAGATGAAAGTTGCGATTGAACGAATTGAAAAAGAATTAGAAGAACGTTTAAAAGAATTAAGAGATGAAAATAAACTTTTAGAAGCACAGAGGTTAGAACAACGAACTAATTATGATTTGGAAATGATGCGTGAGATGGGATTCTGTTCAGGTATTGAAAACTACTCCGTACATTTAACGTTAAGATCTTTAGGTTCTACGCCGTATACATTGCTTGATTACTTTGGAGATGACTGGTTAATCATGATTGATGAATCACACGTAACACTACCTCAAGTGAGAGGGATGTATAACGGTGATAGAGCACGTAAGCAAGTTTTAGTTGATCATGGATTCAGATTGCCTAGCGCATTAGACAATAGACCATTAAAATTTGAAGAATTTGAAGAAAAAACGAATCAATTAGTCTATGTATCTGCAACACCAGGACCTTATGAAATAGAACATACAGACGAAATGGTAGAGCAAATTATTCGACCAACTGGATTGTTAGATCCGAAAATTGATGTACGCCCTACAGAAAATCAAATTGACGACTTGTTAAGTGAAATTCAAGATAGAATTGATAAAAATGAAAGGGTACTTGTTACCACATTAACTAAAAAAATGAGTGAAGATTTAACAACATATATGAAAGAAGCAGGAATAAAAGTCAATTATCTTCATTCCGAAATTAAAACACTCGAGAGAATTGAAATCATAAGAGACTTACGTATGGGTACGTATGATGCAATTGTTGGTATTAACTTATTAAGAGAGGGGATAGATATTCCCGAAGTTTCATTAGTTGTTATCTTAGATGCAGATAAAGAAGGATTTTTACGTTCCAATCGTTCCTTAATTCAAACCATTGGGCGTGCAGCGCGTAATGATCGCGGTGAAGTTATTATGTACGCAGATAAGATTACAGATTCAATGAGATACGCCATTGATGAAACGCAAAGACGACGTGATATTCAAATGGCTCATAATGAGAAATACGGTATTACACCTAAAACCATCAATAAGAAAATTCATGATGTTATCAGTGCTACTGTCGAAAGTGATGATACTAATGAAAATAAACAAACAGAAGTACCTAAGAAAATGACGAAAAAAGAACGTCAAAAAACGATAGAAAATATAGAAAAAGAAATGAAAAAAGCAGCTAAAGATTTAGACTTTGAGAGAGCAACAGAATTAAGAGATATGTTATTCGAATTAAAATCAGAAGGGTGACATTTAAATGAGAGAACCATCCATAGTAGTGAAAGGTGCAAGAGCACATAATTTAAAAGGTGTTGATATAGAATTACCTAAAGACAAGTTGATAGTGATGACAGGACTTTCTGGTTCAGGTAAATCCTCTTTAGCTTTTGATACCATTTATGCCGAAGGTCAAAGAAGATATGTAGAATCATTAAGTGCTTATGCACGTCAATTTTTAGGTCAAATGGATAAACCGGATGTTGACACAATTGAAGGCTTATCACCAGCGATTTCAATTGATCAAAAAACAACAAGTAAGAACCCACGTTCTACAGTAGCTACAGTGACTGAAATATATGACTATATTAGGTTGTTATATGCACGTGTAGGTAAACCATACTGCCCCAATCATCACATAGAGATAGAATCGCAAACTGTTCAACAAATGGTAGATAGAATCTTAGAATTAGAAACTCGAACTAAAATTCAACTATTAGCACCAGTTATCTCTCACCGTAAAGGTAGTCATGAAAAATTGATTGAAGATATAAGTAAAAAAGGATATGTACGTTTGCGAGTTGACGGTGAGATTGTCGATGTGAATGAAGTACCAGAATTAGATAAGAATAAAAATCATACTATTGAAGTCGTTGTTGATCGATTAGTTGTTAAAGAAGGCATTGAAACAAGACTAGCTGATTCAATCGAAACAGCACTTGAACTTGCCGAAGGAAGTTTAACAGTTGATATTATCGATGGAGAAGAATTAAAATTCTCCGAAAATCACGCATGTCCAATTTGTGGATTTTCCATAGGTGAGTTAGAGCCACGTATGTTTAGTTTCAATAGTCCTTTTGGTGCGTGTCCAACTTGTGATGGTTTAGGACAACGATTAACAGTTGATATGGACTTAGTTATTCCGGATCCAAATAAGACACTTAATGAAGGTGCAATTGAACCATGGGAACCTACAAGTTCAGATTTCTATCCAACGTTATTAAAACGTGTTTGTGAAGTTTATAAAATTAATATGGATAAACCATATAAAAAACTAACTGACAGACAAAAGAATATATTAATGCACGGCTCAGGAGATAAGGAAATTGAATTTACATTTAATCAGCGATTTGGCGGTGGACAAAGAAAACGTAAAATGGTATTTGAAGGTGTAGTTAATAATATCAATCGTCGCTATCATGAATCGCCATCAGAGTATACGAGAGAGATGATGAGTCGATATATGACTGAATTACCATGTGAGACATGTCATGGACAACGTTTAAGTAAAGAAGCTCTTTCAGTTTATGTGGCAGGATTAAATATTGGTGAAGTTGTTGAATACTCAATTAAAGAAGCTTTGAATTATTATCAAAATATCGAACTTTCAGAACAAGACCAAGCGATTGCCAATCAAATTCTTAAGGAAATCATTTCTCGTCTAACATTCTTATATAATGTTGGGTTAGAATACCTGACATTAAACCGTGCATCTGGTACGTTATCTGGTGGTGAAGCGCAACGTATTCGTTTAGCGACACAAATTGGTTCTCGTCTCACTGGTGTGCTCTATGTACTTGATGAACCATCAATAGGTTTACATCAACGTGATAATGATCGCTTGATTAATACACTTAAAGAGATGAGAGATTTAGGCAATACACTTATTGTTGTAGAACATGACGATGATACTATGCGCGCAGCTGATTATTTAGTAGACGTCGGACCTGGTGCGGGTAACCATGGCGGTGAAATTGTCGCTCAAGGTACGCCTAAACAAGTAATGAAAAATAAGAATTCCCTGACAGGGCAATATTTAAGTGGTAAAAAGAAAATTGATGTGCCAGAGCACAGACGTGAAGCGACTAATAAAAAAATTAGCATCAAGGGCGCTAAAAGTAATAACTTGAAAAACGTTGATGTAGATATTCCACTCTCACTTATGACTGTAGTGACAGGTGTTTCAGGTTCTGGTAAAAGTTCATTAGTAAATGAAGTATTATATAAATCTCTTGCACAAAAAATCAATAAATCTAAAGTTAAGCCAGGAGACTATGATTCAATTAAAGGTATTGACCAATTAGATAAAATTATAGATATTGACCAATCACCAATTGGTAGAACACCACGTTCAAATCCAGCTACTTATACAGGCGTGTTTGATGATATACGTGATGTGTTTGCACAAACCAATGAAGCTAAGATTCGAGGTTATCAAAAAGGGCGTTTCAGTTTTAACGTTAAAGGCGGTCGTTGTGAAGCTTGTAAAGGTGATGGCATCATCAAAATAGAAATGCATTTCTTACCTGACGTTTACGTTCCTTGTGAAGTTTGTGATGGAAAACGTTATAACAGAGAAACATTAGAAGTCACATATAAAGGAAAAAATATCGCTGATGTATTAGAAATGACAGCAGAAGATGCGACTCATTTCTTTGAAAATATACCTAAGATTAAACGTAAACTACAAACATTGGTAGATGTCGGATTAGGTTATGTTACTTTAGGACAACAAGCTACTACCTTATCGGGTGGTGAAGCACAACGTGTAAAACTGGCTTCTGAATTACACAAACGATCAACAGGACGTTCTATTTATATTCTTGATGAACCAACAACAGGTTTACATGTTGATGACATTAGTCGATTATTAAAAGTTTTAAACCGACTTGTCGAAAATGGTGACACAGTTGTCATTATCGAACATAATTTAGATGTTATCAAAACAGCTGATCACATTATAGATTTAGGGCCAGAAGGTGGCGATGGTGGCGGTACCATTGTTGCTACAGGAACACCTGAAGATATTGCCAATGTCGAAGGTTCATATACAGGTCAATATTTGAAAACAGTTTTAGAAAGAGATAGAAAAGAAGATGAATCATAAAAGAATGATGTTATAATTTATATTAAGATGATTTCAGAGTATACTGGAATCATCTTTTTTAAATTATTTTTTCATTCAATACATATTCAAATGAAATATCAATATGGTATTACTGACGTGTAAGCAAAAAAATGTCAGAGATTTAACGGTTTTTACGTTAATCAATCATGACTATTTTCTAAACATTGAGTTAATATAACTTTTTAATATAGATAGTAGTTTGATTTTTGATATGATTAAAGAAAGTGAATTTGTAGTAACAATTCAATATAGAGGTGAACGCATGTTAACAACTGAAAGATTAGTTGAAGTATTAAATTTAGAATTAATAGCCGGTGAAGAAGGATTAAATAAACCGATTAAGAATACAGATATCTCTCGCCCTGGTTTAGAGATGGCTGGATATTTCTCACATTATGCTTCAGATCGAATTCAATTACTAGGAACGACTGAGTTATCTTTTTACAACTTATTACCGGATGACGAGCGACAAGGAAGAATGAGAAAGTTATGTCGACCAGACACTCCTGCAATTATTGTAACACGAGGCTTAGAACCACCTAATGAACTTGTTGAAGCTGCAAAAGAACTTAACACGCCACTCATTGTTGCTAAAGACGCAACGACAAGCCTTATGAGTCGTTTAACAACATTTTTAGAACATGAATTAGCAAAGACAACATCATTACATGGTGTACTTGTTGATGTTTATGGTGTGGGTGTACTCATCACAGGTGATTCAGGTATTGGTAAAAGTGAAACAGCTTTAGAACTAGTTAAAAGAGGACACAGACTTGTTGCAGATGACAACGTTGAAATTAGAGAAATTACAAAAGATGAATTAATTGGTAAACCTCCAAAACTGATTGAACATTTATTAGAGATTCGAGGTCTAGGTATTATTAATGTAATGACATTATTCGGTGCTGGTTCAATCTTAACTGAGAAGCAAATTCGCTTGAATATTAATTTGGAGAATTGGAATAAAGAAAAATTGTATGACCGTGTGGGTCTCAATGAAGAAACATTACGTATCTTAGATACAGAAATAACTAAAAAGACTATTCCAGTTAGACCTGGACGAAATGTTGCAGTGATCATTGAAGTTGCCGCAATGAACTATCGTTTAAATATAATGGGCATCAATACAGCTGAAGAATTTAGTGAACGCTTGAATGATGAAATTGTTCGTAACAGTCATAAAGGTGAGGAGTAGTTAGATGATGAATTTAACGTTAAGTTATATTGATCCTATTGCATTTCATTTGGGCCCACTACAAATAAGATGGTACGGCATTATTATTGCTTGCGGCATTTTATTAGGTTATTTTGTAGCACAAGAAGCATTAAAGAGAATAGGGTTACATAAGGATACACTTGTAGATGTTATCTTCTACTGTGCAATATTTGGTTTCATAGTGGCACGTATTTATTTCGTTATCTTCCAATGGCCCTACTACATGCAAAATCCAGGTGAAATACCAAAAATTTGGCATGGTGGTATAGCCATTCATGGTGGATTAATAGGTGGTTTTATCACTGGTATTATAGTTTGTAAAATAAAAAATTTAAATCCATTTCAAATTGGAGATATTGTTGCACCAAGTATTATTTTGGCACAAGGCATAGGACGTTGGGGTAACTTTATGAATCATGAGGCGCATGGTGGTATGGTATCTAAATCATTCTTAGAACAGTTGCACTTACCTCAATTCATTATTGATAATATGTATATTGATGGTCATTATTATCACCCAACATTTTTATATGAATCAGTGTGGGATGTTTTAGGATTTATTATTTTAGTTACAATTAGAAAACACATGAAATTAGGCGAAACATTTTTCTTATACTTAATTTGGTATTCGATCGGCCGTTTCTTTGTAGAAGGGCTTAGGACAGATAGCTTAATGTTAACAAGTCATATTAGAGTGGCTCAGTTAGTATCTGTGATTTTAATTATTATCAGTGTGGCATTAATGTTATATAGACGTTTCAAATATCAACCACCCACATACAAAAATGCTGGCCCATTAAGTTGGCCTAAGCAGAAGGTGTAATTCAAATATGAGAAAATTAAAGCCTCACCGTGGATATCAAGCCACTAATATGAATCCGTTATGGCATATTTATCGATTAGTCAAATTTCCTAAAGTATTAAGGCAAACGATTATTATCGAGATTTGTCGGTACATGCCAAACTTAAAATTGAAAAGTCATATGTATCGTCAATTATTAGGTATGGATATTGGAAATTATTCTGTATTCGCATTTAAAGTAGTACCAGATTTGTTTTATCCAGAGCTAATAACAGTTGGCAATAATAGTGTGATTGGTTATAATACTACAATATTAACGCATGAAATTTTAGTAGACGAATTTAACATTGGAAAGGTAACGATTGGCAGTCATACATTAATTGGTGCCAATGTCACTATACTTCCAGGTGTCACTATTGGAGATCATGTAAAAATTGGTGCAGGAACAGTTGTATCTAAAGATGTACCGAGTAATTCGGTCGCATTTGGAAATCCTATACAAATACAATGAATATGGAGGTGACAATCTTTGGCAGATAAAAATAATAAAATTATTTCAATGGCTTTTGATGAACCGTTTTATCGCAAAATGGCAGCTCAAAAGTGGAAGCAACAAGATTTTAAAAAAGCAGCTGATTATTATAGTAAAGTGCTAGAATTGTCACCTGAAGATTTTGATATTCAATTAAACTACGCTCAATGTTTAGTTAAACTAGGTTTTGGTAGTCGTGCAGAACATTTATTCTATGAAAATATTATTAATGATAGACACGTGGCTGATAGTTTTTATGAATTGAGTCAGTTGAACATTGAATTAAATGAACCAAACAAGGCATTCTTGTTTGGTATTAATTATGTATTAATCACAAACGATCAAGACTTTCGTGATGAATTAGAAGAAACGTTTGATGTTTCGTATTCTAATGAGCATCAAATTGAAGTAGAGGCACAACTTTTTGCTGTTCAATTATTGTTCCAATTTTTATTTTCACAAGGTCGTTTAGAACAAGCAAAATCATATATATTAAATCAAAACGAAACTATACAAAATCATCGTGTTATTAAAAATTTATTAGCGATGTGTTATTTATATTTAAGTAAATATGATATAGCTAAAGACATGTTTGAGGAACTATTAAATGAAGATAATACAGATGTGCATGCACTTTGTCATTATACGTTATTACTTTATAATACAAATGAAAAAGACAAGTATAAACGTTACTTGAATATATTAAGTAAAGTTGTACCAATGAATGATGATGAAAGCTTTAAACTAGGCATTGTATTAAGTTATTTGAAACAATATCATGCCTCACAGAAGTTACTGCTTCCACTGTATAAAAAAGGTAAATTTGCTTCGATACAAATGTTCAATGCTTTAAGTTACAATTACTATTACCTAGGAAATAAAGATGAGAGTATCCAATTTTGGAATAAACTGTTGCAAATTTCTAAAGTGGATGTAGGATTTCCACCTTGGGTTATAGAGGAAAGCAAACATGTATTTGATCAACGAATTTTACCATTATTAATGGATGATGATAGTCACTATAGATTGTATGGAATCTTCCTATTAAATCAATTGAATGGTAAAGAAATATTGATAACAGAAGATATATGGGCTGTTTTAGAAACATTAAATGATTATGAAAAATTATATTTAACATATTTAGTTCAAGGTTTAACCTTGAATAAATTGGACTTCATTCATCGTGGTATGCAAAAACTGTATCAATTCGACCAATTTCGAAATGATACATCATTATTTGTTCAATGGATAGATCAAGCTGAATCAATTATTGCTGATCAAGCAGATTTAACTGAAGTAGAAAGATATATAGGTGCGTATTTATATTTGTATTACCAACAAACAAATCAGAAGTTGACTAAGAAGCAAATTAAAGAATGGTTTGATATTAGTCATTACAAACTAGATAAAACGATAACTTATATGTTGAGCATATAAATTTATGAAATACTTATTTTGATATATAATGCGTTTAATGATTATTTAGTAGGAGGGCAAGTAAATGACTGAAGTAGATTTTGATGTAGCAATTATAGGTGCAGGCCCTGCTGGTATGACGGCTGCAGTTTATGCTTCACGTGCCAATTTAAACACAGTTATGATTGAACGTGGTATGCCAGGTGGCCAAATGGCAAATACAGAAGAGGTAGAGAATTTCCCAGGATTCGAAATGATTACTGGACCAGACTTATCTACTAAGATGTTTGAACATGCGAAAAAATTTGGTGCTACGTATCAATATGGTGATATTAAATCAATCGAAGATAAAGGCGACTATAAAGTCGTTAACTTAGGAAACAAAGAAATTACAGCACACGCAGTGATTATTTCAACTGGAGCTGAATATAAAAAAATCGGCGTACCAGGAGAACAAGAATTAGGTGGACGTGGTGTAAGTTATTGTGCTGTATGTGACGGTGCATTCTTTAAAAACAAACGTTTATTTGTTATTGGTGGCGGTGACTCAGCTGTTGAAGAAGGTACATTCTTAACAAAATTTGCTGATAAAGTTACTATTGTTCATAGAAGAGACCAATTACGTGCACAAAGTATTTTACAAGACCGTGCATTTAAAAATGATAAAATTGATTTTATTTGGAGTCATACTTTAAAAACAATCAATGACAAAGACGGTAAAGTAGGATCTGTTACTTTGGAATCAACTAAAGATGGTTCTGAAGTCACTTATGATGCAGATGGTGTATTCATTTATATCGGTA
This sequence comes from Staphylococcus sp. 510, assembly GCF_057219715.1. Classification (NCBI taxonomy): domain Bacteria; kingdom Bacillati; phylum Bacillota; class Bacilli; order Caryophanales; family Staphylococcaceae; genus Staphylococcus; species Staphylococcus sp. 510. Next base: position 28,131 of record NZ_JBXVVK010000005.1, on the reverse strand, counting down.
TGAAACCACTAACAGCACCATTTACTGATTTAGGTATTACAAATGAAAATGGTTATATTGTAACTGAAGCAGATATGAGTACTAACGTACCAGGTATTTATGCTGCTGGTGACGTAAGAGATAAAGGGTTACGTCAAATTGTTACTGCAACAGGCGACGGTAGTATCGCAGCTCAAAGTGCAGCAGATTATATAGAAGCTATTAAAGATAAATTAGAAGCATAAATTAAATACCATTTATCACAACAGTAATTTAAGCTAGAGCAATGGGAGGATTATAATGCCAATAATCCATTTGTTGTTCTAGCTTTTTCTAAGTCTTAGGAACGTTCCTTTGTGAATTTGAGTGTGGTATGATGAAGCTATTAATGTATAAATTTCAAAATAACTGGCGGTGACCAATGAAATGATGAATTCTGAAAAAGAAATGGGAAAGAGTGAACTATTAGTAGTAACTGGTTTGTCAGGTGCTGGTAAATCTCTAGTCATTCAAAGTTTAGAAGATATAGGCTATTTTTGTGTAGATAATTTACCACCTGTATTATTGCCTAAATTTGTTGAATTAATGGAGCAAGGTAATCCTTCATTACAAAAAGTGGCAATTGCTATAGATTTAAGAGGTAAAGAATTATTTAAATCACTTGTGAAAGAAATAGATTTAATCAAAAGTAGAAATGATGTTATCGTAGATGTCATGTTTTTAGAAGCAACAACAGAAAAGTTAATTTCAAGATATAAAGAATCACGACGTGCACATCCATTAAATGAAAAGGGACAACGTTCATTAATTGAAGCCATTAATGAAGAACGTGGACAGCTTTCACAAATTAGAAGTATCGCCAATTATGTGATTGATACGAGCCAACTTAAACCTAAAGCATTAAAAGAACGCATAGTTAATTATTATGAGAATGACGATTTTGAAACATTTACGATTAATGTGACGAGCTTTGGATTTAAACATGGTATTCAAATGGATGCTGACTTAGTATTTGATGTTCGATTTTTACCTAATCCTTATTATGTAGAAGAGTTACGTCCATTAACTGGATTAAACGAAGAAGTGTATACCTATGTAATGAAATGGAGAGAAACTGAAATATTCTTTGATAAACTAACTGATTTATTAAAATTCATGATTCCAGGTTACAAGAAAGAAGATAAATCTCAATTAGTCATAGCTATTGGATGTACTGGTGGCCAACATCGTTCAGTAGCTTTAAGTAAACGTTTAGGTGAATATCTAAATGAGGTTTTTGATTATAACGTTTATGTTCATCACAGAGATGCACATATTGAAAGTGGCGAGCACTAATGAGAAGAATGAAAGTAGTATTAATCGGCGGGGGAACTGGTTTATCAGTATTAGCAAGAGGTTTAAGAGAATTTCCAATTGATATTACCGCTATTGTAACGGTCGCAGATGATGGTGGTAGTACAGGTAAAATTCGAAATGAAATGGATATCCCAGCTCCTGGTGATATTAGAAACGTTATTGCAGCGCTTAGTGACTCGGAATCAGTGTTAACACAATTATTTCAATATCGATTTGAAGAAAATCAAATCAGTGGACATTCGTTAGGAAATTTATTAATTGCTGGTATGACCAATATTACGAATGATTTTGGACATGCAATTAAAGAATTAAGTAAAGTATTAAATATTAAAGGTAAAGTGATTCCATCAACCAATTCAAGTGTGCAATTAAATGCCATTATGGAGGATGGAGACATTGTTTACGGTGAATCTAAAATTCCTAAAATGCAGAAAAAGATAGACAAAGTCTTTTTAGAACCGGATGATGTTGAACCTATGGAAGAAGCAGTGGAAGCGTTAGAAGAAGCAGACTTAATTGTTTTAGGTCCAGGTTCGTTGTATACGAGTGTCATCTCTAACTTATGTGTGAAAGGTATTTCGCAGGCATTATTAAATTCTTCTGCACCTAAACTATATGTGTCTAACGTAATGACACAGCCAGGTGAAACAGATGGTTATAATGTGAAAGAACATATTAATGCATTACATCGACAAGCAGGACAATCATTTGTCGATTACGTCATTTGTTGTACGGATCAATTTAATGACAATGTTTTACAAAAATACAGAGAAAAGCATTCAGAACCCGTTGCTGTTAACGTTGATGAATTAAAACAGGACGGTATTAAAGTGATTACGGCATCTAATCTAATTGAAATATCAGACGAACATTTAGTTAGACACAATACCAAAGTATTATCTACTTTGATATATGAAGTCGCACTTGAATTAATTAGTACAATTCAGTTTGACCCTAACAGCAAACGTCAGCAGTAGTCATGATGAGAATATATTAGAATGAAGTAGAGTCAGTTAATTCAGTATGAAAAATAATTTAAATGAGATTAATTTAGAAAAGAGTCATTGCGAATAAATCATGTAGACAATGATAGGAAGGAATGAGTGTTCTATGAGCTTTGCATCAGATATGAAAAATGAATTAACTCGTATAGATGTAGATGAAGCTAATGCGAAAGCAGAGCTCAGTGCATTAATTCGTATGAATGGGGCACTTAGTCTGTCCAATCAACAGTTTGTGATAAACGTTCAAACTGAAAATGCCACAACTGCTAGAAGAATCTATTCGTTGATTAAGCGTATCTTTAATGTTGAAGTAGAAATATTAGTACGTAAAAAAATGAAATTGAAGAAAAATAATATATACATTTGTCGTACAAAGATGAAAGCTAGAGAGATTCTTGACGAATTAGGTATTTTAAAAGAAGGTGTATTTACACATGAAATTGATCCAGAGATGATTCAAGATGATGAAATGAAACGTAGTTACTTGCGTGGCGCATTTTTAGCAGGGGGTTCTGTAAATAACCCTGAAACATCTTCATATCATTTAGAAATTTTTTCTCAATTTGAGAATCATTCTGAAGGATTAACTAAATTGATGAATAGTTACGAATTAAATGCCAAACATCTTGAAAGAAAAAAAGGTAGTATTGTGTATTTGAAAGAAGCGGAAAAAATATCTGACTTTTTAAGTTTAATTGGTGGATATCAAGCACTGCTCAAATTTGAAGACGTCCGAATTGTACGTGATATGAGAAATTCAGTTAATCGATTAGTAAATTGTGAAACAGCAAATTTAAATAAAACTGTGAGTGCAGCTATGAAACAAGTTGAAAGTATTCAATTAATTGACCAAGAAATTGGTTTAGACAATTTGCCAGATCGTTTGCGTGAAGTCGCGAAATTAAGAGTTGAACATCAAGAAATTTCTTTAAAAGAATTAGGGGAAATGATTTCCACAGGGCCTATTTCTAAATCAGGTATGAATCATCGTTTAAGAAAATTAAACGAATTAGCAGATAAAATCCGAAACGGTGAGAAGATTGAACTATAAAAGACTCACTATCCTAGTGGAATGTAATCCGGAAAAATATATCATACTGAAGTGATAAAACTAAAAGCCATGTCTCATATATAGAATACGTTGTGTAATCATGTATTCTTTATATGAAGCCATGGCTTTTTTCTGTTAATTTGATTCACTGCACAATCAGTGATTGTCTTTAACAATATAATTAGTCCCCTCGAAGGGAATCGAACCCCTATTCTAAGAACCGGAATCTTATGTGTTATCCATTACACTACAAGGGGAAAATAGATAAAGCTTATTTCTGTACTAAACGTTATAAAATAAGTACAATCAAAAATAGTTATTTCTAGTGTACAAAAGTAATTCACTTAACGTCAATTAGCAATTAAAATAAAAGAACTTTATTTTTGACCATTTTTGACTTTTAAGTTAAAATATGAAGTAACAGTTATTACAAGGAGGAAATATAGATGAATTTAATTCCTACAGTTATCGAAACAACAAATCGTGGTGAACGTGCGTATGACATTTATTCACGTTTATTAAAAGACCGTATTATTATGTTAGGTTCACAAATTGATGATAATGTTGCTAACTCAATTGTATCTCAATTATTATTCTTGCAAGCACAAGACTCTGAAAAAGATATTTACTTATATATCAATTCACCAGGGGGAAGCGTGACTGCTGGCTTTGCTATCTATGATACAATTCAACATATCAAACCAGATGTTCAAACAATTTGTATTGGTATGGCTGCGTCAATGGGTTCATTCTTATTAGCAGCAGGTGCAAAAGGTAAACGTTATGCTTTACCAAACGCTGAAGTAATGATTCACCAACCATTAGGTGGTGCACAAGGTCAAGCAACTGAAATCGAGATTGCTGCCAACCATATCTTAAAAACTCGTGAAAAATTAAATCGTATTTTAGCTGAAAGAACAGGTCAATCTATAGAAAAAATTCAACAAGATACTGATCGTGACAATTTCTTAACAGCTGAAGAAGCTAAAGCATACGGCTTAGTTGATGAAGTTATGGAACCAGAAGGTAAACAATAATATTTCTATTTAATTAGACATATTAATCGAAGTTCAATAAAAAGAAGTCAGGACAATCATTTAAGGTCCTGACTTCTTTTTTACTTATATAGATTTGTATGGCGTTAACTATTTTAACTTATGTCTCAATCCATTAATTGAAATAAACGACATTATGAGTCCTACAATAATAAATAGGATGGAGAGTAATATCATAATTACTGTTTGATCAAATACTAAGACACCGTTCAAAATACAGATTAAGCCTGCTATGATCATTAAAATGTATGTGAGTTTGTCATTTTGATTGTTTTCCATTGTTGTTGTACCTCTTAATTTAATTTCTGATTAAATCATCTAGTGCATTTTTAAGATTATTATACATGAAATTAAATCCTAGTGCTTCGAGTTTATTTGGTAATACCTTTTGCGTATCTAAAATAACGGTAGACATTTCACCAAGTACTAGTCTCATCGCAAAGCTTGGAACCCATGTTTCATGTGGCTTATGCATTGCACGAGCTAACGTATAACCGAATAAATTTTGACGTTCAGGTATTGGTGCAGTTAAGTTAAAAGGTCCTTTGGCTTTGTCATTACCGATTGTAAATAATATTGCACGTGTTAAATCATCAATGTGAATCCATGAATACCACTGGAAACCAGATCCTAATTTACCACCAACATAAAATTGATAAGGTAATTTCATAGTTTGTAAAGCGCCACCATCATTAGATAAGATCATTCCAAAGCGACCTAAAACGACTCTTGTTCCTAGTGCTTCGAATTGCTTAGCAAATCTTTCCCATTGATAAACAATATCTGATAAAAAGTCAAACGGTAATGTTTTAAAAAGTTCTGTATAACTATGGTGATAATTAGGAGGGTAATATCCCATAGCACTAGCATTAAATAATACTTCTGGCTTCTTTTCTCTTTTTTTAAATAATTCAAAAAGGGCCTGTGTAGATTGAATTCTGCTTAACATTAATGTTTGTTTATAGTCTTTTGTCCAACGTTGGTTGAGTGTTGCACCAGCTAGATTGATAACGATATCGATATCAGGCACTTTACTTTCCCAACCATCTTTAGACCAATTCACATATGAAACCCGAGCATCGTTTGATTGTTCATCATGTCGAGTCAAAATAGTAATATGAGCATTTGATTTCTTAATTTCACTCACTAAATGAGAACCTACCATGCCAGTTCCACCAGTTATTAAATATTGTTTCATTATCTCACCTCAATAAAAAATTCTAACTTAGTTAATAGTTAGTAGTGATTATTATTATTCAAAATTTATCCAATTTTTAGCCAACAATATGTCAAATACTTTTTTAGATTCGTATTTAAAAACTTTTTTGTTAAGTTATAATTGATTTGTACCTTCGGAAATTAATTAAACATCTCTTAATAAGTATGAGTATACCCCATAATATACTAGCGAAGGTAAATTTTGACTCCCTTTAGTAGTGGGCCCATGCGAGCAACGTATGGGTCTTTTTTCTCTCTTTATTATTATTCTAAATGATTTTTACATCTTTTTACAGAAATAAACTTAATAAAAAATTGTGTGCATATTTATAATAGAAATAATCATTTAATTAATAAACTTTAATTTTAATGAAAAAACCAAATGAAAGTGAACAGTGCCAATAAAATGAAGGCATAATAGCAGCTATTGCTTAAAATGGGTGATTTATTTTGATGTTGATCATTAGTTATCAACATCTTTTTTATTGTAATTTTGTGGTCATCATTGGTATTAGTCTCTAAATGTTCTTCAAACAATTTTTTCATTATTATCACAAACCGTTCCTATTAAATTTATATTAAAAAAGTTTAAAATAGATGTTTCTTCTTCATTATGATGTTATCATAAATGAGATAAGATTATGTAAATAGTAATTTGCTAATCCTATTGAAATCCTAAATATAAATTTTTGATGAATAAAACATAACGACAACTTAAGATATAAATTTATTTATTATATATGATATTCCATGTTTAAAGTGAGGGAGAATATGTCAAAGCAAGATTTTAATGAGTACGACAATCAAGGTAAAAAAGGTATGAGTTGCATCGCGAAAATAATTAGTATCATTATCGTATTATTGCTACTGAGTGGCTTAACATTTGCTATATTTTCATTTGTAGATCATTCAAAGAAAGCTAATGAACGATTAAATAATGAGACGAAGCAAGAACAAAAAGATAAAAAAGACAAAGACGACAAAGAGAAAAAAGAAAAATCATCTGACAAAAAGTCTGATGAAAAGCAAAATACACAACAAAAACCATCACAACAACAGACAAGACAACAACCAACAACACAGCAACAACCTTCTACTCAACAACCAAAATCACAACAGCCTAAGACACAACAAAAACCAAAAGTAGATAATAAAACTAAGGAAGCACCAACTAAAGAAAAACCAAGCAAGCAAGAGAAACCAAGCACGCAAGAAAAACCAAGTACCCAAGAAAAGCCAAGTACCCAAGAAAAGCCAAGTACTCAAGAAAAACCAAGCACACAACAAAAGCCAAGTACTCAAGAGAAACCAAGCACACAACAAAAACCAAGTACCCAAGAAAAGCCAAGTGCACAACAATCAACGCAGAATAACTCAAACAATAATACACAACGCAGTGCATCACAACAATCAAATAATAGACAAAGTTCACAAAGTCAAAATAGTTCATCTAACAATAAATCTGATGAATAAGTATTAAAAGGCCGATAAGGTATTTCGTACAATTGCGATTCGCAAGTTAATGTACTGACCTTATCGGCATTTTTATATTAAAAAAATTATTACAGTAATGTGCATTAAAATAACCAATAAATAAACATTGTGATAATAAGGGAAATGAGCATCAATGTAGAGCAACCAATAGAACATCCACACCCCGTGTGTGTACATCCATATGTATAAATTTGGTTACTGGACTTGTTATCGTCATAGCGATTTTGATGAAAATGTTCATCATCTTTATAACGCGGGTCAGTTGGATCGATAACTTCTATTTTATTTTCGTCGTCTGTACTCAATATAAATTAAACCTTCTTTCAAAAAGAGTTGTCCTTATTTGGATTATAAATGAAAAGCACAATATTATAAAAGAATAATTGCTTTATAGTGATATGGTTAACTCGTAACATAAAGGGTAATATTATCAATGTGTAGCACAATATTTATCAACTGAGTCGTGTGCAACTAAAAGTTGATAAAAAGCTTAAAATACCTTGAATAAGTGATTGAATTCACGTAACTGTACCTAAAGTAAATGAAATCGCTTTACACAATATTTGGAAAATTTTGAGCGGATTTACTTGCATTTTAATTCGCATAATAGTACTATTGCAATTGTAAAGAGGTTAGATTTTGTCCCACGTGGGACTTCAAACGTCAATCCTCTATGATTCAAGCAATATTGACTCATCCTTTAGAAACATACAAGGAGGAAAGAGTAGTGAAAGATTTGATCGAAATTCAACAGCAACTTATTCCAGATTTGGTCGAAAAGATGTATCGTCGTTTTTCAATCTTAGCTACTATTTCTCAAAATGAGCCAGTTGGACGACGTAGTTTAAGTGAACATATGGATTTGACGGAAAGAGTTCTACGTTCTGAAACAGATTTGTTAAAAAAACAAGAACTAATCAAAGTTAAATCAACAGGAATGGAAATCACTGAAAAGGGTAAAGAGGTAATCAATCAATTAAATGATTACTTTAATCATTATTCAGATGATCATAAAATGGCTAATGCCATTAAAGAGAAGTACAACATAAAAGAAGTTCATGTTGTCCCTGGTGATTCAGACGAGAAACAATCAGTTAAAAGAGAAATGGGCAGACAGGCTGGACAGTTATTAGAAAGTAGTTTATACGAAGACGCAATTGTGTCAGTAACTGGTGGTTCAACAATGGCTTATGTAAGTGAATCTATTCATTTATTACCATTTAATGTGTTCTTCGTACCTGCTCGTGGTGGACTTGGTGAAAATATGGTATATCAAGCCAATACAATTGCATCAAGTATGGCACAACAAGCAGGTGGTTATTACACAACATTATATGTACCTGATAACGTAAGTGAGTCTACATATAATACATTAATGTTAGAACCTTCAGTCAGTCATACATTGGATAAAATTAAACAAGCAAATGTAACGATACATGGTATTGGTGATGCGCTGAAGATGGCGCATCGACGACAGTCACATAAAGATGTGATTGATAAGCTTCAACATCACCAAGCCGTGGGTGAAGCATTTGGTTATTACTTTGATGCTCAAGGTCATATCGTCCACAAAGTAAAGACAATCGGATTACAATTAGAAGATCTTGAGTCCAAAGACTTTATCTATGCAGTAGCAGGCGGTCAATCTAAAGGTGAAGCAATTAAAGCTTACTTATCAATTGCCCCTGACAATACAGTGTTAATCACTGATGAAGCTGCGGCGAAAGTAATATTAAATTAGGAATAAAAAGTTCAAAGCTTTTTAAATATCATTATTAAAGGAGGCCATTATAATGGCAGTAAAAGTAGCAATTAATGGTTTTGGTAGAATTGGTCGTTTAGCATTTAGAAGAATTCAAGACGTAGAAGGTTTAGAAGTAGTTGCAGTAAACGACTTAACTGATGACGATATGTTAGCACACTTATTAAAATATGACACTATGCAAGGTCGCTTCACTGGTGAAGTAGAAGTTATCGACGGTGGATTCCGCGTTAACGGTAAAGAAGTTAAATCATTCGATGAACCAGATGCAAGCAAATTACCTTGGAAAGACTTAGATATCGACGTAGTATTAGAATGTACTGGTTTCTATACTGACAAAGATAAAGCACAAGCTCACGTTGATGCAGGTGCTAAAAAAGTATTAATCTCAGCTCCAGCAACTGGTGACTTAAAAACAATCGTTTACAACACTAACCACGATGAATTAGATGGTTCTGAAACAGTAGTATCAGGTGCATCATGTACTACTAACTCATTAGCTCCAGTAGCTAAAGTGTTAAGTGATGAGTTCGGTTTAGTTGAAGGTTTAATGACAACTATCCACGCATACACTGGTGACCAAAATACTCAAGATGCTCCACACAGAAAAGGCGACAAACGTCGTGCTCGTGCTGCAGCAGAAAACATCATCCCTAACTCAACTGGTGCTGCTAAAGCAATCGGTAAAGTAATTCCTGAAATCGACGGAAAATTAGACGGTGGTGCACAACGTGTTCCAGTTGCAACTGGTTCATTAACTGAATTAACAGTAGTATTAGAAAAAGACGTAACAGTTGAACAAGTTAACGAAGCAATGAAACAAGCTTCTGACGAATCATTCGGTTACACTGAAGACGAAATCGTATCTTCTGACGTAGTTGGTATGACTTACGGTTCATTATTCGATGCAACTCAAACTCGTGTAATGGCTGTTGGTGGTCGTCAATTAGTTAAAGTTGCTGCTTGGTACGACAATGAAATGTCATACACTGCTCAATTAGTACGTACTTTAAACAAATTAGCTGAGTTATCTAAATAATTAAAGCATAGTTAATTTAACTAGTGCTCTTAACTGTTAAATTTTATAATAAAGCTTATGAGTAAGCGGGGAGCACAAACGCTTCTCCGCTTATTTTTTAATATATATTTTCCTAATTAAAGGAGGAAATGAAAATGGCTAAAAAAATAGTTTCTGATTTAGAACTTAAAGACAAAACGGTATTAGTTCGTGCGGACTTCAACGTACCTTTAAAAGACGGTGAAATCACAAATGACAACCGTATTGTTCAAGCATTACCAACAATCAAATATATCATCGAACAAGGTGGTAAAGTTGTCTTATTCTCTCACTTAGGTAAAGTAAAAGAAGAAAGCGACAAAGAATCATTAACATTAAAACCTGTTGCAGATGACTTATCTAAAAAGTTAGATAAAGACGTAGTATTTGTACCTGAAACTCGTGGTGAAAAATTAGAATCTGCAATCAAAGATCTTAAAGCTGGCGATGTATTATTAGTACAAAATACACGTTTTGAAGATTTAGATGGTAAGAAAGAATCTAAAAATGACCCAGAATTAGGTAAATATTGGGCTTCATTAGGTGACGTATTTGTAAACGATGCATTCGGTACTGCTCACCGTGAACATGCCTCTAACGTAGGTATTTCTACTCATTTAGAAACTGCAGCTGGTTTCTTAATGGAAAAAGAAATTAAATTCATTGGTGGCGTAGTAAACGATCCACACAAACCAGTGGTAGCCATCCTTGGTGGTGCTAAAGTTTCTGATAAAATCGGCGTAATCAAAAACTTATTAAACATTGCTGATAAAATCCTTATCGGTGGAGGAATGGCTTATACATTCCTTAAAGCACAAGGTAAAGAAATTGGATTATCTTTATTAGAAGAAGACAAAATTGACTTTGCTAAAGAATTATTAGAAAGCAATGGAGACCAAATTGTATTACCTGTTGATGCTAAAGTAGCAAAAGAATTCTCAAATGATGCAGAAATCACTGAAGTATCAATTGATGATATTCCTAAAGACCAAGAAGCAATGGATGTTGGTCCTAAAACTGTTGAATTATTTAACAAAGAATTACAAGGTGCGCATACAGTAGTATGGAATGGACCTATGGGTGTATTCGAATTTAGTAACTTTGCTCAAGGTACTATCGGTGTATGTGAGTCAATCGCTAACTTAAAAGATGCCGTGACAATTATCGGTGGTGGTGATTCTGCAGCAGCAGCAATCTCACTAGGATTCGAAGATAACTTCACTCACATTTCTACTGGTGGCGGTGCATCATTAGAATACCTAGAAGGTAAAGAATTACCTGGTATTAAAGCAATCAACAATAAATAATATCTATAAAATGTTGTGTTTTTCTCAGGTATATTCGGGAAAACGAATGTTGAAAGATATATAGTATACCAATAAACATTAAAATATTAAGGAGTGTATTGAATGAGAACACCAATTATCGCAGGTAACTGGAAAATGAACAAAACAGTTCAAGAAGCTAAAGATTTCGTTAATGAATTATCAACATTACCTGATCCTAAAGAAGTTGAATCAGTAATTTGTGCACCAACAATTCAATTAGATGCATTAATCACAGCAGTTAAAGATGGTAAAGCTAAAGGCTTACAAATCGGTGCTCAAAATGCATATTTTGAAGATAATGGCGCTTTCACAGGAGAAACTTCTCCAGTAGCATTAGCTGATTTAGGCGTGAAATATGTTGTCATCGGACACTCTGAACGTCGTGACTTATTCCACGAAACAGACGAAGAAGTTAATAAAAAAGCGCACGCTATCTTCAATCACGGCATGACACCAATCATTTGTGTTGGTGAATCAGATGAAGAACGTGAAAGTGGAAAAGCTAATGAAGTTGTAGGTAACCAAGTTAAGAAAGCTGTTGAAGGTTTATCAAATGAGCAACTTAAACAAGTTGTGATTGCATATGAACCAATCTGGGCTATCGGTACTGGTAAATCATCTACATCTGAAGATGCTAATGAAATGTGTGCACATGTTCGTAAAACAATTGCAGACTTATCAAGCCAAGATGTAGCTGATGCAACTCGTATTCAATATGGTGGTAGTGTTAAACCTAACAACATCAAAGAATATATGGCTCAATCAGATATCGACGGCGCATTAGTAGGCGGCGCTTCATTAAAAGTAGAAGATTTTGAACAATTGTTAGAAGGTGCAAAATAATTATGGCAAAAAAACCAACTGCCTTAATCATTTTAGATGGTTTTGCAAATCGTGAAAGTGAACACGGTAACGCTGTAAAATTAGCAAACAAACCTAATTTTGATCGTTACTACAATAAATATCCAACTACTCAAATAGAGGCAAGTGGATTAGATGTTGGTCTTCCTGAAGGCCAAATGGGTAACTCTGAAGTAGGACACATGAATATTGGTGCTGGACGTATTGTTTATCAAAGTTTAACTCGTATTAACAAATCAATCGAAGACGGAGATTTCTTCGAAAATGATGTGTTAAATAACGCAGTAAAACATGTGAAAGACAACAATTCAGCATTACATGTATTCGGTTTACTATCAGATGGCGGTGTTCACAGTCATTATAAACACTTATTTGCGATTTTAGAATTAGCTAAAAAGCAAGGTGTTGAGAAAGTATATGTACATGCATTTTTAGATGGACGTGACGTTGATCAAAAATCTGCAATTAAATATATCGAAGAAACAGAAGCTAAATTCAAAGAATTAGGTGTAGGCCAATTCGCTTCAGTATCTGGACGTTATTATGCAATGGACCGTGATAAACGTTGGGATCGTGAAGAAAAAGCTTACAACGCAATTCGTAATTTTGAAGGTCCTACATTCGCTACTGCTAAAGAAGGTGTAGAAGCGAACTATGCTAAAGATTTAACAGATGAGTTTGTTGAACCATTTATCGTTGAAGGACAAAATGATGGCGTTAATGACGGAGATGCAGTTATTTTCTATAACTTCCGTCCAGACAGAGCTGCACAATTATCAGAAGTATTCACTAATAAAGCATTTGAAGGTTTCAAAGTAGAACGAGTTAACGACTTATTCTACGCTACATTTACAAAATACAACGATGACGTTGATGCTGAAGTTGTATTTGAAAAAGTAGATCTTAAAAATACAATTGGTGAAGTTGCTCAAGATAATAATCTTACACAATTACGTATTGCTGAGACAGAAAAATTCCCTCATGTTACTTACTTCATGAGTGGTGGTCGTAATGCTGAATTTGAAGGTGAACGTAGACGTTTAATCGATTCACCTAAAGTTGCAACTTACGACTTAAAACCAGAAATGAGTGCATACGAAGTAAAAGATGCCTTATTAGAAGAATTAGACAAAGGCGACTTAGATTTAATCTTGTTAAACTTTGCTAATCCAGACATGGTAGGTCACAGTGGTATGTTAGAGCCAACAATCAAAGCTATCGAAGCTGTTGATGAATGTTTAGGTGAAGTTGTAGATAAAATTATCGACATGGGTGGTCATGCGATCATCACTGCAGACCATGGTAACTCTGACCAAGTCTTAACAGATGATGACCAACCAATGACTACACATACAACTAACCCAGTTCCAGTTATTGTTACAAAAGAAGGCGTAACTTTAAGAGAAACTGGTCGTTTAGGCGACTTAGCTCCAACATTATTAGATTTATTAAATGTTCAACAACCTGAAGATATGACAGGCGAATCTTTAATTAATCATTAATTTATAGAAAATATGTTTCAAATAAGGGATTAAGTTCCCTTGTTTGTTAACTTTTCGTTAACAACATGTATTATCATTTTATTAATTAAATAAATAAAGCTATAATAGCTTTAAATCATATATTTAAAGGAGAAATTAAACATGCCAATTATTACAGATGTTTACGCTCGCGAAGTCTTAGACTCACGTGGTAACCCAACAGTTGAGGTAGAAGTATTAACTGAAAGTGGCGCATTCGGCCGTGCATTAGTACCATCAGGTGCTTCTACAGGTGAACACGAAGCAGTAGAATTACGTGACGGTGACAAATCACGTTACTTAGGTAAAGGTGTTACTAAAGCTGTTGAAAACGTAAATGAAATCATCGCACCAGAAATCGTTGAAGGTGAATTCTCAGTATTAGATCAAGTATCTATCGACAAAATGATGATTCAATTAGACGGTACTTCAAATAAAGGTAAATTAGGTGCTAACGCTATTTTAGGTGTATCAATCGCCGTAGCTAGAGCAGCAGCTGACTTATTAGGTCAACCTTTATACAAATACTTAGGTGGATTTAACGGTAAACAATTACCAGTTCCAATGATGAACATCGTTAACGGTGGTTCTCACTCAGATGCACCAATCGCATTCCAAGAGTTCATGATTTTACCAGTAGGTGCTGAATCATTCAAAGAATCATTACGTTGGGGCGCTGAAATCTTCCATAACTTAAAATCAATTTTAAGTAAACGTGGATTAGAAACTGCAGTAGGTGACGAAGGTGGTTTCGCTCCTAAATTTGAAGGTACAGAAGATGCTGTAGAAACAATTATCCAAGCTATCGAAGCAGCTGGTTACAAACCAGGTGAAGAAGTATTCTTAGGATTTGACTGTGCTTCATCAGAATTCTACGAAAATGGTGTTTATGATTACACTAAATTCGAAGGTGAACATGGTGCTAAACGTAGTGCAGCTGAACAAGTTGACTACTTAGAACAATTAATCAACAAATACCCAATCATCACTATTGAAGATGGTATGGACGAAAACGACTGGGAAGGTTGGAAACAACTTACAGAACGTATCGGTGATAAAGTACAATTAGTTGGCGACGATTTATTCGTAACTAACACTGAAATCTTATCTAAAGGTATAGAACAAGGTATTGGTAACTCAATCTTAATCAAAGTTAACCAAATCGGTACTTTAACTGAAACATTCGATGCGATCGAAATGGCTCAAAAAGCTGGTTACACAGCAGTAGTTTCTCACCGTTCAGGTGAAACAGAAGATACAACAATTTCTGATATCGCTGTTGCTACAAACGCTGGTCAAATCAAAACTGGTTCATTATCAAGAACTGACCGTATCGCTAAATACAATCAATTATTACGTATTGAAGATGAATTATACGAAACTGCTAAATTTGATGGTATTAAATCATTCTACAATTTAGATAAATAAGTTTTGTTTTAACATTTAAATTATTGAGTTCACGCTAAAAGTCTAGGATGTGCATCCTAGAAACATAACCCGTTACAGAGTTGAGGCTGTAACGGGTTTTTAATATGTCATTGTAGTTGATCATTTATAAGTGCATCAATAAGTATGATTTAACTTATATATACAAACTGGTATAATAATGTAAGTATTCAATTGTAAAAGGAGAACGATAATGGCTGAAACAACAAAAAGAGAAGTCGTTACAGGTAATGTAATAGCTATCAGTTCACTTATATTTTTCATATTGTTAATCATTCATAATTTTATCGTGTTAGATGCTACAACAGTTAAAACATTGTTATCACTAGCAGGTCAAAAGACAACGACTAATTCAGTGAATCAAGTATTAAATAGTTTCAGATTTGACGGTGTCATGTATTTATTAGCATATTTATCAGGTGTCATTGCATATTGGAATCGCCATCCTTATTTATGGTGGTTTATGTTTGCAGTATATATTTCGAATGCTTTCTTTACACTCGTCAATTTATACATGGTTGTACAAGCGATACTAGATGTTAAAAGTGTGATCGCCATATTACCTATTTTAATTGTAGTGATTGGTTCACTTATTTTAGCAGCATATATGTTAGTCGTATCAATTAAGCGTAAAAGTACGTTCAATCGATAGAAGATTGATAAACAATACGAATATGTGTTATAATTCGATTCGTATATAATGAATGGAGGACAATTTTTATGCATACATTTTTCGTCGTATTATTAATTATAGATTGTATTGCATTAGTGACTGTTGTATTACTCCAAGAAGGAAAAAGTAATGGACTTTCAGGTGCTATCAGTGGCGGCGCAGAACAGTTATTTGGTAAACAAAAACAACGTGGCGTCGATTTATTCTTGCATAGATTAACAATAATTTTATCTGTAATATTCTTTTTACTTATGATTGGCATAAGTTATCTTGGTTTATAAGGTCCGACGATGTTCATGTCGGGCTTTTTTATTTATAATAAAGAGAAAATGAATGATAGAGATATTGAGTAATAAAGGGAAGTCGTTTGATATAAAAATGGTTTATGAATACTTTTGGAAGAGGGATGAACATCATGCAAATTAAACTACCTAAGCCTTTCTTTTTCGAAGAGGGCAAGCGTGCAGTATTGTTATTACATGGATTTACAGGTAATTCTTCGGATGTAAGACAATTAGGCCGTTTCTTACAGAAAAAGGGCTATACATCTTATGCGCCACAATATGAGGGCCATGCTGCACCACCTGAAGAGATATTAAAATCAAGTCCATACGTATGGTTTAAAGATGTCTTAGATGGCTATCAATATTTAGTTGATCAAGGATATGATGAAATCGCAGTTGCGGGATTATCATTAGGTGGCGTTTTTGCTTTAAAATTAAGCTTAAACAGAGATGTTAAGGGTATTATAACTATGTGCGCTCCTATGGATGATAAGTCATCGAGCACAATATACGACGGATTTTTAGAATATGCTAGAAATTTCAAGAAATATGAGGGTAAAGATCAAGCGACCATTGATCAAGAAATGGAACATTTCCATCCAACTGAAACACTTGAAGAATTAAGTGCTACAATGAAAGGCGTTAAAGATCAAGTAGATGAAGTGATGGACCCAATATTAGTTGTACAAGCAGAACAAGACAAAATGATTGATCCTCAATCAGCAAATTATATATATGAAACTGTAGATTCTGATGATAAAGATATTAAATGGTATGCGAACTCAGGACATGTAATTACAATCGATAAAGAAAAAGAACAAGTCTTTGAGGATATATACGCATTTTTAGAATCATTAGATTGGTCAGAATAAAAATAAACAAGATAATTAGAAAGGAGGGGCATAATGAATTTAAAACAATCCATCGAAGAAATGATTAAACAACCTGACTACGAACCCATGTCAGTATCAGATTTTCAAGATGCGTTAGGTTTAAATAGTGCCGACTCATTCAGAGATTTAATAAAGGTGCTTGTTGAACTAGAACAAACTGGTTTAATTGAACGTACGAAGACAGATAGATATCAACGAAAGCAATCTGGTAAGTCTAACTCGAAATTAGTAAGAGGAACGTTAAGTCAGAATAAAAAGGGATTTGCGTTCTTAAGATCAGAAGAAGAGGGTGTAGATGACATTTTCATCCCGCCCACAAAAATCAATAGAGCCTTAGATGGAGATACCGTCATCGTAGAAGTTCACAAAGGTAGAGGCGACTTTAAAGGCAAGACAGAAGGTGAAGTCAAATCCATCGAAAAACATTCTGTCACTCAAGTAGTAGGTACTTATAGTGAAGCGAAACATTTCGGGTTTGTCATTCCAGATGATAAACGTATTATGCAGGATATCTTTATTCCTAAGGGTCAAAGCTTAGGTGCAGTAGATGGGCATAAAGTATTAGTGCAAATCACTAAATATGCTGATGGAACAGATAACCCGGAAGGCCACATTTCAGCTATACTAGGCCATAAAAACGATCCTGGTGTAGATATTTTATCTATCATTTATCAACATGGTATTGAAATAGAATTCCCAGATAATGTACTTAAAGAAGCTGAAGATGTTCCTGATGAAATTGAGCCTTCTGAAATCGAAGGACGTCATGATTTAAGAGACGAATTAACCATTACAATTGATGGCGCAGATGCTAAAGACTTAGATGACGCCATTAGCGTTAAAAAATTAAAAAATGGTAATACGGAATTAACGGTAAGTATTGCAGATGTAAGTTATTATGTAACTGAAGATTCAGCTTTAGATAAAGAAGCTTATGACAGAGCTACAAGTGTGTACTTAGTAGACAGAGTTATTCCAATGATTCCACATAGATTAAGTAACGGTATTTGCTCATTAAATCCTGAAGTTGATCGTTTAACGTTAAGCTGTCGTATGGAAATCAATGCACGTGGTGAAGTAGTGAACCATGACATTTTTGATAGTGTCATCCATTCTAACTACAGAATGACTTATGATGCGGTTAACCAAATTATTACTGAACAAAATCCAGATGTGCGTCGTCAATATAGTGAAGTCACACCAATGCTTGACTTGGCACAAGATTTATCTAACCGTTTAGTAAATATGAGAAAACGTCGTGGTGAAATTGATTTCGACATTAACGAAGCGAAAGTGCTTGTTAATGAAGATGGTATCCCAACAGATGTACAAGTGCGTGAACGTGGTGAAGGTGAACGTTTAATTGAGTCATTCATGTTAGCGGCTAATGAAACCGTAGCTGAACACTTTAATAAACTAGAAGTACCATTTATCTATCGTGTCCACGAACAACCTAAATCAGAACGCTTGAGACAGTTCTTTGACTTTATTACGAACTTTGGCATTATGATTAAAGGGACAGGTGAAGATATTCATCCGACAACGCTTCAAAATATTCAAGAAGAAGTTGAAGGACGACCAGAACAAATGGTTATCTCAACCATGATGTTACGTTCAATGCAACAAGCGCATTATGATGATGTGAACTTAGGTCACTTTGGTCTATCTGCAGAATATTACACACATTTCACATCACCTATACGTCGTTACCCAGATTTAACGGTGCACCGTTTAATTCGTAAATACCTTATTGAACATTCAATGGATAAAAAGGAACAACATAAATGGGAAGATAAACTACCAGAACTTGCTGAACACACATCTCAACGGGAACGTCGTGCGATTGAAGCAGAACGTGATACAGATGAGTTGAAGAAAGCTGAATATATGATTCAACACATTGGTGACGAATTCGAAGGTATCATTAGTTCTGTAGCTAATTTTGGTATGTTCATTGAATTACCAAATACCATTGAAGGTATGGTTCATATTTCAAATATGACTGATGATTATTATCAATTTGATGAACGTCAAATGGCATTAATTGGTGAACGCCAAGCCAAAGTTTTCCGTATCGGTGATGCTGTCAAAGTCAAAGTGACACATGTCGATGTGGACGAACGCATGATTGACTTCCAAATCGTCGGAATGCCATTACCTAAGAATGATAGAAGCCAACGACCAGCACGTGGTAAGACCATTCAAGCAAAAACACGTGGTAAATCATTAGATAAATCAAAATCTGATGATAAAGGAAATGGCAAAAATAAGCGTAAACAACGTAAAGGTAAAAATGCACGCCAACAAGATAAAAAAGGCAACACGAAGCATAAACCATTCTATAAAGATAAAAGCGTTAAGAAAAAATCACGTAAAAAGAAAAAATAAGCAGCAAAGAGGTGAGACAGAATGGCTAAGAAAAAATCACCAGGCACATTAGCTGAAAACCGTAAAGCAAGACATGATTATAATATAGAAGATACGATTGAAGCGGGGATTGTGTTACAAGGTACAGAAATTAAATCTATACGTAGAGGTAGTGCCAATCTTAAAGATAGCTATGCCCAAGTAAAACGCGGTGAAATCTATTTAAATAATATGCATATAGCACCATATGAAGAAGGTAACCGATTTAACCATGATCCATTACGATCACGTAAATTGCTCCTTCATAAAAGAGAAATTTTTAAATTAGGTGACCGCACACGAGAAATTGGATATTCTATTATTCCGCTAAAATTGTACTTAAAGCATGGTCAATGCAAAGTATTATTAGGTATTGCTCGCGGTAAGAAAAAATATGACAAACGACAAGCTTTAAAAGAAAAAGCAGTCAAACGTGATATGGATCGCGCAGTAAAAGCCCGTTATTAAGCAATACTATTGCTTACACGGGCTACATTTGATATATTAATAAGTGCTTTGTTAGAAAAGCGGTCAAGTAAGAATATTATATGTTAGGTGACTTAGACATTGTTTATCAAGTTTGAGTGACAATGATATTAATGATATGTTCGATTTCTACAAAGTACATTTTATTACGGGGACGTTTATGGATTCGACAGGGGTCCCCAGAGCTTATTAAGCGTGTCGGAGGGTTGTCTCCGTCACTAACACACTCAGTTTATAATAACTGGCAAATCAAACAATAATTTCGCAGTAGCTGCGTAATAGCACTCTGCATCGCCTAACAGCATCTCCTATGTGCTGTTAACGCGATTCAACCTAAGTAGGATATGCTAAACACTGCCGTTTGAAATCTGTTTAGATGAAAACCAATCAAACTAGCATAATGTTGGTTGTTTATCACCTCTCATTATGCGAAACTTAATGATAAACTACACACGTAGAAAGATATGTATCAGGACCTCTGGACGCGGGTTCAAATCCCGCCGTCTCCATTATATAGCCTGCAACCCATGTGGTTGTGGGCTTTTTTGATTTGATTCACAAATAGTGTATTGCACCAATCAACTTCATTTAGTTATACGCGTATTTCATGATAAAGTTTCTCAGCGTATGGCAGTAGTTCGGGAATATAGTTACGTGCATAGCCTTCAATAAATCGTAATGTTTGAGAATCTGTAAGGTCATCATATTTTTCAATATACTGAATTAATATCTTTTTAAAATCATTTATTTCCATTTCTTCTGTATTTTTACTATGTGCTAATTTTAAGAATGCTATCAGTACTTTTTGATATTCTTCGAGTGTTATACCTAAATCCAAACATAAAAGGCTAATTGATTTTGTGTTGTAGGGATGATGACCTATGATTTCAGCTAGTTCTGAAATAGCTTGATATAGTAATGTAATATCATCTTTATTTTCGAACACGATTATTCACTCCTAAATATATAGTTTTATCTTGCAATTGGACTATATTTTCAGTTTAGAGTAATTCATACAGAGTTGTTGTGGATTTCTTAAGTGTCCAATTCTAATACATAAGTGTTAAAAAGGGATCATTTATATTAGTAATTATGAAATATTAAAAGCATCATTCAATAATTTGACTTCATCACTTTAATGACGAAATAACTAAAGTTTGTTAATGTTTTAATAAAAGAAGGTGCTAATATGGCAAAGTATTTTACTTCAATTAAATTAGGTTTGTACCTATTATTATTAATCATATTGCAACCAATTATTTTTCATTTATTAAATCTGAACCAATCTAAAATTTTTAGTGGAATAGGACATTTGATTTTTATGTTGATTGGTATTTTATTAATTTATATTAATGCTCAATTTAATAAAAATAATTGAATTCGTAGAGCATTGAGCTAAATAATTCATTATTATGACTTTGTTATAACGCTTATTAAAGGATGATTAGATGCTACCTCATATATTAATGTGGACTGTTACCATATTAGGAATGATATATATTGTTTATAATTTTATATTAGCTAAATCCATAATTAATATTTTCTTTGCTATTTTATTTCAATCAATTTTGTTATTCTTAATTCGTTTCTTTTGGTTAGATCATTCATTTGGCGATGCATTTATACATTCGTTTGACTTGCTTACGATTATTGTGGTTGTGGTATATGTTATATATCAATTAATGGGTGATTCATCTGAAGATTAATACTATGTATAAGAGGGGGATTTTATAAAAGATTCATTATTTTGGAAAAAATCTTTTATTACTGTTTATTTCATATCATAGTCGCGCTATTATCATTTATTCTGTTTAAATTTTATATCAAGACGGATAATATGGCTATTTATTTGATGGTTTTCTATTTATTTTGTTTAGGAATAGCGTCTATTATTATTAACGCCAAGCAAAATAGGTGAGCTCTTATATTGTTTATTGAATGTAATATCACATCATAATATGAAGGATGATTATTATTAGTATATATGTGGCAATAATTTTAGGATTATTATTTATATTAATATATGCAACGTTTTGGACATTTTTATATCAATTAAATTATAAGCGTATGAATAGGGGACAGAGTTTGAATAAAACGCAAATTAAAATTAATATGTTTGGACATGGTGCAATTGCATTAGTATTAGTGGTAATAGCAATATATTTATCATATTTAAAATAGAACTTATATTATTATTGAAAAGTTACCTTCAATGGTAGCTTTTTTATTGTTTTGTAGAAAAATTTTATGAAAACACATAGATAGACATATTTTAAAATCTGCAAAAGGATAGACGAATTCAACAATATGGTGCTTGTATTACTATATGGTAGACGGTATCATACAAATAGATATCAGACGATTATAAAAAGGAAAGTACTTGAATAAATGAAATACGATACAAATAAAAAGATGACTAAGTTTGCAGAACGAACATTAAAAGAATTTGCTAAAATACTCTTTTGGACATTGAAAACTAAACCATTGGAGAAAATTACTATTAATGAGTTGTGTGAGAAAGCCAACTATCCAAGAGCAACCTTTTATAATTATTTTGATGATATTAATGATCTTTTAAATTATTGTTGGCAAAGAATAGCTAGTGATATGGTCGTTGACAATTATGATTCACTTACGCCAGAAAAAAGACCTTATATACTATTTGAGCGTTGTTACGACTATTTAAATGGATACAGAGATAATATTGAAAAAATTATGACACATAATACTAATGATGGCCGATTTGCTGAATCGTTAAGAAAATATATTAGGCAACAGATTTATACTATTCTAGTAACTTGTCCACCTTCTAAAAAGTATCAATTATCATATGATCAGATGTCAGAACATTATGCCAACACCATTCATATGATTTTGGACAGGAGTTTTATTCGCAAAAATCAGATGGATAAAGAAGAGGCAATGGAGGCACTACGTTATTTAATAGGTGGGATACAGTAGTTATAAATCAGTTGTTTGGTGAAATGAAGAATACCATTTAGTTGAAAAATTAGTGACAGATTCTTTCTCTCTATCAATGCGACATTGAAATATAGCATTAATACAAAGAAAATACAGAAATGAAACGAGACAAATCAAGGAGGAAGATATTTATGGTATTACAAGAAAAATATACACTAAACAACCAATTAGAAGTGCCAAAAATTGCTTTTGGAACATGGCAAATTTCTAATGAAAATGTGATATTAGCAGTGAAAGAGGCACTTGAAATAGGCTATCGTCATATTGATACTGCTATTCATTATGAAAATGAAGAAGGTGTAGGTAAGGCAATTCGTGAATCTAGTATTCCAAGAGAAGATATTTTTGTCACTACAAAGATTCCGCCAGAGGTAAAAACCTATGAAGGCGCTAAAGCTTGTATTGAGAATTCTATTGAAAGATTGGATATTGGAGTAATTGATCAAGTATTAATTCATTCGCCGAAACCTTGGAGAGAACTTCTTGTAGGTAGTCCTAAGCCATATTTTGATGAAAATCTTGCAGTATGGAAAGCAATGGAAGAAGCGGTAGAAGAAGGTAAGATTCGTTCTATTGGTGTTTCTAACTTTGAAATAGCAGACTTAGAAAATATTCTGAAGAACGGGAAGATTAAACCTGCAGTTAATCAAGTTGAAGTACATATTGGACTTACACCTAGGGATATTATGGAATACTGTGAAAAGCATGATATTTTGATTATGGCTTATTCACCTAATGCCACAGGCAAACTGATAAACGATCCGGTTGTTAAACGCGTTGCTGATAAATATGGTGTATCTGTACCACAATTATCTATTCGATATGACTTGCAAATTGGTGTTTTACCACTTCCAAGAAGTACCAATCCTGTTCATATGAAAGAAAATGCAAATCTTGATTTTGTTATCTTAGAGGAAGATATGATTACTTTAAGTAAGGTGAAAGAAAGACATAATTTGTGGTGGCGTCGGGTAAGTAAAGTAATAAGAAATATTCGAAGCTTTGGTAAAAAGTAAAAAATAAGGTGTCCTTTGAAAATGAAAGGACACCTTATTTAATATTGCATAATGTTATGTAATTTCGTTTTAAATTAGAATAGGATTGTTTTATGTTACATTACTATTATTTCGTGGTAAATATAATTAAAAGCCTATGGAGGTCATATATATGGATTTGATAGGTAAAATAATAGCTTTTATCATGATAACGGTTTCTAATTTGTTAGGATCTAGCGATTTATTCAGAGATATAAAAAGCGGTTTAAAATCATTAAAGGATTAAAGATTTATTGATAAAAAATAGAATTAGAGTGTACGACTCAACCTGCAATGCTTAGAATTGTGGGTTATTTTTATACTATTATTTATATTTTAGAAAAATTAAAAATCCTGCTCCTAACATGTTAGGAAAGCGGGATTTGAATCATAGTTTCAATATTATATAGTTAGTTCGGATTACTATGTTTTAACTATAGTTAATTTGAAGCGGGCATTGTGTTCTGACCACTAGATTGTGATTGTTGTGTATTCTGTCCAGTGGATTGTTGCGGTTGTTGAGATTGCGATTGTTGTTGATTTTGGCCATTAGATTGTTGTGGTTGCTGCGATTGTGATTGTTGTTGATTTTGACCATTAGACTGTTGGGATTGACTTCCTTGTTGTGCATTTTGCCCGTTATTTTGAGTAGGTGTCTGTTTATTTTGCTTAGGCTTGCTTTGAGATGAAGATTGCTTTTTAGTTTTATCTTTCTTTTTATCCTTATCTTTTTTTGAATCTTTCTTTTCTTCGTCGTAATCTTTGATATTATCTTTCTTAGGGTCATTAGATCGCTTATTTTTAGAGTTTTCTTTGTCTTTTTTTGAGTCATTTGATTTTTTATGTTCAGTTTTTTTATGTTCATCTTTTTGTTCAGAATCTTGGTTGCCACAAGCGCCTAAAATTAAACAACTTGATAATAAAATAAAAAAGGGTTTCTTCATGTCTCAATATCCTTCATTTATATTATTTGGCTACAATGTGTTAATAACATTGTGGTGTCATTCTAACGTATAGCGATATCAAATTTAAAGTGATATCATATCAGGGCAATATTTCAAAATATAAAAATGCCACTCCGAAAATGAGTGGCATTGATTTGGTACGTATTTATCTTTTAATGTGATCACGATGTTAATATTTTATTCTGACTCTGAACTACTGTCACTAGGTGCACTTGAAGGCGCGCTATTTGATGTAACGTCATTAGATGATTTTGGTGTGTTTTCACTATTTGGTATAGCTGATTTTGACTCTTGAGGTTCACTTTCTTTCGGTGCTGAAGATGATGAATCTTCTTTAGATGGTGTTGCTTTGGACGAACTACTACTAGCGTCTTGATGACTGCCAGTGTTTGATGAAGGTGATGCAGATGATGAAGTTGAATTACCGGTATTACTTGATGAAGTGTCATCCGCTGAACCTGATGTGGCAGATGAATCACTTTCGTTGTTATTAGTATCATCATCTTTGTTATCTTTTGTAGATGTTTTAGCATCAGACAGATCTACAGTTATACTTTTAGCACTGAATAAGCTAGATGTGATTTCTAGTTTTTTATCTTTAGTATTAGCAACTTTTTCAGAAACATCGAAGACAACTTTTCCTTCAGCAGTACTGTCAGGATTAATTTGTTCTAAGAAAAATGAATTAGTGATACTTCCGTCATCACTTTGGTTAGCAGATACTGAACCAGTGGCATCTGCTTCAAATGATTTATCTCCAGATTTTAATTTAAACATTTGACTATCGATTGTTAATGCTTTGTCTCCCTTATTCTTAATTGAAACATCTGCGACAACAAATGTATCTTTCGCATTAGTAGGTGCAATTGAAGGTCCAACAGCTTTAGTATTTTCAATTGATTTAACTTTAACTTCTAAATCACCGTTTTTAATGGTATCACCGATTTTATAATTTTTTGTACCGGTAGCATGATGTTTGAATCCACCATTCATACCAAAGGTTAATGCAACAATGCCAATAATAATTAAAATAAAGAAAACGAGACAACCTACACCAACCCAAATCCATGGTTTCTTAGATTTAGGTTTTGCATACTTTTGCTTTTCCTGTTGTCTTTGAAACTCTTGGAATTGTTCCCATTGTTTTCTTTGCTGTTCTTCATTATAGTTTTCTTTCATTAAACATATCTCCTTTATTTGTTATTTACATATATATTAATAATACTGTTATGACAGGGTTTTTAGTAATCACTTTTAGTTATAATGATTGATAACTTAAAATACTTTTTATCAATTTTAAAATGACAATAGATTGTATAGATACTAATTTGTTATATAAGACAATTTTATCTGATATATAAATAGAAACTATAAAGTTATTCGTGTAATTTTGAATTGATATAGAACAATTGGTACTATAAAGTTGAAAGAATGAAATAAATAATTTTAATGAGTTGCATTCTAACAAAAGGAGAATTGATATGACCTTTTTCATTATCTTCTTCCCAGTATTTGTGTTTATCATACTCAACATCTTTAGCCAAAATAAGAAGGGAAATAATAAAGATTAAAAATATAACTTAAGAAACTGTATATGATTGATGTGTTTCTAACAAAGGAGACTATCTATGAATAATCAAACAAAATATTTTCATCATGTTGAACATCGTAAATTTCAAAATAGTTCTAAGACAACATTATGGTTATCTTTAATTATCACGCTCTTTTTTACAATAGTAGAATTTGTAGGAGGGATCGTATCTAATTCGCTTGCATTGTTATCAGATTCATTTCATATGTTGAGTGATGTGCTTGCTTTAGCACTTTCCATGGTAGCAATATATTTTGCAAGTAAAGCACCTACTAAGAATTATACTTACGGTTTTATGAGATTAGAAATTATAGTGGCCTTTTTAAATGGTTTGGCTCTTATAGTAATTTCACTAGGTATTATGTATGAAGGGATTATGAGAATTATTCATCCAAGACCTGTAGAAAGTGGTCTTATGGTTGTCATAGCTATTTTAGGGTTAGTCGTTAATGTTGTTTTGACATTGATTTTAGTAGCGTCTTTAAGAAAAGAAGATAATATTAATATACAAAGCGCATTATGGCACTTTTTTGGTGATTTATTAAACTCTGTAGGTGTCATTGTAGCAGTAGTACTCATTTATTTAACGGGATGGAATATGATTGACCCGATTATTAGTATTATTATTTCATTAATTATATTTAATGGTGGATTTAAAATTATTAAAAATGCATGGAAAGTATTAATGGAACGTGTGCCTGACGGTTTCAACACAGATATCATTATTGAAGATATGAGATCAGTAGAAGGTGTCATTGATGTTCATGAATTCCATTTATGGAGCATTACAACCAATCATAGTTCTTTAAGTGCGCATGTTGTACTTAGTGATGAATATATTAAGTCTCCTTATGAAACAATAAATAAAGTTTCTAAATTACTTAAAGATAAATATGGATTAAGACATGTCACATTGCAAATAGAGAATATCCATCTCAATCATTTAGATGAAGCATATTTTAAACAATACGAAGAAGCATAGATATTAAAAATCTTTGCTCAGAATTATAAAAACATGACAATAAATGAGTAGGTGGAAATCTAATGGATAAAAATAAAGAGTTCCGCTTTTTAAAAGGAAATATGACAAGTCTTTATATGAAACTTACGAATCTATATGAAATCTTACTTAAAAATTCGTCGTGCAATGTCAATGATGAAAAAATGATTTTATTGAATGAGGTGGATCATTTATTAGTCAATCTCAGTTTTTATTGTCATATTCATGATGATTATATTAATTTAAATATTGAATTTATTGCTCCTATGAGAACGTTTTATTTATTAGCTAGGGAATGCTTAATTAGTGAAAATGTAAATATGGATGATATTCACCCATATGTATATGAAATGGAATCAGTATATGACCAAGGTATTAATATATTAAACGAAATGTTCAATGCAAAGTAATCAAATCCTCTCTTTGTATTAGAAGAAATCTTACTTAGAAACTATTTTGCATATAAAATAAATCACATTTATAAATTCTAAGTATTAGATTAATTTAAAGCTGATTTTAATACAAATAGCAGTTCACAATTTTTGAAAATAAAATAAATTTAAAAGAATTTACTAAAAAGGCTTTACTTTTCTCAAAATAAGCGTATAGTTGTAATTAAGTAATCAAGTACGTGAAGTTAATTGAGAGTTATTTATAAGAATACACTCCTTTTGATTCAATGAAAT